>DAOTTJ010000416.1:0-8975 GCA_034437695.1 Ktedonobacteraceae bacterium
ACTCGCCTACACCTCTCAGCTTACCTTTTGCGCCTTTACAGGCTCCCACCCACCCTCTTAACCACCAATAGCTGGAATGAAATGCATGATAATAATAGCTATAAACATAATAACTGCCAGAAGCAGGATAAAGATCAGGTCTTTCCGTACGTAGGCATAGTTCTCTGCTAAGATCAAGCTGACTGCCGGACGGCTCGCCTTCTCGCGGGGTCCCGCTTTACGCCGCGCCGCTAGACGCGCAGACGCGCTCTTAGGCTCGCTACTGACCGTACTCGCGACGGCAACAGGCAGGACGCTCTCTTTCACGCTAGGACGCTTCACAACCTGCACATTTGCCTTACGACTCGCCGGTACCTCTACTTTCTCTTCGTCTTCTGTTTCTTCCTCCTCTCCATCTCCTTCTTCTACCACTTCTACCACTTCTACCTCCTCAATCTCGTCGCTACTGTTGACCATCTCTAGTACATTATCGTCCGAGACTGGCCGCACCAGTTCAAAACTTTTCGGCTTCGTCCTGGCCTTCTGAGTCCCACTTCGCGAAGATGTGTTCTTCTTTGGCATAGCTACATACTCCCCGCCTGACGGCACACGTGTCAAAAACTCGCATTCGCCCAGGCTACTCTTCTAAGTAAGTTCTATTTCGGCAATTCCTGTTACTGTGTAAACGCATCTGAGATCCGGCTTGTCTCGTCGGTTCTTTCTATAGAAGCATACCGACTAACATCTACTAAAAGGGTGCACCGCAGCGCTTCCCCTGGCAAAGCTTCACTCACCGGCAGACGTGAGGCAACTCATATCTGCTCGTCTCCCGTAGTATACACGATTTCTACGAGATAGCAATCCGTTTTCTCCCCTCTCTTAAAGAGGCTGTACAAGCCCCCTGCATACCTCCAATCGCGAGCTGCACAACACACACACGTTCGACGCGGCCTGCGAGCGCGAGAACGCCCGCGCAAGCGGTGAACAAACGGATTTGACAAGGTACCCCGACTGTGCTATCGTTGACCTGACAGGTAAGGGCATCATTGCGACATTCAAGCCAAACGTTCACACAAGCACCGCTGGCCACGCTCTGGCCAGGGCTTTCTTATTCTCCTGGCTCGCCACCAACGGCGGCTAGAAAAGGCGTTGTCACACGGACGTTGTGTACTCCAGCAAAGGGCTGCTGCCCTCCCGCTCTATCGTCAGCACCGAATGTCCCGCCCCCGACCAGTCTTTTGTACTACCCAATCAATCGATACTACTATCCAACACGGACAAGAAGGCAGGGAAAAACATGGCGAGAATAGTCGTCGCAATGAGCGGCGGCGTAGATAGCTCGGTGGCCGCCGCTTTGCTCAAAGAACAGGGACACGAGGTAATCGGGATTATGCTGCGCCTGTGGGCCGAACCAGGCATGATTGACGACGAAGGCCTGGAAAAAGTCGTGCAAAACACGTGCTGTTCACTGGAGGCCGTCGATGACGCCCGCCGCGTCGCCCGCACACTCGATATACCTCTCTACTTGGTCAATGTTGAACAAGAATTCAAAGAGCATGTGGTGGACCGCTTCTATCAGGAGTATGTCGCTGGCCGCACGCCTAACCCTTGTCTGACCTGTAATCGCCATATCCGCTTTACGCTCCTACTCAATCGCGCCCTGGCACTCAATGCTGACTACCTGGCAACCGGCCACTATGTGCGCGTGGACAATCATCCACTCACCGGCAAACGCCGCCTACGCCGCGGGATCGATGCCTCAAAGGATCAGTCGTACGTGCTGCATGTTCTCAATCAGGATCAGCTCGCTCACGCCTGCTTTCCCCTGGGCACATATACGAAGCCCCAGGTGCGGACAATGGCCGCCGAACGCGGCCTCAGCGTAGCCAGCAAGCCCGAAAGCCAGGAAATCTGCTTCGTGGCGCAAAATGACTACCGCGGCTTTATCGACCGCTATGCCAGCGCCGAAGAGGAGCCAACCCCGGTCGGAGCCGGCGCAACGAGTCTACGCAACGGCATGATCCAGATCCCTCGCCCCGGTCCAATCTACGATCAGAGCGGCCATACACTGGGCCGCCACCGCGGACTGGCCTACTATACGATTGGCCAACGCAAGGGCCTCGGCCTGAATGCCAATGAGGCTCTACATGTACTGCACATCGACGCCACACAGAACGCTCTGATCGTCGGACCCGCCGAGGCTCTGCTGCGCTCATCCTTCACCGTCAACTCTATGCACTATGTCAGCGGCGAAATACCAACTGCACCTTTCACAGCAATGGTGCGCATCCGCTATAAGGCTCCTGAACAGGAAGCCCTGGTCACTCCCCTGGACTCCCAATCCGTCCAGGTTACATTTGCACGCCCACAGCGAGCCATCACACCAGGCCAGGCAGCTGTCTTTTACAGCAGTGAGGATAGTGATGAGGTGTTGTGCGGAGGGATTATTCATGACTGATCAAGCCCATATTCGCAATTTTTGCATTATCGCGCATATTGATCACGGAAAATCGACGCTGGCCGACCGCCTGCTTGAGTTTACTGGCACCGTCTCCAGGCGCGAATTGATGGAACAAACCCTCGATCAGATGGACCTGGAACGCGAAAAAGGCATTACTATCAAGGCCCAGGCTGTGCGTATGCTCTATACCGCACTCAATGGCGAACAGTACGAACTCAACCTGATCGATACACCCGGCCACGTGGACTTCACCTACGAGGTCTCACGCAGCCTGGCCGCCTGCGAGGGCGTATTGCTGGTCATCGATGCAACGCAAGGGATCGAGGCACAAACGCTGGCTAATCTCTACCTGGCGGTCGAGGCCGATCTAACGATCATCCCAGTCATCAATAAGATCGACCTGCCCAGCGCCGAGCCAGAACGCGTCAAACAGGAGGTCGAGGATGTGATCGGCCTGCCAAAAGAAGACTGTATCCTGGCTTCCGCCAAAGAGGGCATCGGCACCCAGGACATTCTTGAAGCAGTGCTCAAGCAGATCCCACCACCCAAAGGGGAGACAGAACAACCCGCACGTGCGCTGGTCTTCGACTCACACTATGACGCCTATAAAGGCGTCATAGCCTATGTACGCATGGTTGACGGTCAGCTACGAGCCAGCGAGAAAGTGGTGATGATGGCCACAGGCAGCACCACCGAGATCCTGGAAGCTGGCATCTTCCAACCACGCCTGGTCTCAACTGGCAAGCTAACAACCGGCGAGGTAGGCTATATCGCGACCGGCTTTAAAAACGTCAAAGATTGCCACGTCGGCGATACAATCACCATTCCCTCAGCACTGGGCAAACTGGAAGCACTGCCGGGCTACAAGCCCGCCAAACCGATGGTCTTCGCCGGCATCTATCCCGTTGAAGGCAACGACTACCCACTGTTGCGCGATGCACTGGACCGCCTGCAACTCAATGACGCCGCGCTTTTCTACGAACCCGAAACGTCTTCAGCCCTGGGCTTCGGCTTTCGCTGCGGCTTCCTGGGTCTGCTCCACATGGAGATCATTCAGGAGCGCGTCGAACGCGAATACAATCTTGACATCCTGGCCACAGCCCCCAGCGTCGAATACCACGTGACTACGAACGGCGGCGCGTTGCTCAAGATCGATAATCCCTCCGAAATGCCCGACCCAGGCATCATTGAGATGATCGAAGAACCCGTGATGGATATCTCGATCTTTACACCCACCCGCTATATTGGCACGATCATGGACCTGATTACAACCAGACGCGGCACGTACAACGAGATGAAGTATATCGAGGCCGAGCGTGTGCTGATGACCTACAAGATCCCCCTGGCCGAGCTGATCACCGACTTCTACGACCAACTGAAGTCACGCACTCAGGGCTATGCCTCACTTGACTACTCCTACGGCGGCTACCTCCAGGCCGACCTGGTCAAGCTCGACATCCTGGTCAATACGGTCGCCGTCGATGCGCTCTCGTTGATCCTACACCGCGACAAAGCCTATCATCAGGGACGCAGTCTGGCAGAAAAACTGCGCAAACTGATTCCACGCCAGCTTTTCGAGGTCCCGATCCAGGCCGCGATCGGCTCGCGCGTCATCGCACGCGAAACCGTCAAAGCTATGCGCAAAGACGTACTGGCCAAATGCTATGGCGGCGACATCTCACGCAAACGCAAACTCCTGGAGAAGCAGAAAGAGGGCAAAAAGCGGATGAAGATGGTCGGAAGCGTCGAGATCCCTCAGGAAGCCTTCATGGCTATTCTCACGCTCGATGAGGAGTAAGCAGTGCCAACGGCCAAAAGACCCGGACCTTTATGTACAGGTCTTTTGGCAATTTTTTCTGCGTATCTGCCTTTCTGAGTTTCAAATCTACTGTCAGAAAAAGCCGGGGGAGAGCGTGGCCTCTTGTGTGCTTGCTCTCTGTCCCCCTATCTCACTTCCCACTTCCCCAACCTGCGATACAGTCTATCGCACAAACATACCTGGCAAAAGCTCTCGCTAGCCGCGGTAGGATCAGATGCTGGGCAATAGGAAGGAGGAAAGTCCAGCCAGCTCGCCTCTACGAGCACACCTGGTCAATCTGATATACTACCCCCAGAAGGCGTATTGGTTTCTTCATTGGTCTCATATGTGCTCCTTTCGGATTTACCAATGCGAGTCCCCTCGCCTGGCTTGATGCCAGAGTCTCTTTCCTCTCTGGAAATGCCATGTCCCTGTAGGACCTTGCTAGTATAACATACCGTATCATGTTATGTCAAGGACGAACGGATGTTTGTATACGATAAACAAAAGTAGCCTGAAGCGAGGTGGTGAGCGGCGGCAGCCCTTGCTCAATGTGGCGCTACTCGTAGAAGCTCTCTTCCCTGGGGATGGGTTGTGAAGCAAAAAAGACCGTTGCAAGACCCTGAGATGCGTGGTGAGGAGATCAGGGCAAAGTATGCAAAAAATCATTCGCCTTAGAGAATCTTGCTTGTAAGCGAGGGCTGAAACTGCCCTATTGGGCAGATGCGTGATCAGAGTAATAGAGTAGATCAGGTATCCACCCGAGAGAAAATCGGGTATCTGCCCTATTCCCACAGACGCGTCTGCGCCGTATAGTATGTAACAATAGGGGGTGAAAAGGCTGATTTTCACGGCTACCTTCCCCTCAGTGTGGGCAGTTCGCGCATATAGCCCACGCACTTGTTGCTCTGGTTATTCTGGCACCTGTATTGGCAAAAAGCGCCTGGGGTTTGTTCTTCCTGGTAGTGGGACGAGGCGTATTTTAACTATATTTTTGAGAGGTTTCCATTCTTATGGTTCGTAAGCAATGGCGCACGCTGACTATGATCCTGGCAGCGCTTGCGCTCTGTAGCATTTTTTTAGCAGCCTGTACTCGTCCTGGCACACTCAGTACGAGCGCAAGTAGTTCGACAACGAGCACGAATACCTGCCCAAGTGGTACAACGGTCAAGACAGCTACCAACTCATTTGAGCAGACCTGCATCACGCTGAGCAAGGGCGGCACGTTGACGATTGCGCAAGATCAATCATCTTTCCACATTTTCGACTATGGTCAGTGGAGTGGAACCACCCAGCAGCCCGAAAAACCTGCCGGTGTACCCACGCTCAAAGACTTGCAGTTGAGCGGAGCCAGCGTGCAGATCGGTCCATTTACAACCGCAGGTACCTTTCATATTTACTGTACGGTCCATTCAGGCATGAACCTGGAAGTCATAGTTAAATAGCTATCCGGTGGGCAGACGATAGCTTCTAGATGGGAGCTATCGTTCTCACTGTCTGTATATATTCATCGGTCAGCGCGAGATCGACCAGCATCCGCGCCAGATGGGTAAGCGTACTAGGAATGTTGGTCATACGTATTTGGCTTTTTTGCCTGACCCATGTATGATAAAAACAGAGAGTGTAGTCGCCACAATCCACCCGCTTCTCAGCAGGAAACGGGCTGCAAAATGTAACTCTTTCCTGATGAGTATCGTATATGCTAGCAGGAAGGTAAAAACGGTGGAACGCCTCAGGAGAGAGGCGGGTAGCGAAATTTTCGTTACTTTGAGCTTGAGGCTTTACATTGTATTTAAGGGGTAGCAACCATGACAATCACAGGACCTGCAACACCTGAAACAAAACTTCATCGGGCGTTAGAACTCGTTGGATCGATCGACCCTGAGATCGCTGAGTCGTATTCCTCTCTGGAAGCACGCATTCTGGCCCAGGCACTAGAAAATGTAGAACTGGCCGAACGCCGTCTGCGCGAAATCCAGGAGTTGATGGGGGACCTCTCAGCAGTTCTGGTTTAACCCTGGCGAACTACTGAGCAAGCCCCTTTCTCCGCTGTAGAGAGTCTCTCAACTCTTTGCTGGCTGTTTCTGTCTCGCGCTAGCCTGCCTCTCTCAGCTCACTAATAAGAGATCTTCTTCGTAGATGCGTCGAATTACGTCTTCTATCTCTGGCTCCTGAAATGTGACATCTTTAAGCTGATAGCGAGCACCTAACCAGGCAACCAGTTCGTGTGCTGGCAGAGCATCGCGGCCAAAACTCAACCAGACATGCGGCAGGTCTGTTTTGACCTGACGCACGCCATGCGGCAGATCTGGTAGCTCGACCTGGCTCTGGCTGTCACGTGGCAGGGTGAGCAGCGCGGTGGCATCAAAGGTAGCAACCAGGAGACGTTCGCCACCGAACCGTTCACGCAATGTATTCAGGCCTCCATCGTAGAGTTTACGTCCATGATCGACTATCAAGAGCCGTGGACACAGTGCCTCTACGTCGTCCATATCGTGAGTAGTGAGCAAGATAGTCAAGCCCTGTTCGGCGTTGAGAACCTGGAGAAACGCACGAATGCGGGCTTTGGCAACGACATCAAGTCCGATCGTCGGCTCATCCAGATAGAGTAGCTGGGGATCGTGCAAAAGCGCGGCCGTCAGGTCTCCGCGCATGCGCTGACCCAACGAAAGCTGGCGCACCGGGGTACGCAGAAACGGCTCTAGCTCCAGTAAGTCGCTCAAACGTGCCAGATTGGCGCGATGGCGCTCCTCAGGCACGCCGTAGAGGTGACGCAACAGTTGCAGTGAGTCGATCAGGGGCAGATCCCACCAGAGCTGAGTGCGCTGACCAAAGACCACGCCGATCCGCGCGGCCATTGCGCGGCGCTGATGCAGTGGATTAAAACCTGCAACTCGCACCTGTCCCGCACCCGGCATCAGGATGCCGGTCAACATTTTGATGGTCGTACTCTTGCCCGCGCCATTGGGTCCAACCATACCAACTATCTCGCCTGCCTCGATGTTCAACGAAAGATCCTGCACGGCTTTAACCATATGCACATCTGGATTGACAATACTGCGCAAACTCCCCAATACTCCCGGTCGCCGTCTGGCGATACGAAAGGTCTTGCTCAGACTTGTAGCCTCAATGATTGCCATGATTACCTCCTTAACATAAACTAACTGCCGGTACTCTGGTAGTGATGGACGCCAAAGCGCCAGCAGCCCACCGCGATCAGCGCAAAGAGCAGGGCGATGAGCGGTGAAAAAAAGGCCAGCCCCTCAGGCAGACCAAAGGGTAGCGCACGCCCCAGAATATAGCAGACCGGCACATAGGTACCGAAGGCCAACGGAATAACAAAGACAAAAAAGCGCTGGAGAAGCAGGTGATAAACCGTCAGAGGATAGCTGAGCATCTCACGACCACCATAGGTCAGACTATTGGTCAATTCGGTGATCTCAACGCTCCAGAAGCAGACTGTCGCGCCAAGCAAGATGATTGAGGTGAAGATCAATCCACTGCTGAGCATGCCCAGTAGCAGAACCAGCACCTTGCTCCAGTTCCAGACTACCGGGGTCGCACGCAGCAGAAAAAGCGCCAGACCGAAAGCACCGATCCCCTCAGTCACCCGACCCAGCCGGCGCAGACGAAATTGCGTCGTGCTCACCTGCACCAGCGTCGCCACGGGTCGCAAGAGCACACGATCGAAATCGCCCAGGCGAATAATCGTTTCAAAGCTATCGATCCCTCCCCCAAACAGCTCAGCCAGCCCAAAACCAATCGAGGTCACCGCGCACAACAACGCCACCTCACCCACTCGCCAGCCAAGCATAGTAGGAAAGGGGACGAAGTAGAGCAGGAGCGAACCTACCTCCAGAGCGGTACCCAGAAAGTACGTGAGAATATCGATTACAAGATCTATTTTGTACTGCATCTGCGCACGCAGTTGCATTGCAATGAGACGTAGATATAAGCGTACATCACTCGCGACTATACGAAGCATCGCAGCTCTCCTTGACTCGAAGTCCGACCAATAAAATCCGCACAAAGTCCCGACAAAACATTCCAACTATTCACCCACCCTGCACAACCACACGCCGCGTTGCAAGCCGCGTAATCAGACGTGTGATGACGATCAGTACACCCAACCAGCCAACTTGCAGGAGTAGTTCACTCAACAGGGCAAAGCCCCCTAGTTTGCCTATAAAGACCTGCATAGGCGCATTCATCATTCCGGGAAAAGGTAACCACGTTGCCAACATAGCCAATCCGGCAGGAAAAAAGACCAGCGGCACATAGACGCCACTAAAAAACTGGGCAACTGCCATCCCCAGGACAATCACAGAGCGTGCCTCGACTATCCAGAAAGCTGCCAGATTGAGCAAAACGCGCAGAACGACTCCACACATCGATCCCAGAGCCAGGCAACCCAGAAAAGCTAGAAGGGTCCATAGATTGGCCACCTCCAGACGAAAAAGCAAAAGACCGATCGCGTAGATTGGTAGCGCACGAAATAGAAAATAATAGACCGCTCGACCCATCTCTCGACTACACCAGTAGAGAAAATAATCACACGGCTTACTCAGGTCGCTGACTACTTCACCTGTACGTATGGTCAACATAAGATCTGTCCAACCAAAGGGGAGCACCACCATGATCAGAGCCTGCGCGGCCCACGTGTAACTAAGCGCATCTTGGAGTGTATAACCAGCAGTAACCGGGCGTGCATGGTAGAGCGCGATTATAACAAAACTG
>DAOTTJ010000417.1:0-5983 GCA_034437695.1 Ktedonobacteraceae bacterium
ATCCAGGATACGGGTGAAATGAAAAAGCTCCCCCTGGCAGAGCGTCGCCAGCTTCAGGATCTCCTTCCGCCTAAGAAACCCGAGTTGATCACATTCGCGCTGACGCAGGAGCTTATGCTCGACGGAAGTTACGAGCAGGCACTGCTGGCTTTGCTCAAACTAGAGAAACAAAAAGTCGAACCTCTATGGGAAAAAAAGATCGAGCATATTCGCACAGTCTGCCTGAGACAGATTGCGGGAGAAAGACCCTATGAGATTATAGTGGTCACTTATCAGGGGCATGTGCAGGCATTTGCCATCAACGGCCATAAATTGTGGGAAAACCATCTGCAAGACACAATTGTCGACGTTGAAACTGGTTTCATTGATGGACCCCGGCAGGAAGAGATCATTATCTGCTCGTCGAAGAACTATATACACATCCTGGGTAAACAGGCGCGTAGCGTGCAGATAGCCAGTTGGTCTATATCGAGCATCTGTGTACTACCTTCTAATCGTCAGCAGCCAGAAATTATTATTGGTTCGGAGGAGAAAAAGCTTCTGATCTATCCAAATGGTCTTGAGCAGACAAATAGCTCCTATGGAGAGATTATAACGCAGGAAGAGGTCAAGATTGTCCAGGCACGCACCCCAACGCGAGAATGTTCGCTGGAGATCGTCACGGCCAATCGCCGCAACAAGATTGATACGTATAAGCGCAATGGTGAACATGCCTGGCACTATGAGACCCGAGACAGCGTCAAGGCCATCACTATCAAAGATATCAATGGCGACGGGCAGGCAGAGGTACTGGCCGGCTCGAAAGACCGCAATCTGCACGTGCTCGACAGTTCGGGTCATCTGCTGTGGCGTTACTTCTTGCCACATACTGTCAAAGCAGTCGATGCAATCGACGCTGATAAAGACGGCAAGATTGAGATCTTTGCCGGGTGCGCGTCCGGTTGTCTCCACGTCTTTGATCGCGATGGCGACCCCCAGTGGATATACCAGACGAGCGATAGCATCAACTCACTGCGAGTTGCAGATATCGACGGCGATGGAGACTATGAGATAGCGTTTGGCTCAGAAGATGGCCTGGAGCTGCTCCGTGTGGTCGACCAACAACAGGTGAGAAACGCAATTGAACGCTGCTGGGCGATGTTACGTAATCACCGTACGGCTGACGAATATCTGAAAATGTGGCTTGAGGCTGATAAGCACCCGCTCTTACTGGCCTTTGCACTCGACGAACTGAGTAAACAAAAAGAACTTCAACCGTATGGCTTTGAGTTTTTTGAACAGCTAGCCAGCCATGAAGCCGCCGAGGTTCGCCAGGCATTGGTAGGCGTACTCGCCGGCCTCTTTGCCCTGGAGCCACAAAAAATACGGACAGTAATCTATCAGCTCTGGACCGATACCGAGGCAAGTGTACGCAACGCAGTGATCGATCACACCAATCTCTTTATGGCACACGACTGGGAGTTCGGCTTCCACTATCTGCGTCGGGCAGTCAACCATCCTGACCGCTATATACGTCGCTTGGCGATCCGCAAAATTCACACGCTAATCAACACCTCCCTCTGCCGTCCACGCGATATCTTTGGTCTGCTGCTAACGGCTGCCCAGGACCCTGACTCAGAGTGGATTCACCAGGAAGCAGCCCGCACTCTCGCCCATTTCCTCGATCACTATACAGGCAACCTGATCATTTATATGCATCTATTCATCGCCAGAGGCCTGCAAGTCAAAGTCATTGAACAGATTGTCCATGTTGCGACAAATGGCACGGTAAAAAGCTATATTGGCACGATCCTGCCTCTGCTCGCGAACCTCACCCAGGAAACGCTCTCCCAGAAGCTCAAAGAAGTCTTTCAAGTCAAAGATGTCGCCGCCCGATTGATCTACGGCAAAGATCTCTACCAGATCTACACCGAACTAAGTCGCCTTTTCGATATAGAGACCATTGAGGAGATTGCGAACTATCAATTCCCTCTCTATAATTCAATGTTTGACCGCAAAAACAAATTTGCTCCGTTCGTAATGGAAATTTTTGGTCACCTTAAAATGACAATCAGCCGCTCGCTCAAAGTCTACTTCAGACGCAAAAATATCCACGATCGGCTGGCCAGTTTGCTTGAAACCCTGGATGCACTGAAAGAGATACAGATATATGTAGATCGCCGCTATACTCAAACCTTTCTTGGTGAGTCTCTCCAGCGGCTACCCGATCATAGCATCTTTAGCTTACTTTTTAAGAAATGGACTAACTTAGTGCAAAAGGAGTTAAACGAGTTGCGCGGAAATGCGGAGATCAGAGTGGATCTCTTACTCAAGCATGCGTCAGATGAAAAACAGGTGAGCATCTGGCTGACGGTGGAGAATAAGGGACGCAGTTCAGCGACAAATCTTGCAGTCACACTCTTACATAGCGCTCAATTTGATATCGTGGGCAAGATCACTCAGGACCGAGAGATTCTTTCACCTGCGGAGCGCACAACGCTCGAATTTACCCTGCGCCCACACGAGAAGCTACTCAACCTGCGCTTTGAAGTTGCATTTAACAACGTCGATAAAAGCACGCGCATCGAAATGTTTGAGGAATCGCTGGAATTACGCGGACGTGAACAACATTTCTGTACCATTTCCAATCCTTATTCAAGCGGTGTACCGATGCACGATAGCGAGATGTTTTATGGACGCGAAAAAGATATGCTTTTCCTTGAGAACCATCTGACACGCGAGGTGAAAAGCGTAGTCGTTCTCTATGGTCAGCGCCGCTCGGGCAAGACCAGCGTGCTGATCCAACTGATCAATGCCGCACGCCTGGAGCAGCACATACCTGTTTTGATCGATATGCAACGCCTGTCGTATAACATCTCTATCGAAAGCTTTCTACGCCGCGTAGCCTATGCTATCAGCAGAAGTATGAAAAAGAAAGAGCTGACCATCCCCATGCCGCCTCTATCAGATTGGAAGAACGACCCTATTCATACATTTGATGTATTTATGAATATGGTCGAAGAGCACCTGGACGGGAGAAAGCTGATCTTGATGATCGACGAGTTTGAGGTCCTGGAGGAGCAAGTAGAAAAAAATAAGTTACAGTCCGAGATATTCGAATATCTGCGCAATATCGTCCAGCACCGGCAGAGCGTGAACTTTCTCTTTGCGGGAACTCATCAGATCACCGAATTTACCCGCTGGTACCGTTCAGTCTTTTTTAATATTGCCCTGCACTATCGACTCTCCAAACTCAGCCAGGTAGGGGCAGAAGACCTGATTACGCAGCCTGTCAAAGACTCTCTCGAATATGAGCCACTGGCAATTGAGAAGATCCGCCAGTTGACCGCCGACCAGCCCTACCTGATCCATCTGGTCTGCTGGTCGCTGGTCGATTACTGCAACGAACAGCAAAAAACGTACGTGACGATTAATGATGTTAATATTGTTTCGCACGTGGTTATGCAGAACACCAAATTCCACTTCGACTACCTATGGGAGCAGATCACACCCGAAGTACGCGTTGCCCTGGCTGCGCTCGCCACTGGTGGACGTGAGGATGGGCGCTGGCTAAGTTTTACCGAGATTGAAGAGATCTATCTCAATCACAGCATTGGGTATAAGCACGAACATCTGGTCAATGCGCTCAAAATCTTACGTGACGCAGATGTGATCGAAGACGAGCAAGACGTAGACAGAAATGCCTCCTTTGACGCCGAGCGTTTCAGGATTCCGGTCGGTCTGATCCGCTGGTGGCTCTTACGCGAACATCCACTGGATGTTGTGCGCCGAGAGATGATCGATTAGGGAGAGAGATGTTGTGGTATCTCCTGGGAAAAGTGTTTAATTGTGAAAAACCTCTACACCCCCTACTTCGACCTTGATATTCATAATGCTGGCGATAGCGCTCATCTGGAAGGTGAGCAGGCAGTCAACACCGTCGATCTGGAAGGCTGCCTGCTGCTTTAATGGCTTGAGCGTGGCAAAAGGCACGACCAGCCGCACAAGTTCCTGCTGTCTTTCCTTCAAGAAAAGGATCTGCCGTCTGATCTCATCGCGGCGGATATATTCCAGAGCGTGTTCGGTCTCATGCAAAACGAAGAGGATAACGGCCTTATTGCCCTCTCTGGAAGGCGAAGAGGTGACGCGTATATTTGTGGGGGTAGACGAACGAGCAGTTCGTCCGAGTAGGATCTGACCCGTGCTATCGCGTAGGGGCATGATCTGGTTGTTGACATATTCGCTAATAAAATGCAGGATATAGATAGCAGAGGCACGAGCCGCGAAATCGTGATAGTGGTCATTTTTCTGTCCATCCGCGTAGTCACAGATCCCCTTGACGACCAAGCCATGCATAAAAGGGAACCCGCGCAGGGCCAGATAAAAGGTAGCTGCCTCCATATCGACGGCCAGCGTTTTTCGATTGTAGTACTCTGTCAAGTGGGGAAAAGGATTGTCCACGCGGACTGCCATACCAGACGCCATTGGGGCGATATAGCAGTCTGGCAGTCTGGCGGTCTGGGGAAAACGCTCGCGGACTGCCGTTTTCCAGCCGTCGAAGCCTTTTATACACTGAACTACCAGATTAGTAGGATGAACCGTTTTCATCTCTGGCTGGTGCGCTATCTGTCCACTTAGCCCCTCACGCATCTTGCCCTCATCGTAATGATAGGCATACTCGGCCACAACCAGATCGCCCAGTTGAACCTTTGCTCTATTGCCCGCGCAGATGCCAGTCATCGCGGCAAAGCGTGGCTGAAATTCGTGCAAAAAGGGCTTGAGGTCTAAACCCGCATGTATTGGACCGCTATCGACAAACCAGCTTACCAGGATCGTAAGGGGTTCTCCACGGCTATTCTGCATCAGAGTATGCCTGTAGTTATATAGTTCCAGCCGACTAAAGGCGGCGGAGAAGGTAACGGAGTAGTATAATTGAAACTCGTCGATAACCGCCTGGGCCTCTTTGTAGAGAGCACAGAGAATACAGACATCGAATGTTCGCGGTTGCTCTGCCATCACGCATTTCCCTTGTTTAAGCTTTCAATGTACCTCAGACCACCTGGGCAAGTTTCTACCATATTCAGCTTATATCTCGGTTGATTGGGTAGGAACTGCCTCACAGGTCTGGCAATACCTGGCGTTCTCGCATTCGTAGTACGCGATTTTCCTGGTGATAGCTGTGAGATGACCCTCGACCTCTTTCAGATGCTCCTCGACGTGGTTGCGATGCTCTTGCAGCAGATGCATACGTTCTGCAATAGTCTGCTCTCCCTGACGCGTAAGTTCGGTATAGCGCAGGATATCGCGAATGGGCATCCCCGTTGACCTCAAGCGCTTGAGAAACTCAACCCAGCTCACATCCTGGCGCGTATAGTATCGATACCCATTGGCGTCGTTGCGTGCGACGTGCTGCTGCATTAAGCCGGCGCGTTCATAATAGCGCAGAGTGTGGGCGCTCAAACCAGTTAGCTGAACCATCTGCTGAATAGTCAGCGCCTCGTCCATAACGTGTGATTTCGCCATTGTTTCTCCTTTGTCTTTCTACACTACATCGCTCTTTTCTATAATTCACACCCTGGTTAAAACATTATTGCATGAAAAGCAGAGAGAGTCTTTTATGCTTTAAGCAAACCATTAGAGAGATTGCGGTAGATTTTCGTGATTATTTTATACCTTAGAGTGGACTCTAAGTCAAGGGCCTGCTCCAGCCATTCCAGGACGTTCCAGTTCTGCGCAAGCCTGCGGCTTGCGCCCCACCTATAGGCATGAAGGTAGCAGAGAGCATCTCTCTGCACTCCTGTTTTGCATGTTTTGCCGGAGGCAAAACATGCAAAACAAAAGAAAAAAGTTATTGGGGACACCCCAGATTGCCTGTCCCCCAGACAGGGTGCCGGCAAAGGGCTCCCGCTTCACTTCATGCCTATGCCTGTGGCTTTCAGTGCAAAGGCGCTCCAATCTTTGCTCGTTTTGCAAAAGCTTTCTCTGCACGCTACGCACACTTCTC
>DAOTTJ010000418.1:0-15401 GCA_034437695.1 Ktedonobacteraceae bacterium
GCCATGTCTGGATGATCTCGTCGGTAAGTTCGATGTGGAATTGTAGGCCGTAGGCATTTTTGCCGTAGCGAAAGGCCTGATTGGGTGTACCGGGATAGCTGGCGAGATGGACTGCGCCGGGTGGCAGGTCAAAAACGTCGTTGTGCCAGTGGAAGGCCAGTTGATAGTTGGGCAGGCCTGTGAAAAGCGGGTCGTGGTGGCCTGCGCTGGTGAGAGGGATGCGGTAAAAACCCAGTTCGTTCACGCTATGTTTAGAGACCCTGGCACCCAGAGTGGAGGCCAGGATCTGTCCGCCGAGGCAGATGCCGAGTGTAGGGATCTCCTGCTCGATGGCGTGGAGGAGCGTGGTCTTCTCGTTGGCCAGGTAGGGGAGTAGCTCCTCCTGGTAGAGGTGTTGGGGTCCGCCCATGAGCACAATCGCCTGATAGAGACGCGGGTTTGGGATCGGTTCGTGCTCGACATCGATAATCTCGCAGGCTATGGCGTGTTCATATAAAATCTCGGCCAGATAGCCTGGTGGATCGTCCCATATATGCTGGAGCACCAGCACTCGCTTCATATAGTTGCCCTTCTTTACAAGCAGAGAGAAAGATCATATGGTTGTGAAACGCGGTCTGGTTGGTGCCTGGGAGAGTGAGGACGCTCCTCCCCACGAGAGAGGAGCGTCCTCGGTGCTGAGTCTAGCGGATTGCCCGAAGCTCAGGGAAAGTTGATCAAGGGTTTTGTGCTAAAAAATGGCTTGTTGGGTATCGGTGTCGAAGAGATGAATATGACTATTATCAATGTACAAGCTTACCCTGTTACCCATGCTCATACGTGAACGTGGATTGAGGCGTGCCTGGATGCTGCGGCTATTGCTTGTCAGGTAAACCAGGAGTTCATTGCCCAGGTTTTCGATCACTTCGACAGTTGCTTCGAGTGAAGAGGACGAGCTGTGCTGGTCGCCTATGGCCAGTTCCAGGTCTTCCAGATGTTCCGGGCGGATGCCGAAGGTCAGGTTGCGTCCGGCGGCTGCGCGGGCCTGTTCCACGTAGTTGCCTGGCACGAGGACCGAGCCGATGCCTTCCATCACAATGCGCGTTTCATCGCCATTAGCGACAACCTGGGCTGCAGGAAAGAAGTTCATCGCGGGCGAGCCAATGAAGCCGGCAGTGAAGAGATTAGCGGGATGATCGTAGAGTTCCTGGGGCGAGCCGAGTTGCTGGACGAGGCCGCCATTGAGTACAGCGATACGGCTGCCCATCGTCATCGCCTCGGTCTGGTCGTGTGTGACGTAGACGAACGTTGTCTGGACGCGCTGGTGGATTTTAATGATCTCAGCACGCATCTGCACGCGCAATTTGGCGTCCAGATTGGAGAGTGGTTCGTCCATCAGGAAGACCTGAGCATCTTCGCGGGCGATGGCGCGACCGAGTGCGACGCGCTGACGCTGGCCGCCGGAGAGTTCCTTAGGTTTGCGTTTAAGATAGTCTTGTAGGCCTAGAATATCGGCTGCCTCATAGACGCGCTTTTGGATCTTGTCTTTGGGTAAATGGCGCAACTTGAGGCCGAAGGCGATATTGTCGAAGACCGTCATATGTGGATAAAGGGCGTAGTTCTGGAAGACCATTGCAATATTGCGGTCTTTGGGGTCGATGCCATTAACTACGCGGTCGCCGATAATTACTTCACCTTCGGTGACATCTTCCAGACCTGCAACCATGCGCAGGCAGGTACTTTTGCCGCAGCCAGAGGGACCGACCAGGACGAGGAATTCTTTGTCTTCGATGTCGAGGTTGATATCGTGGACGACTTCGACTTTGTTGAACCGTTTGTAGACGTGGTTAAACTGGACACGTGCCATGAAAGTCACTCCTTTTCGCTCGTGTAACAGGCTTCTTTCTGCCGCTTGCAGCTTTGCAAACGTGCAAGGCGTTGCCAGTTACTCCAACACTGTTTTTGAGCTATCGCTTAATACCCACTTTGCAACTGTCTGCTTTGGCGGACAGAAGGGAGCCAAAGGGGTTTCTTAGCAGTGCTATCTCTCTTTGGCTGGCCTGCGTGGCTAGCGTGGGAGGGTAGGTGCTATATATAAGTGTAGCACAGATTGGGTGAAAATGATAGGTCTGCTGGCTTGGCCACAGGGCTATGTAATGCTCCGCAAGCCAGAGACTTGCGACCCCCACGAGGGTTTTGTTCAGAGGGGGGGAGGGGCCACACGCCGAGCCATAGGCATGAAGTTAGCAGAGAGGTGCTCTCTGCACGCCTGTTTTGCATGTTTCCTCGGCGGTAAAACATGCAAAAAGCAATAAAAAGGTCATTGGGGACACCTCAAGCCTCGGTTAGGGGCTACTGTCCTTAACCATCCCGGAGTAACTGGCATATTTTGCAGCGAGAATAAGCGCCAAATCCGAAAAAGAGCTAGCCAGGTAGTTACTACCCTCTACCTGGCCAGTTCTTTCTCAGAAATCATGCAATAGAGGAGCGAACGTCAACCAATGCTACACGCGACACCGTTCAGAGTGAACGAGGTGGGAATGGCGTTGGTGCCGCGCCAGGTTCCATTGAAGCCAAAGGCCGTATTGCCTCCTGGAGTAAGGGTGCCATTATAGGAAAGGTTGGTTGCACTCACATTGCTCCCAGATTTGCTGTAACTGGCATTCCAGATTTGCGTAATGGTTTGCCCATTGGGGAACGTCCAGGCCAGGGTCCATCCATTGATGGTGGTTCTTCCCGTATTGGTAATGGTCACATTGGTTCCAAAACCACCTGCCCACTGATTGGTGATGGCATAATTCACAGCACAGTCAGTCCCAGAGAGAGGAGTGGGCGTTGCTGTAGGGGTTGTTCCCACCGTTGGGTGAGGCGTCGGTGTTGCTGTAGGGGTTATTCCCACCGTTGGGTGAGGCGTCGGTGTTACTGTAGGAGTAGGAGTAGGAGTTGGCGTTCCGCCAGTCACTAGTGTGCCTGTTTCGAGTTTGACCGTATCATACATCGAGCCACCGCCCGCGCTCACACTCGTTGCTTGGAAGGTGATGGTATTACTCCCGGACCTCAGTAAGGAAGCGGCGAAGGTAATCGGGATCAGGTGATAGGTGCCACTCTGGTTAGCGCTCCGATAGATAGCTTGATCATTAGTAAATGCGGGGAAGGTCGTTACCGTTGTGCCATTGATAGTCACCTGAGTTGTTGCTGTTCTCGATTCTCCTGCCAGTGCCACCGTCAGATGAGCATTGCCGCTATAAGTCTGGTTCAGATTGAAATTGACGGTCCAGGTTCCCACACTGGTCTGAGCATAATACCAGTTGTTAGCTGGCGTACTCTGACCAATGGTATAGGTTAAATTAGATGGTACCTGGTTCCACAGACCATAATGGCGCTGAACGTTCCCAAGTTGGAATTCATCTGCCTTGCGGTCTGCAGTGCCGATCTGCCACAAGAGATTGCTATAGAGGGTAGGAGTCCAGATCAGTGTGCCCAGACTCTGCGCCGTGCCGCTGACAGTGATATTATCAAGTTCATACTGATCGGTGACATCACCAATACTTCCTCCATTGGCCCAGGCATACAGACTATAATTGCCCGGACGGACCTTAGGAATAGTATAGTTGCCCTTCGAGTCAGCATGCGCGGTGAAGATGTAGCCATCGCCCTGTTGATAGACATCGCCGCCAGGTTTGGCCAGTGTGACAATCGCCCCGGCTGCCGTGCGACCATCAGCGAGGCGCAAGGTACCGCTTACGGTTGTGCGTGAGAGTGGGTACGAAGGGTTGGAGAGCCAGGTATAGGGCCAGGCCGCCGTCTCCCTGGCTGCCTGAGCCTGAGCATCACTCAGACTGCCATTATTGAAGTAGACAAGCCACGGACCATAGATTTTGCCGCTGGGGATGGTGACTCCAGGCGTTCCAAAGTGTCCACTGACTAGCATATTCAGCAAGACCGTATCATCGGTAGTTCCCACATGAACTGTCAAATCTTGCTTCATTGGTCCGCCATCGTTATATTCATGGCTTGGTGAGATCATCCACATACCATAGCCGTTCCCATAGATTCCATGCAGGTTATCCTGCTCAAATGTATAGTTACTCGCATCGTATTTGGTATAGATCGATCCATCGGCCAATTGATAGGTGGAGTCTTGCACAACTGTCGCCGCGCTGAGTTGGCTTGCTGTAGGAAACGCTATTGTGCGGACGCCATTGTAGCCATTGCGAAAGATATCTCCAATTGGTCGATAGAGTGTACGGAATTCTCCTACATTGCCGATCCCACTTGCCACGAAGTACGAATAGAGGCCACTTACCGCGCTCCGCGTGACATAATGGAGAGCGCCCCAGCTACTGATATACGCGATATCTACCATGCTGGCAGTGTTGGTAACCACCCGCAACGCTGTCGGACTCATCCCTGTTCCTCCATTGATGGAGCTGTAAAAGCCAGGGGCCGATCCGATAAGTTCTTGACCGTTCAAGACCAGGGAATAGCCTGTTCCTGAACTATTAAACTTGATAGTATAGATACCGTTGGATACTGTAGCATTCAAGCCAGAGACCTGGAGCGTGACAGCTGTGGCAGTTGCGGCAGTTGTAGCGGCTTTTGCGCGGAGCGTGAAGTTCCCAACCAGGAATCCCAGTGCCAGTATAAGCAGGACTGTTCCACGCAAGAGTAAAAAAAGCGTTCCTTGCTTTTTCATAGTTCATTCCTTTTGCTCATCCTTGGATGAAAACCTGTTCTTCTCAACATTATCAATGTTCAAAGCAACACTTCTTCTGCTGGACCCAGAATCAGAATGCCACATGTGTCAAAATCGCCCAGAAATTTATCATTTCTGCAAATGTTATGGTCTTGAAATCTTCTCTCGTGCAACTGGATAGAAGATATCGACTTCATTTAAAAAGTATACAATGCTTGCAATAAGCATCACAACGACATGTACTGAACATATGAATAGCAGATAGTGCATTGCAAGCACTTGTAATGCACTATCGAGGAGATCACTTCATGTATAGTGCTCTGTCACAGCTCATGTGATGTATTGCCTGCGGAGACGAAGAGGGAGAGGAAGGCTGGGACACAGCCCAGACCCCAGTCAAGGGGTTGCACCCCTTGCATCCCTGGCCGTGTCAATCGAAGCGTGACAGAACACTCTGGGACGGTTGTCCCCTGCGCCCCTGCGGCAGCGCGAGGCGATGGGGCCTTAAATGTACTAGACATGTTGGGAGAAATTTGGGTTGGTGAGTGAGCTTTCCAGGCCGGATGTGCCTGTGCAGACAATCTCGACCTGCCAGGTCTGGCCGGCGTTGAGGAGGAGCGGCCAGATGAGTGTCAGGCAGCTTCCCTGGTGGTTGCGTTCAAAGCCGGCTTCGGAGCCTGTCACCGTCTCGATCGAGTAGCGCCAGAGGGTGGCGGGTTCGCTGAGGGTGAAGGCGAGGTCTTGCTGGAGCCAGTGGTTGCCGATAGCGAGTTGAGTGACCTGTGCGACCTCTCCGGTGCTGTCGAATGCGCCGTTGGCTAGCTGTTGGTTGGCGATACGGTAGTAAGCCTGGTCGTTGCCGCCGCCGCCGAGTAGATGGAAGTTCCATTCGCTGGCGAAGCGGGTTTGCAGGCGTGAGGCGCTGGTGTTCTGGATGGTGTAGCGGATAGTCAGTTCCTCGCGGCCATTGGGGACAAAAAGTGTTTTGGCGAGGTAAGTGTCCTGTGGACCCAGTGCGCCGGGTCGGCTAATCTTGCCGCGGCGTTCCAGGGTAGCTGTGATGCCCAGACCATCCTGGCGGGCGTTACACTCGTAGGGTTGCTCGACAAAATTGCCCAGTTCTTCGTAGTCGGCGTGCATAAAGGTTTCCAGGTTGACGCCTGGGGCCAGAAAGTGATCGACCAGACTGTGGCGTCGGTTGCGGTCAATGACCAGCAGGCGATCCAGGTCGTCCTCTTTGGTGCGTACACTGGTGTGAGGGTTCCAGGCATCCTGGGTCGACTGTGCGTCTGGCCTGGCGAGCGCTGCCGCGTGCTGGCGGCGTTCGCGTTCGTAGGTGCGCAATGTCTGGTGGTAGCCCTCTTCGCGTCGGGTGACGACGCACAGCATATTGTGCATACTGCGGCGCATGTCCCACTCGAACAGACTGCCCCCGCAGTAAGGATCGAGGTAGAGATTTTGCTGGTCGCCCTCGATCAGGAGTTCGTCGCGGCTATTGCGGTCAAGGTCGGTGAACTCGTAGCTTTGCCAGTGGTCTGCGCCGTGCGTGACGTGCTGCGCGGCGTTCTCGGCCTTAATCAGGTGGTGGTAGATCGCCGAGCGGACATGGCCCATGTAGATGCCCCCGAACAGGCCATGCCAGTAGGTATCGTTGGCCTGGGCCTTCCACAAGTGATTGAGGCCGCATTCGTCGGTGGCTCCGGCGGCGTAGACCAGGTCGTGAACGCGCAACATCTTTTTGTGCTGGTTGTTGACTTCGGGGTAGCGGACCATGAAGTTGCGCCAGAAGCCGCCGCGCATAAATTGTAGGATCTCGTTTTCGTGGGCTGCCTGCATCGAGTGGAGAAGCTGACCGAAAATATAGGATTTGCGCGGTGGGAGCGACCACTCGCTCATTTCGATGTAGGACGAGGTAGGCAGGTAGACGCGTCCGAGTGCCGCGTGCTGGCTCGCATACTCTCCCAGAGGAATGAGGTGTAGCCAGGAGCTATTTGCCTCAAGCGCTCGAAAAAGCTCGTCCACCCAGCCGGACTTACCGTCGTGGCCCCAGCAATACTCGTGCGTATTAGGCCAACTGCCAAACTTCTCACCATCGTCGCCCATGATCACTATGCGCTCACCATCGGTAGTAGCTACCGAGCGCAGATGATCGATAGTCTCCTGGACGGGTCGCCAGGGGATAGTATAGCGCAGGGCCTGACTAGTAGCGAAGACTTTGAGAATGGGACTCTGGTCCTCGGTGGCGTAGTAGCCATAGAGGTCAGCTTCCTCCAGGCCGACATTTTTGAAATGCACATCGTCGAGCACAGTCCACTCGATGCCGGCCTCGCGTAAGATGCGCGGCAGGCCTGGCTCCCAGACGCGTTCGGCCAGCCACATCCCGCTGACCGGGGTTGAAAATTCGTCGCGAATTCGTTGACTCAGCTTGCGCACCTGTCCCAGCTTGTCCTGATCGGGAATTGAAGGAAGGATCGGCTCGTAGTAGCCACCGCCTACCATCTCCACCTGTTTGCGTTTCACCAGCGCAGCGATCCGCTGGAGAAATTCGGGATGTACCTCGCCCATCCAGTCAAGCAGTGAGCCAGTGTAGTGCAAAGAGAGGCGGATGCCTGGATGGCGTTCCAGCGCCTCGATCAATGGTAGATACGACTCGTTGTAGACTTGCTGAAAGACCCACGGAAAATTGCCGACTGGTTGATGGTTGTGAAGGAGTAATCCCAGATAAATCTTTTTCTCCTGCTCGATTGCCATAAATCCTCTCCCTAAATAACAACTCTTGGAGGCTGCGATGCAGGGCTTTTCAATTCTGCTCAAGCCTGCGGCTTGCGCCCCACCCATAAACATGAAGGTAGAAGAGAGTGTCTCTGCACTCCTGTTTTGCCTCTGACAAAACAGGCAAAACAAAAGAAAAAGTGTATTGGGGAGACCCCAAGCCTCGGAAGGGCGGCCGCCCTCTGCACTCCTGCTTCACTTCATGTCTCTGTTGCGGGGCAAGCCCCGCTAAACGGGAAAGCCCTGGGCTGCGATGCCTCGCGTGTACGCGATTAGTCTGTGTTCACTATAACTTAAAAGAATGCCTGAGACAAGCGCCTTTTAGGGAAGCGGAGGCTTTGCTCGTTGCCTCCGCTGGTGTGAGAGAAATGCATGTCTATATATATTTTGTGGCTTGATACATACTGGTAGTGCTCGATAAAGTAAACCTGGTAAAAAGCATTCTACTGGTGATGTTTCTGCCATATGGCATGCCTATTGAATGTATTGCTTGTTTTATACTATGCAATGATTTAGATATGTTGGGAGGCTCAGGATGTACAGGAAGGTCTCGCATGTTTGGCGCATTAGCGCGTCTTTTATGGTTGTTTGTGCGCTGATGTTGATCTATGTGCCGGAGGCGTGGGCGGTTGCGCGTGCTGTGTCTCCGGCGCTGGTTGGTCCAGGGGCGTACTATTTGGCGCTAGGCGATTCGCTGGCCTTTGGTTTTCAGCCCGACCTGGATTTTACGCACGGGTACGCGAACGATCTGTATAGCGACCTTAAAGGGCATGGTGTCGGCCACTACGCCAATCTGGCCTGTCCGGGGGAGACGACAGTCACCATGATCGGTGGAGGTTGTCCTTACCCGTTGCTGCGTAAATCCGTCTATCTGGGACCGCAACTGACCGCTGCGGTCAACTATCTGCACAGCCACGTGGGCCAGGTCAGTCCGGTCACCCTGGACATTGGGGCCAACGACCTGATCCCCGACCTTGACAGTAAGAGTTGCACGCTCGGTGCGGGCTGGTCGAGCGACCTGGCGGCCGTCGATGATAACCTGACCCACGTGATCCTGCCGCAGTTGGTCGCGGCCTTGACGGTTGGTGGCAAAGTGACCGGTGACCTGTTGCTGATGGATTACTACGATCCGTACCAGAACCTCTGCCCGAATACTGTCAACTTTATTCGGCAGCTCAACGCGCACCTGGAGCGGGATGCTGCGGGTCTGGCGACCTTTGTCGATATTTTTCCAGCCTTTGGGGGCGCGACCACACCCGATCCTGAGACGTGTAGTTATACCTGGATGTGCAGCCTCTTTAAAGATATCCATGCGCAGGATACCGGCTATAGTGCGATGGCGAGCGCTTTTGAGCGTGCGGCTGGTTATTAGCCTTGACCAGGTAAAGTAAAGGTACAAGACGTTTTTCAGGCGTATGCATGCGCCTGAAAAACGTCTTGTTGTATCACTGCCAAGTCGGGCTATCAGCAGGGTTATTTCATGCTTCGCAGCGACCCCCACCCATAAGCATGAAGGTAGCAGAGAGGTGCTCTCTGCACTCCTGTTTTGCATGTTTTGTCGCCGGCAAAACACACAAAACACGAGAAAGAGTGTATTGGGGAGACCCCCAAGCCCCGGCAGAGGGAGGTAGCCCTCTGCACTCCTGCTACCTTCATGTCTATAGGGAGGGGCCACACGCCAGGCATGAAATAGCCCTGGGGCTACCAGGGTTTCCCATTGACGGATGGACACGAAACCGCTAGACTAACACACATCATGCTAAAGCTAGAAAATGCTTCATTGAATATAGATGAGAGGTAGGAAAGAATGGCAACCGATACCCTCGTTGGGAACGATTTTGAGGTTGTGATTGGTCTGGAAGTTCATTCGCAACTATTGACACATAGCAAAATGTTTTGTTCGTGTAGCACCGACTATGCTAATGCTGCGCCGAATACGCATGTCTGCCCCGTATGTATGGGTATGCCTGGAGTCATGCCTGTGATCAACCGTCAGGCGGTGGCCTATACGGTGATGACCGCCCTGGCGCTCAACTGTTCTATTCCAGAATATTCTAAGTTTGACCGCAAGAATTATCCCTATCCTGATCTAATGAAGGGTTATCAGATTTCGCAATACGATATTCCGTTGAGCAAAGACGGATATCTGATGATCGAGCACAACGGGCAGAGCAAGCGTGTGGGTATCACGCGTGTTCATCTGGAAGAAGACACGGCGCGGCTGCTGCATCACGAGGGATATAGTCTGGTGGACATCAACCGTGCGGGGACGCCGTTGATGGAGATTGTCAGCGAGCCGGACATGCGTGATCCAGAAGAGGCGCGACTCTACATGCAGAAATTGCGCGAGATCCTTATCTACCTGGGAGTCTCGTCGGGTCGGATGGAGGAGGGAAGTCTGCGCTGTGACGCCAACGTCTCGGTGCGTCCGCGGGGTCAGCAGGCTCTGGGAGTCAAGACAGAGATTAAAAACATGAACAGCTTTCGCGCCGTCGAGCGTGCGCTGGTCTATGAAGCGCAGCGTCAGATTGACGTTTTGCAGGCTGGGGGGACGATCCATCAGGAGACGCGTGGTTGGGTTGAGGCCAGGGGCGTGACAGTTTCGCAACGCAGCAAAGAAGAGGCGCACGACTATCGCTACTTCCCTGAGCCGGACCTGCCGCCGCTGGTCATCAGTCGAGTCTGGGTAGAGAACCTGCGTGCCAATCTAAACGAATTGCCTGATGCCCGCCGTCAGCGGTATATCAGCGAATTTGGCATTGCGCCCCTGGATGCCAACACCCTGACCGAAGACAAGGCTCTGGGCGACTACTTTGAGCAGGTTGTCGAGGTTTCGCAGGCCAGCGATCGGCGGGCGCGGGCGCGAGCTGCCAGCATCCTGGTGCTCAACGAAGTGGGTCGACTGTTAAAAGCTCATAATGTCGCCATTCAGGACAGTCGCCTGACGCCGAGGGCTGCTGCCGAACTGCTGGACCTGCTCGAAAAAGGGCGAATTACGGGCAAGCAATCGAAGGAAGTTATCGATGAAGCCTTTGTCACGGGTAAAATGCCGGAAGAGATAGTCAAAGAGAAGGGATTTGCCCCGCCGATCAGCGATACAGGCGCGTTGGAGCAGATAGTTGATCAGGTGATCGCGGCCAACCCCAAGATCGTAGCCGATTATCGCGCCGGCAAGGTCAACGCCGCCAAAGCGCTGATTGGACAGATCATGAAACAGACGCGTGGGCAGGCCCGAGCTGAGATCGTACAGCCGCTCCTGCTGGCCAGACTCGACCAGGGAGTCTGATTTAGCCAGGATGACACGCAAGAACCCCACCAGAACATTTGTATCCAGTGGGGTTCCTGTTGTGTCGCGTATGTACGTTAGAACGTGCGCCGTGTATTGGGGCGTTTCGGTTTATTCACAACCGGCTTAACCGGACGGACAGGTTTGGCCTTCTTGCGTCCGGCGGTGCGGCGACCTCCCCACTCCTCGCTGCCCTCTTCCTCCTCTTCCTCTTCCTCGTCGAAGAACTCATCCTCTTCCTGTTCATCCTCAAAGAACTCCTCGTCTTCTTCGGGGATGGCGGCGTCATCGCTGCCCTCCAGGACGATATTTGGCAGCTCGGTCTCATCGATTGCTTCCTCAGGCTCACTGACAGTCTCGACGGCGATGGGGCTGACGAGAGTTGCCCTGGGGCTATCCGAAGTGCTGCGCCCGGCTTTGCGGGTGGGAGCAACAGGCTCAATAATTTCTGGCTCGCTGGTCTCTGCCTCTTCCGGTTTAGGTCCGCCGATCACCCGTCGTCCAGCGGCAATATCCAGCCAGAATTGCGAATAGTAATGAGGTCGTTCAGAATCTTTTTCGCTGTCTTTCCGTGTCATAACTCCACCTTTTTCCATGAGGCCGTTCTCAGGGCCATATAATCGTATGTGTCTTTGTTTCATCTGTTCGTTACGCTTTATTATAAAACGCGAGCGCAGGAAACAAAAGACATCGCTGGTAGCTTTACGGGTATCATAAAAAGAAATGTAGTTGCTGTCAAGGGATAGTGAAAGGGGCTTAGGGCCGCTTCCTGGAACGCTGGAAGGGTTGTCAATCACGCGGGTGCATGAAATTTTCTGTCGGAGTATTGGCACATATTCCAAGCGCTCTTATAATTAAGGGTAGAAGAACTTAATGTTGTGGATCTTGTTTTATTCGGCAACTGTAGTTTGCCCGTTGAAACGTTCATTAGAGTGAGACCTTTTTTTCGTCTATGGAACGTTTCTAAAGAGGAAGGCTGACGTTCCTGGCGGTTCACCTGGTTTACCCTGAGCGGTTGCCAGTTAGCTGTAATCTCGGAAGAAGCTTTAAACGTAACCACATGTAGACCGGGAAGCCCGGTTCTGACTCAGTGATGGGAGGAAAGCATTGGAGAGGATTCTCGATACTATTGACGGCCCTGAGCAGTTACGCGCCCTGACGTATGCTCAAATGCAACAACTTGCTGAAGAGATTCGGCATGAAATTATTGAAACGGTTGCCGATCACGGTGGCCACCTGGCTCCTAATCTTGGTGTGGTGGAACTGACGATGGCGCTTCACTACGCGTTTGACACGCCGCAAGATCTCCTGGTCTGGGATATCGGGCATCAGGCGTATGTTCACAAACTCCTGACGGGGAGGCGCGAGCGTTTTCACACGATTCGTCAGTTTGGCGGGCTTTCGGGCTATCTGCGGCGCGACGAGAGTCTCTACGATACCTTTGGGGCCAGCCACGCCAGTACATCTATCTCGGCGGCGTTGGGCATGGCGGCGGCGCGTGATCTGCATGGCGAAGAATTTAAAGTAGTGGCGATTATCGGCGATGGTGCGCTGACGGGTGGTATGGCTTTGGAAGCTATCAATAACGCGGGCAGTTTGAAGAAAAATTTAATTATCGTTTTGAATGATAATAATAAATCTATCTCAGATAATGTCGGTGCAATTCATCACTATCTAGGGAAAGTGCGGCGTATGGAGACCTCGCGCAACTATCGGCTATTGCGCGACATGGCGAAAGGCTCGATCGAGCGTCTGCCGGTGGTTGGGGATAAGGCGCGTGAAGCGGCTGGCCGTGCGGAGATAAGCTTTAAAAATTTTGTCATGCACAGCAAAAGTGGACTGATTTTTGAAGAGTTGGGTATCAAGTTCTTTGGGCCGTTTGACGGTCACAACCTGCCATTGATGGTCGACGTGTTTGAAAATATCAAACGTGTAGAGGGACCAGTCATGGTGCAGGTAGTGACGAAGAAGGGCAAAGGGTGGGACTTGGCGGAGAAGGATTCGACCAAGTGGCATGGTCCAGGCGCATTTGATTATGCGACCGGTGAAATCAAAAAGACCGTGGGCGAGCCGCCCAGCTATACCGAGGTCTTCGCCAACACGCTAGTCGAGATCGCCGAGCAGAACCCGGCGGTCGTTGGCATTACCGCGGCAATGGCCGAAGGGACAGGTCTGAAAAAGATGCATCAGCGGTTCCCTGATCGCTACTTCGACGTAGGTATTGCTGAGCAGCACGCGGTAACCTTTGCGGCAGGGATGGCCACAGGCGGAATTATCCCAGTCGTGGCGATCTACTCGACCTTTCTTCAGAGGGCCTATGACCAGGTGCTTCACGATGTCTGCTTGCAGGACCTGCACGTTGTGTTTGCGATGGACCGTGCGGGGGTAGTCGGTGACGATGGTCCGACGCAGCATGGTCTGTTCGATATAGCTTTTCTGCGTATCCTGCCGGGCATGCGCTTGATGGCTCCCAAAGACGAGAACGAGCTGCGCCACATGCTCTACACGGCTGTCATGCTGGATGGTCCGGTTGGTCTGCGCTATCCGCGCGGCAAAGCGCGGGGAGTCGCGCTCGACAGCGAACTGCGCGTATTGGAGATTGGCAAAGCCGAGCTGCTCAGTCCAGCCGTGCCCGAAGAGGCCGAACAGCAGGACTGCGTAATCCTGGCCTACGGTTCGCCGGTTGAAAGCGCACAGCAGGCGGCCAGTGAGCTGGAAGAAGAAGGGATTCGTGCGGCAGTCGTCAACGCACGCTGGGCCAAGCCGCTCGACGAAGAACTGATCCTGCGTCTGGCCAGAGGGACTGGTCGGGTCGTGACGATCGAGGACCACGGAGTGGCCGGTGGATTTGGGAGCGCAGTGATGGAACTATTGGAGGCGCGTGGACTGCTGATGAACATCGACCTGCGTCTGATAGGTTATCCTGACCGTCCGATCGAACAGGGAGCGCCCTCGATCCTCAAGGAGCTTTACGGTCTTAACTCGTCGCATATCAAAGACGTGATCCGCGACATGATAGGCAGCGGCAGCCGGGACTACAAGCTGGCGCACTAGCAGTCAGTAAAGAGTGGTAAAAGAGCGGACCGGGTATCAGCAGATAGATGTATCTGGTCCGCTTGGATTGGTGGGTAGAGCGTGTGAGGAGGGGGATTAGGAAGCGACGATCTTGCCATCGCGCATACGTACAATGCGATCTGCTATCTGCCCGACCTCGGGGGCGTGCGTCACAATGACCAGTGTCTGGCGCAGATCGCGATTAAAGCGGCAGAGCAGGTCCATCACCTCGGTTGCAGCTTCACTGTCAAGGTTGCCGGTTGGTTCATCGGCCCAGACGATCGCCGGATTATTGGTCAGAGCGCGAGCGATAGCCACACGTTGTCGCTGACCGCCGGAGAGTTCGGCTGGACGGTGACGAGCGCGTGCGGCCAGACCGACGCGATCAAGCAACTCAAGGGCGCGACCGCGAGCCTTCTTGGGAGAGACCTTCGAGACCAGCATAGGTAGCTCAACATTTTCGACCGCGCTGAGCATCGGTAAGAGATTAAAGTCCTGAAAGATAAAGCCCATATGGAGGGCGCGATAGGTAGTGCGCTCATTATCGCTCAGATCGCGCAGATTATCGCCCTGGATAAGAATATCGCCCTCATCGATCGTATCCAGACCGGCCAGGCAATTGAGCAGCGTCGTCTTCCCACAGCCGCTCGGCCCCATAATCGCCACCATCTCGCCGGGAGCAACATTCATATCGATATCCTGGAGCGCGGAGACGCGCAGTTGCCCGCTGCGGTAAACTTTTTTCACATGTTGCGCTTGAATGATTGGTTGTATCTGCATGGATGTATTATAGCATGTGCTTTGTGTTGTGTCATCGCGACCAGCTAGGAGGCTCAGAGCTTTTCCAGCGCTTGTGGGGCTTGCCCCATATTTCTCAAGACGTGCGAGCGAAGCGCGGAGGCCTCAATCTCCGCGCTCCCCGCTCGCATACCCAAACCTCTAGTGGGGCGAAAGCAACAGGCTTGAGCAGAACTGAAAAACTCTGGCTGAGACTGCTTTCTCCTCGACTGTAGCCGCTTTCTCTATAGTTGTGTCTGGTTGCAGCCTATCGTCTAAAGAGAAAAAGAGTGAGATACTACTTTTTTTGTATGGATATTCATTGACAGAAAACAATATTTCTTTCTACAATAGAACGCAAGCCATTGAGCGTTTTGAAGCCATCTTTTTATTTGAAGGAAGCAGTATGCAGCAGAATTTGATTGGGGAACTGTTTGGAAACTATCGCTTGACGCGAAAACTGGGTCAGGGCGGCTTTGCCAGCGTGTATCTGGGGCAACATATCCATCTTTCATCGAAGCAGGCTGCGATTAAGATTTTTCATTTCTCTGTAGATATACAGCAATTTCAGCGTGAGGCCGAGACGACTGAGCAATTGAGGCACGAACATATTGTTCCTTTATTAGATTTTGCTATTCATCCTGTCTCAGGTCCGTCACCGGACTTGCCCTTTCTGGTGCTTGATTATGCGCCAGGAGGCTCATTGCGTGCTCGGCATCCGAAGGGGAGTCAACTCTCGTTGGCGACTGTGCTTCACTATCTCAGTGAGATTGTGCCGGCACTGCAACATGCGCATAATCACCATATTTTGCATCGAGATATTAAGCCAGACAATATTTT
>DAOTTJ010000419.1:0-11459 GCA_034437695.1 Ktedonobacteraceae bacterium
AAAGACAAACAGGCTTTTGCCTGTCTTTGCCACAAGAGGAGACAAGAATTTGCACAATCTAGAGATAGATCCGCCTCAGGAGATAACCTTTAATAGTTGCGTACAAAGATTTCTTCGCAACAGCGGTTATTCTCAAAAAGCTCTGGCCGAAGCAATTGGCTTACACCCAAAAGTTCTGGGGCGAAAATTAAAAGGACGCAGTAACGCTTATTTGACACATAGTGAAATACGCAACATCATTCTCACATTAGTACAATGGCACGCAATTACAAGCAAAGATGAGGTGTTGCTTCTTTTTGCAGCTATCCAGACTAATCATCTTATCTTTTCGATCGACGAATGGCAGCAGCCACCTCTCAGTACTCTTTCCGCCACAAATTCGTCTTTATCCCATTCACTGCCTACCCCACCACCATTCCTCTATAACTTTCCAGCACCAGCCACTGCCCTTATTGGCCGAGAAAAAGTGGTTTCCCAGTTACTTCAACTCTTAAAACGCGATACAGTACGCCTAGTGACGCTCCTTGGACCCGGCGGCTGCGGGAAAACACGTCTGGCTCTAGAAGTAGCCCGCCAGTCTGTTGATACATTTGAAAATGGTATCTGGTTTATCTCACTTGCTGAAACACACAATCTTCAGCAGATAACTGAACAGATGCTGCAAGCGCTGAATTTGGAATCCTCGGCTCAGCCGCCACTACGTACGGTTATCTCTTATCTGCGTAATAAACAGGTTTTACTTATCTTCGACAATTGTGAACATCTGCAATCAACCCCTACTCCCCACCCTATTAGTGAGATCCTTGCCTCCGCGCCAGAGTTGAAGATTCTTGTAACAAGCCGGGTTCGCCTGCGTCTCTATGGTGAACACGAGTTTTACGTCCCGCCGCTGGATTTTCCCTCTCCACTTATCGAGGTGGATATTTCAAAACTGGCGATGTATAGCGCGATAGAACTTTTTGTAAACCGGGTCCAGGCTCTGTTACCTGAATTTTCTTTAACAAACGAAAACATCTCTACCATCACACAGATCTGTGCACGAGTCGATGGATTACCTATCGGGGTAGAACTGGCAGCAACGCACATGAAAGTCCTTTCCCTGACACGCCTTCTGGAAAGCCTCTCCAAGACTCGCCTCCAGATTCTCGTCGGCGGAGCTAGGGATCTACCAGAACGGCAACAAACACTTCGTAATAGTATAGACTGGAGCTATAATCTGCTTTCAACGGCAGAACAGACCTTGTTTCGCTGGCTAGGCTTTTTTCCGCAAGGGTGTACGCTTGAAACCATTGAGATACTTGCACATTCGCTGTCTCTCTATAAGGAGTGTGCTCTATCTCCCAATAGATCGCTTGATATCCTGGAACGTCTGGTAGACAGCAGTTTGCTCGCCCGTGTTACTACAGCAGATAACCAAGTTCGCTTCGTAATGCTGGAAACACTGCGTGAATATGCGCTTGAAAAACTCCATGCTCATCATGAGATCGAAAGATTACAAGACTTCATTCAAGCCCAAATGAAGAATGTGGACCCGAGGAGTTCAGAAAAGTAATGTTGATGGATTACCAGATATCCGCTTTCATGATCTGTCGCGTCTTTATTGTTTGCTGAAAATATGCATCCGAAAGTAGTTCAGGAAATTCTTAGCCATAGCAACATTTCTATCACGCTGGATATCTATTCGCATATGCTTCCAACGTTGCAAAGCGGTGCGCCTGGGCGTCTGGATGATCTTTTAAAAGAGTAGGTGCTACTGTTGTACTACTGCTGTAACAGGTGGTTTGAGGCAAGCAAAAAAGCTATCTCGTGCGGCTTTTAGAGCGCTTTGAGGTAGCTTTTACATTTGGGGTTATGCTGGTGGAGGGATGCGAACACTTTGTCGTGTAGTCCATATGCTGAACCGGCTTGTAAACTCGTTTCACAGCTATTATTATACCTTCCTTTCTTCGGTTGACAGCAGAGTTGACAGCAAAACGCAAAGTTACCCCTGAAGCGCTTCATTAAGCTTGTTCATCGCCTCCTTTTGCATCGTTGGCAATACATGAGAGTAGACATCCATCGTGATAGCAATGGCTGAATGTCCCAATATTTCCTGGACAATTTTTGGATTTGTTCCCAGTGCAAGCACAGCAGTGGCAGCAATATGCCTGAGATCGTGGAAGCGAATAGCTGGTAATCCGGCTTTTGCTAACAACTTTTCGAGTTGATCCAGAATATCGCGAGTGGGATTAAGATGCGTCCCGATCGATGCGCAGAAGACATAATCGTGGTCCTCCCAGGCAGAACCGGCTTTAAGCTTTTCTGCCAACTGCCGGGCGGGTTTTACCATAAAAGGTTTTGCGTTTCCCACTTTCCAGTGAGAGACTTGCGGCCCAACGTCCATCCTGGCGGTGGTAGATGGACCCATCGCCATGTCCACGTCGTGTGGTACGTGCCATAATGATTTCCTTTCTGTAGAGACCACACATTGTTAACCAACAAAAACAATGTGTTTTGTATAGTACCATACATCAGATGAAAAATCGAACATATGATCCTATTTTCTCGCTGAACCTTATTTTATCCTTTGGACAAAGAACTCTGGCCTTTGCATCCTAACGAAACAAAAGATGGGGTTTTTCCCAATCTGGCAGAATGAGTATCTGGTTAAATTGCCGTGGCGATACGAGCATGTGTTCTGGACTAGCCAGAGCAAAAGCGACAGGCACTGCTGAGACAAGGAATGAGCGAGAATCAAGTGCTCGTTTTATTCTTAGCAAAAAACCTCCAAAGCGCTGCTGTTCTTTTTCCAGTAAGGCTGGTTGCATGTCAGCTATAGTTTGTGCAGAAGCCAGGTAGCATGTTTCATTCAACTGGTGGTAAGCATTTACAAGGACAAACATACAATGTTGTGTAAATTCTTCTCGTCCCTCTTCTCGCCTATGTGCAGGGCATCGATGTCTTTCTTAGACGAGAGATGTATCCCCCGGTAAGAGAGAAGCGGGAGATACACCTGGAGATGTATTGCCTGTCTCTCCCATATAAACATCAGTCAGTGCCAGCGGCTCCAGCGCGAAAGTAGAGCCAGAAACATCTAACACAGCCCCTTTGCCTCTTTCCTTCTCTTGGGTCTGGGGATTTATCATGTCCTGGTGCTGTTTGGCTCGGAGCCATTCAACACAGGTTGCACGATGGATATGGACTCGTCCAGCAAGCGCCCGTCCTGAAGGCTTTTTTCCTTCTGCCAGCAAGGATTGATATGCCTACTCCAACCTCTGATCAGGCTCCAGTGACGGCTCACCTTCCAGAATCGAATCTGGCCTCCGCTCTTCAGAAGATCCAGGCTGCGATCCGGTTCCTGGCAGGGGTGTCCGTTCTCCTGCAACTGCCACCTCTCTGATACCAAGTGGTTCCAGAGCTATTTGGATCTGAGAAGATGATGCTATTTCTGGAACTGACGGTAATCCTGGCACTGTTCCGCCTGCCGTTGCTGAGGCAAATGATAGTTCCACTGACGCCGAAACTCCTGGATCTGACAGATTATCACCGGGCGTCTCAGATGAAACAGTGCCGCCGGGTCCATACTCGCGCTGGCCCGCCTGTGGAGATGGAACAACACGTTGTGAGTGAACCGGCGCTATCACCCCTGATGCAACACAGGCATTGACAATCTGAGCCACTTCTTGAGCAGAGAATTGGGAGAGCAGGGACTGAACTACTACCTCGGCAGATGCTTTAGGATGGGAGGTTCCCGTGCCAGAGGATGCCAGTTGGGAATCTGGCTCCTCCTCAACGAGAAGATCCTGGAGCGGCAAATCGCGGATGCGACTCATAAGCATAAAGCCAATTACCGCTATAGCTCTGAGCCGGCTAACCATGCTAATATTGAGATCCATCTGGAGCATTGCGCCGCCTGTTGTAATATGCAGAGCATGGCTCACGATATCAACAGTAGTGATGGCTCCCGCAACGAAGGCAAGCAAAAGAGTCAATAAGCCATACAGTAAACCCTTGATCCAGGCTCCTTGTTTGAGGTACTGAAAAGTCGAAGCGAGACTCACACCTAAACTGCTGTCGATGGCAAGAGCCTGAGCCCAGGCCCAGGCAACAGACACATTAGGATAGGTTGCCAGTAGACTTCCATCTGTTAGAAAATTCGCGGTGCTTACAACCAGACCAGCGGCCAGAAGAACCTCCGATGTTTTCGCAACGAAGCTAAAGAGAAAACGCAGGGCAACCTCATACCAATCTAAGGAGGGAAAAGCATTTAAACGGGAACGACGCTGAATCTTCATAACGCATTCCTTTCCTGGTCTTTTTCACCGCAATCCGGCTCACACTTCCATTGTGCGGTAGCTGGATCGAATAACAGCGAGAGCGATGCGTGGCAAGCAGAAGCAATCGCTTTTGTTGAGGCCAGGCTCAAGGAGGCCAGGCAGGCACTTGAGAGCAATGCGCAAGACTTCACCAGAACGCGTGCAGTCGATGCCTATCGGCGCTGGTTAGGGGAACAGTACCAGATGTCTGGCAAGGTCGGGGCTGCGCTGGAGATGGAACGGGCACGCTTCCAGGCCAATCCAGATGACAGCACCTATCGCTCAGTTCGATCGGTCGCTCAGTTACCTGGGCAACCTGAAGAATGTTGGCCTGAGCTCCAACCACAACTCATTCAGACATTCGAGCAGCAAGGTCGTGTCGTACAGCACCTGATTGACGGTCGAGGGCGAGGAAATTATCAACAAGCAGTAGACCATTTGATGCGTGTCAAACAACTCTCCCAAAAGCAGGAACGCGAATTGGAATGGCAGACGTACATTACTGACCTGCGAAATAAGAACAAGAGTTTACGAGCGTTGAAAGAGGAACTGGATAAAAAAGGCCTCTAAGGCAATGATTACTTGGTCGTTGGCACACTGGAGAAGGCCACCTGGAAGTGCGGGACGCAGCAACCATCGACTCTGGAGGAGGCGCTCGAAGCACTCCACGATTTTAAAGATATGGTCACGTTTCAGCTCACTGGTGGCTGGATGAGAAGGGATGACGCGTAAGTTACAGGCTCTTCTCCAGTGAAAGAATCTCGGCCAGTGCATCGTCAGCAATCTGACGTATGGCAGGTGACTGCGGATCAAAAAGCAATTTGAGCAAAGGCTCAATGGCAGGCTCAGGATTATTGCGCCCAACCTTGCCAAAAGCCTCTGCGGCTTTGAAGCGTACCTGCCAGTTTGGCCAGTCAAGGAGTGTGTCCAGGATGGCCAGAAGTTCTGGTTCAGCGCGGCCCATCGCGCCGATGGCATCGGCGATGCGACTCTGGGTACGAGAGGCGAAGACACTTGTGGGTGGATCTCCACGCAAGATGTTTTCCGCTAAGGGAACCAGCGCACGAAACGCTTCTGGATGTGCTCGTTTCAATACATCGGCTGCTTCGATGTCGGGTTCGCGCCTGAAGGAAGCCCACTGATGCTCATTTTCACTGTATCCACAATTTTCGAGCAATGGTTCGACTGCCACTGCTGATCCAAATGTACCGAGAGCATCAAAGATCGCAAGTCGCAAGCGGGAATTGTCGTTGTCGCGCAAAAGCTGTGTGAGTGGCTCGATGGCCACAGGATCTCCCAAAGCACCAAGGATCTCAATTGCCCGCTGGCGCACATCATTATGCTTATCAGAGCGGGCAGTAGCAATGATTGACTCGACCTGACCCAACATGCTCCACGCGCGTAAACGAGCGATACGCATCTCTGGCAGGTCACATTCAAGAGCAAGATCGATCATTTTCGCTGGCACAACCCGCGCTAACGCATCTAAAACGTCTACAACGCCCTCCTGGATGCGTCCATCCTTATCCAGTGCCTCAATCCAGAGAGCGAAAGGAGCCCGTTCTCCAAGAGCAGCCTGAGCCGCTACAACTGATTGGCGTACAAAATCGTTATTAACATTGCTCCGCCACTTTCTGGTGACCCGATCCAGTGGACTTCTGGTCTCTAGCTCAGCAAGCGCTCGGCTGGCTCCCAGACGAACCTGCTCATCTGGCTGCTGGAGAAACGTTTGCAGTCTTTCAACCGAGGCATATTCATCCAGATCAACCAATACTTCGACCACAGCATCCGCGATACTATCGTTCTCCTCGCAACTGGCAAGCAATATGAGCAACTGGCCCACTGGTACGTGTTCCTTCTGCTTGCCTATTCCAGTCAGGGCACCATTGCGGATATACTCATTTTCACTGCTCAGCATTGTGAAGAAAACCTCGAAGGGTACGTATTGTCCTACTTCCCCCAGCGCCTCAGCAGCAGGATCGGATAACATATCATCATCCAGTAGAGTTGTGAGAAACTCAATAGGTGCATATTCCCCGCACACGCCCAGAGCCTCTACTAGGTCGCTCGCATACCAGTAATGTTCTAATTCAGGATTATTCTGCACAGCGGCGACAATTCTTGCTTTGAGCGGTTCTACCAGTCTGCTCGTATCAATGACTGACTGCAATTCTCGTAAGATGCCGATTGCGGTTTCGCGTACTGATTTATATTCGTGTTGGAGTGCGGTCAATAAGACCTCTATGGGAAAGCGTTCTCTCCATCTGGCAAAGGCAGATAGGAGTTTACAATAGATTTCAGGGCGCGAGGTATATTCCTCTAATAAAGAGAGCAGGATGGGTTGGTAGTGCGCGTCCCCAGCGACCGCCAGTATGCCTGCCGCCAGGCAAATATCTCCTTCACTACGTTGCAGGGCAATGTTGAGTTTTCCCTCAGGTATCTGCTCGTAAATATGAGAGGCGACCCTGATTAAGAACCCGACATCCAGAACACCGTATAGAGGGAGTTTTGCCAGCAGAGCATCAACTATGTACTCGCCCAGCGCACCCAGTCTTTCTACCATATCCTGGTCATTGTAGTCTTCGATGTACCCAGCGCAAACGCAGGCAATCTTGATCAGTTGCTCTGCCGGAAGGATCTTTCCCTGGCGCAGAAGCGCTCGCCCCCATTCGGCATCTCGCGAATCGACACGCGCGTCATCTGGCTCATATCTTGTTAGTAATAATACGGGAGGGACAGGCTGCTGGAGCATTTCGAGAACCGTGAGGGCGCGGAGGGCGACTCTGTTGGAAGCGTCAGTAAGCAGCTCAAGTAAAGCCTTGACTGGTGATTCCAGGCCGGGTTGACAAAAGGCCTGGAGTAATTCGGTTGGTAACTGGTAGTACCGGGAGATTTCCTGGAGTAAGCGCATAAGATCTGCAACAGGCACAGGAAATGCCTGTTTATTGAAGATCCGTAGTGTACTCGTATAGGCTTTGTGTTGCTCAGGATTGCGCAGGATGAGCAAAAGCGGCTCGACAGGGACCTCGTGATCGAGCAAGGCCAGTTTTTCTACCGCAATGCGTTGACGATGTATATTCTCGTCACTGAGCCACGCAACCAATTGCTCGTAGGGAAACATTGCAGGTATTGCGATCAGCGCGTCAGCAATCTCTTCACAAATAAGCTGAGCCATGGAAACTTCGGCATCGGTGGCATGCAGGAACGTGTCGAGAGCAGTCATAAGTGCCTTGAGAGGGGTATCCTGATCCAACTTTCCTAGCGCTCGCGCCGCGTGTACGCGTTTCCAACCACCCCAACCATTATCATTGAGCAAAAGCGTGCCCAAGGCAGCGACAGGGATATGTTCTCCCAGCAAGGCTAGCGCGTCAATAGCAGCGTTTGCCAGTAAATCGTCTTCCCTGCTGACTTCTAAAAGTACTTCCACTACATCAGGCTTCCCCCGCCGCCCGAGCATATACAGTGCCTGCTCGCGTACTTGCTGGTCTCCATCTTTATCGCGTACCGCTGTCAAGAGGGGTTCCAGAGGAGCCTGATTTCCTGCCCACTGCCAGGCGTGCTTCACAACCTCTGAGGGAGAAATAAGGCCATCGAGCAGAGCGGTAAAGTAAGCCTGCACAGGCGCGTGCCGTCCCAGTTCGCCCAACACCCAGGCGACCTGGTCACGCGTCAACTCATCTTCACCTGAATCAAACAAGACCGAGACAAGCACCTCGATACCTGCTTTGATCAGAGGCTCATCCAGCTCACGTATAAGGCGAGTGAACTGGCGCAGGCGTTCAAAACGTGGGTTTGTATAGGTGTGTATATGTGCCGCATCAACGACAGCCCTGGCCCAGAGGAAGACCAGGTCGCTGGCAAATGCTGTCAGCGTGTTATCCTCTGCGGAAAATGGTATGCTGGTGAGCAAACGCAACCCCAGGATCAGACCCGAGTCGCCGATGTCCCCCGCCGGTTGTTTATGCACAGCAGCCAGAGCCTCCAGCCAGCAGCGGGCTTCCGCAACTCCTGTTCTGGTGTATGTTTGCAGTTCAGGCAGATCATAGTGTAGAAGCAGCCCTTCCAGGTAGCGAGCGGGAACAGTTTGTTCAGTAGAAAAACGCACAGAGCACTTCTTTCGTTGGCAGAAACGGTTCGCAATAAATGTGTATGACCGCGTTGTCTGAGCATATGGCGCGTTTCATTCTCTTGTAAATAGGGCGCGGTATGACGGGTAGTCAAGCGGGATGCGGCACGCGAAATATGCTGATAGCTAAAATTGAGCGAGAATGGCATTGCGTATCGCGAACATATTGTAGAGTATTCTTATTGCGTGGTCAAGTGAAAACATGCCGGCAGGAACATTTTATACTTTTCAACTATCATTTTTGGTTCAAGAAAAGAGTCAGAAAGACATGCTTTTGACCCATTGAAAAGCGAAAAGACACACCAAAAGTCATCTGCCCGAATATCCATCTTATGTGAGAAAGCCTGGGCATTGATGCTCCTTGCAAAACTTCTGGCTGAGGCGGGCCAGTGGACACGAGCCGAAGCGTTAGCCCACACTCTTGATGAGAGCCGAGAGAGATCAGAGGCATTACAATGGCTGGTATCGTGTTTGAGCAGCGCCGGGCAGTTGCAATGGGCCGAAACCATCGCGAATTCCATTGAAGATCAGGAAGAGAAAGACAAGGCCTTCCAGGTGCTGTCCCTTGCTCTGGCTGAAGCTCATAATTGGGACGCCTCAGAGACAATTGCACGCGCGAGAAGCAGCAACAGCCTGAGAGACTGGACCCTGCAAGCGTGGGATGATCTATTTGCTGATCTCAGCGAGCAGAAGAAAATACTCACCCTGACGGCGAAATGCAAGGGAAGGCTTGATGTTCAGGCTTTGTATAGTCGTAAAAAAGGACGTATCACATACAAGAAAAGCTTCAGTTTTCTTCAGAAGGCGTCTATCTCTATATCGTACAGGGACGCGACGCGTATCTATATATCGGCTTGTCAGCTGATCTGACTACTCGTCTCGAAGCCATTGAGAGAGGAGAAGGCCCACAATCCTTACAAGGGAAAACACCTGTTGAACTGGTTTATGTACGCCGCTATCCCTCATTTGTGGAAGAACGAGAGATTTCCAAACGCCTCAAAGTTTATAAAAGAGAAAGAAAAGAGCGTTGTATCAAGAAGCGTGGCAACAAGCGCTAGATCACACGGCAGAAGCTGCCTGTCAGATTGCTGAGAGGATCGGTTTTCCTCCAGTCAAAGCGAAAGAAGCGTGATGGCTCTGATGCCAGTTCCCTGGCTATTTCACGCGTCTGGTTGGCTTTACTCAGCGATAATTATGTTACACGTATCTCATGCATGAGATACGGAATGAACAACGCATCATCTACCTGCGCGGACTACTCCAGCGCTATGGTACGTTGAGCCTGCCGCTGGGATCGGGCTTACGCTTCTCGCTGATCCAGGTTTTTCAGCCGTTGCGGTTGCGTGAACGCGCCGCAGACCAGCAGGAGACCGATGCGCAGATGAAGAGAAACAGCGCGATCCACAGGAATATACTGCGTCGAACAACGAACTGCGGAAAGACGACGTTGGCCAGAAAGTTATAGCAGAGAAAGGCATTGAAGCACTGAGCAAAAGCCCGCGTGGACGCCTGGTTATCCTGGGCGGACCCGGCACCGGCAAAACAACCGTGCTCAAGCATCACGCGCAACTGGCTCTGGAAGGCCACAACGCGCCGTTGCCCATTTTTCTCTCTTTACCAGACCTGGCGCGTACCGGGCAAAACCTGGATGCTTACCTGGATGAAATCGCCAGGGATCTGGGTCTGGAGGTGAACGCTGGTCAGGCACTTGCGTACGTACTTCAACGCGGGCAGGCTTTCGTTTGCCTGGACAGCCTGGACGAAGTCTTGCCGCGCTTGCGCACCGGGATGATCCGCCAGATCAATCAATGGGCCGAGAAGAGCGGCAATAGCTGGATTGTTGGTTCGCGTTTTACAGATTATAAAGGTGGACAGTTCGAGCAGGGACAATTCCAGGAATGGGAATTGCAAACCCTGGATGAACCGCGCCGCCAGCAACTCGCCGCGCAACTCCTGCCCGAACTCCAACGCCAGCTTCCTGCCTTCCCGCAAGCAACGTTACCTCTCGATCCACCCGATTATGTTCGAGCCCTGGGTGAACATCGGCAGGCCGCGAGTTGGGGCGAGAATCCCCTGCTCTTTAGCCTAGGCGCGGTTGTTTATATACGTCGTGGCACACTCTCTGGCAGTCGCGCCCTGCTCTACTGCGAAGTGATTGACGCTCTACTGGAAACGGGTGAACCAGACGTGCAAAAACGCGCCACCCTGCGCCCTATCCTGGCCGCGAGTGCTCTGGAACTCTACCAGACCAGAGGTCGGACGTTCAGCCGGGCGGATCTACACGAGACGCTTACTCGCCTGAACAGCTCACAGCAGGCCATCTGGAACGTGGAAGAGGCCCTTTATCGCGTCCTGAACTCCGGCCTGCTCGACGTGGTGACCTACGAAACCTACAGTTTCCGTCACCAGACCTTCTAGGAATATCTCGTCGCCTCAGCCCTGGCCCGGCGCTTCATGAACGAAGATGAACAAACCCGCTCAGCAGGCCAACAATTTGCCTGGAGCAAGCACACGTATAGCCGTTGGAACGAGATCGAGCGCCTGCTAGTTGGTATTCTGGTGCAGGAATATGGCGCAGAGGGTACATTGCAGGCTCGCGCCTGGTTAGAGCGCATGCTGGAACGTCAGGCCAGCCCGGAAGGCGACCCAGGCAACCTGAGCTTTGAACTGGCCATCAAGGTATTGGGCGAGGTGGCGGAATTGGGCGAATGGCAGGTTACTGAGACGCTGGAATTAGAAGAAAAGGCAGCTATCATCTGGGGCGAACAGGTAAAGTATGACAATACGCAGCGCCAACGACATGATCGTCACTTATCTATGGCCGCGAACATTGGCCGTTTGCGTCCAACCAATCAACAGAAAGCCATTGAAACGCTCTTGACAGCATTGGTTAATAGCGAACGCGATGATTTAAGCGCAATTTTTGGGTCTATGCACTCTCACTATGTAACCCACTATTTGCTAGAAGCTCTTGAGGGTTACCCCCATAGCGATCAACAACGGAAGATTATCAACACATTCAAGCACCTGGGAGAGTT
>DAOTTJ010000420.1:0-4619 GCA_034437695.1 Ktedonobacteraceae bacterium
TTGCGCCCGCACAACGCCTTCCTGCACCTTCTTCTCCCTGGAGTGGGGCGGTTCCGATTTTGCCGGAGGCAAAACACGCAAAACCGGAGTGCAGAGGATATCCCTCCGCTAAAGTCCGCGCGAATGGAGGTATCTTCACCAAATCTCTTCTCGAAGGGTAGGTAGAGAAGAAAAGACTTTTGAAAAACCTTCAAAAGACACCTCCAAACGCTTGCCGTTAGACAGTTAGAGATAGTACAATGACAGTCAACCCTATGAAGCTATGTCGAAAGCTCGAAAGGAGTGCAGTGTACCTATGGGTACGACACAAATAGCAGCGTCTCTCTTTCAACTCCAGCAGCTCGACCTAGAGATTGATCGCCTCGTTAACGAGCAACAATCTCTGACTAACGCATTGCAAAGTACAGCCACCTTAAAAAAACTGCGGTCGGAGCAAGAGATTGCCCAACAGCAACTTGCGAGTGGCTTACAGACGCAAAAAGAAGCCGAGTGGGCATTAGCAGATGTGGAACAACGCTTGAAACAACAAGAACAGCGTATGTACAGTGGAAGTGTTACCAGTGCGAAAGAGTTAAGTGCGCTTCAACAGGAAGTCCAGCGTCTACGATCACAACAGGCACGCCAGGAAGAGCGAGCTTTGCAATTCATGGAAGCAGCGGAAGCATTACGTGAAGTTGCAGAGCGCAAAATCCGGGTGACGCAGGTAGCAGAAAAAGAATGGGAGGCGTCTACTCTGGCCGGCACATCGCGCCGCCAGGAACTAGAAGCAAAACAACAGGAAGTACTTACCAAACGTACAGCACTTGCAATCACTCTAGAAGCCGAGTTCGTCAAACGTTACGAAAGTATGCGCAAGACCAAGCAAGGACGCGTGGTCTCAAAGGTTGAGCAAAATTCCTGCCAGTGGTGCCGTGTGATCCTCACCCCCAGCGAACTCCAGCGCGTTCGTATCAGTTCCGACCTACAAATGTGTAGCAACTGCGGACGCATTCTCTACTTCGAACGTTAATGCAACAACGCGTGAAAACGAGATATCCCGACTGGATGGGCTGGTGTTTTTCATCCAATCCGCACTTCTCAAAGCCGAGACAGTCGCTTCATACGCCTGCCCCCTCATAGTATAGCTATTCCATTGAGCTTGCAGTTGCGCAGCAGAAGATGGTGATCTTCTGCCTAAGGGTTCTGTACACAAAAAGCTGGTACAGAACCCTCTCCTCAGACTCGCTGTTCTCCCCGACCTTTTAATAAATGAGTCAAAGCAAGCTGTAGGCGAATGCTTATAGCTTGCTTTGACTCATTTATTGATTTGGCATGAGGTCTACGCGCCAAAAAATCGTGTACTCGATCGGGGCCTTCCAGTCCTCGTGGGGCTTGCCCCGCATCTTCCAAAACGTGCGAGCGAGGAGTGCGGGGCCGCAGGCCTCGCACTCCTCGCTCGCACATCACAACCCCTGGGGTGGGGGAGACGCAAGCCGCAAGCATGAGCAAAACTAGAAATCCCCGTATATTTGATAAAAAATTGTAATTAGAAAGATTCTGCGCGATAAGTCACAAATCTTGAGCAAATTTGATTAATAATGATAATATGGAACCGTAATAGAAAAACTCTTTTCTTCTGCAAAATACGAAATTCATAGCTACTTCTATCACCCTATTTTTGTAACGTTTAGGGGGACTGGCATGTTGTATAGCACAGAGGTACTGTGTAGAAGTACAGGAGCAGTCTATGGAACCCGGCGATGACGCAGCCATCCTGGGTTTGCTGCAAACTGACCTGGATCGAGGCTATGTATTGTTGTGGCTGAAATATTATCACGTTTTATACAAGTATGTCTTTGGCAAGAGTAGGGATCTACACAATACCGACGATATCATGCAGGACACTGCATTGCGTATCTATAATGCTTTAGGCGGCTATTCTAGCGAGCAGTTCGCCAGGTTGAGTGAGCATCTGCGCCCGTGGTTGTACAAAGTTGCCAGCAGTGCGTATCTGACCTTTATAGAGAAGGAGAAACGCTTCTCTGCCGTCTCCCTGGAGTCGGAGAGCGAGGAGATCGATTCTGCCGCGGACCAACCAGAGCTTATACTTGAGCAGAGCGAGACCAGGGATAAACTGACCGCGCTTATCGCTGCTCTGCCTGAGAAGTACCGCGAAGTTATCTATCTGCATTATTTTGAGGGCTTTAAACTCTTCGAAGTTGCCGATATATTGCAAGAACCCCCTGGAACGGTTCGCCAGAGGGAACGGCGGGCGTTGGCACTCTTGCAGCAAGCCATGCGTAAACAACAGGAGGAAGGTTGGTAGAATATGGAGCAAGATAAATATGGTAATGAGCAAGCGGATACGTCAGACCCGTTACACGTTGCGGTTCCTGGCGATCTGTTGCCCAGAATCCTCGCTTCACTCGGTTTAAGCGCTACTCCTGTGGTTGCCACGGATGTGCTTGAACGCGCTCAACTTGTAGCCGACCTCAAAAGTCCGCTGTGGGATGGACGCGTTGCTGCCCTGCAATCGCTTGGTAAGCTGACTACTCCCCCGACGTTTGCTGAGGTGGTGGATGCTCTCTCAGATGAAAATGCCTTTGTGCGGGCCGCCGCTTGTCGCGTCTTGCGGCGTGTGTCAGGCAACGCGACCTTTGACCCTCTGGTGCTTGCTCTAAATGACTCTGAGTGGTCGGTGCGGGCCGCCGCAGCGCAGACCCTGGGTCTGGTTGGCGGTCAGGTGGCGGTTGAGCCGTTGCTTCACGCGATGCAGAGCGATACCGACGAAAGTGTGCGAGCTACAGCCGCGCAGGCTCTGGGACAGATTAAAGAGCGTGTCCCGCTGGAGCCGCTGCTTGACGCCCTGCACGATCCCGGATGGCTGGTGCGCGAGGCCGCTCTTGCGACTCTGGGCAGACTCGATCAGCCGCTCCCATTGGAAGCCTTGCTGGCTGCAAGCGAGGATGTTGATTTGTCGGTGAGGCTGAGTGCCCAGAGTCTTTTGCCCCGCTTCCTGTTGACAACCTCTACTGAACCGCCCGTTAGCGAACCACAGCCCCTGCCGACGCTTCCCGTCCAGGAGGCGAGGTCGAACCAGCGTGATGCTCGTCGGCTTGCGCTCTCTGCGGGGATCAAGCGTTGGCTGGCTGGCGACCAATCGGCAATGACCTTTGATGGCGAGCGCGAGACGATTCAGTATCTCCCGCTGCCGCCCGCTGTGGGTGGTCGGTCGTCGGGTCGCTTGCGTCCATTGCTTGCGGCTGGAAGTATAGTTGCGGCGGTGCTGATTGTGGCTGGTTTTATCCTGGCCTCCATCGCCCTTTTCAGGTTGCCTCACAATACTGCCAGCCAGTTGTCTATGCCGACCAGTTGTCCCGCAGGTGTGCTGAACGCGCCCAGTTCGGGCTGTGCCTTTTTCAAGAGTAGCAACGTCAGCGATCAGTCGAGTCAGACCACCGACAAGGGCATCAACGATATTCTGGAGATAGACCTCTCGCATGTATCCTCTCCGGCAGCGGGTCAGAGTTACTATGCGTGGTTGCTGGTCTCGCTGGCAAATCCTGAAGGCCCGGCTCTCTTGCTGGCTCGTCTCTCCGTGCAACAGGGGACCATCCACTATATCTATCGGGACCCGCAGCAGACCGACCTGCTGGCCCTGTCCAATGCCTTGCTCATCACTGAGCAGTCTACCCAGTCGCAGCCGTTAGTTCCCTCAATCGATCGTGCGACCTGGCGCTACTCCGGCGTGCTTTCCCAGACGCCCGACCCGAACGACACAACCCACCACTATAGTCTGGTCGACCACCTTCATCACCTGCTCACCTCCGATCCTGAGCTTGAAAATGTGCATCTATCCGGTGGATTAGCTTTCTGGTTGCATCTCAACGTGCAGGCGCTCACCCACCTGGTCAGTGCGGCGCAGAACGCTAGGGTCAGGGGCGACGTGCAGGGGACGCGTAGCTCGCTGGTGGGTATACTCGACTATCTGGATAGCGCGGTCTACGTCTCGCGCGACGTGCCTCCGGGAACGCCGCTGGCCATCGATCCTGCGGTCGCACGTGTGGCTATTCTCACCTTCGACTCCCTCAATCAGGTTCCCAGCGGTTATATCCAGCACATCGCCTTCCACCTGGCGGCCATTGCTGCCAGCCCCTACGCCACCTCGGGTCAGAGAGCACTGGCGGCCAGATTAAATACCGACCTCAGTCTGCTCGAAACGCGCTTCCAGGAGATCCGTCAGCTTGCTAAAAACCTGCTAGCCTTGAATGATAGCCAACTCTTACAACCAGCCGCCTCACAGCAGTTTCAGACGCTTTCAAGCCAGATCTCGCAGGCCTATCTTGGTCAGTTCAACCCCACAACCCACACCTTAGAGCAGAGCGGCATATCTCAAATCTACAACAATATCCAAACCCTGGCGACCTTCAGCTTGGGGGCATACAAAAGTTAGCCCTTCTCCTGTTGAAGAGACTTAGAGATACGAATCAACCATCTTCCAGTCGATTTCTTTCATGAGAGAAGAATGATGTGACGTAAAATGATATTGTTCACGCGGTTCATAATGAAGAATGCCACGCATAGCGGCATAGGCGACTCTGCGTACAAGATGCTCCTCCTGGGTATTGCGCACAACATGG
>DAOTTJ010000421.1:0-43968 GCA_034437695.1 Ktedonobacteraceae bacterium
TCGGCGACGCAGCCCCCGAACCCCCAGTCAGAGGACGGCCGTCCTCTGCACTCCTGCTGTGTCTCGCTGACCACACATAGCAGAAACATCTGGGATGACTCATAAGTGGACAGCGAGTGGAGGGGGTATCGGGAACTGTGAGTCTAACCATACTGATTATTGACGATGAGCCACATCTACCACATCAGTTGGCGCGTTACCGGGGTAAACACGGCTACGAGGTTCTCACGGCAGCCGACGGCGAGGCAGGTCTGAACGAGTTGCAGAAGAATACTATCGACCTGCTCCTGCTCGATGTGCGTTTGCCACGTGTGAGCGGTCTGGATATCCTCGCGGAGATCCGCAAAACCGATACTGATCTCCCGGTAATCATGCTGACCGCTTATGGGGATGTGCAGAGCGCGGTGGCGGCGATGAAGCTGGGCGCATTCGATTATTTGATCAAGGGGTTCGATCTGACCGAGCTGCTGCTGGTCGTGCAACGCGCCCTGGAGACTAGCGCGATGTACCGCGAGCTGCGCCAACTGCGCAGTGAGAAGAGCGATAACTACCACTTTCGCTACATTGTCGGGCATAGCGAACGCATGCGCGAGGTCTTTGAACTTGTCGCACGCGTCGCACGCAGCGATACCGCCTCGGTTCTGATTACCGGCGAGAGCGGGACGGGCAAAGAGGTGGTCGCGCACGCCATTCACGAGCAGAGTCAGCGGGCTGCTGGTCCCTTTCACCCCCTGAACTGTGCCTCGATTGCGCACACGCTGCTGGAAAGCGAATTATTCGGCTACGAGCAATACGCCTTTACCGATGCCAAAAAGCAGAAACGCGGTCTGCTCGAACTCGCCGACAGCGGGACGCTCTTTCTTGACGAGATCGGCGAGATGCCCTTAGATATGCAGGTCAAACTGTTGCGCGTGCTGGAGACGCGCTCCTTCTATCGGCTAGGTGGCAACAAGGAGGTCAAGATCAACGTGCGCGTGCTGGCTGCGACCAACCGGAATCTGGAAGAGGCGCTCAGAGAGGGAACGTTTCGTAGCGACCTCTTCTACCGCCTGGCGGTCTTGCGCATCGAGCTGCCGCCGCTGTGCGAAAGGCCCGACGATATCTTGCTCTTTGCCTCGCGCTTTATTGAAGACTTTAATAAATCGCTGGGACGCAATATCCGCTCGATCTCCCTGGAGGCACAGCGTTTATTGATGATCTATCACTGGCCGGGCAATATCCGCGAACTCAAAAATGTGATCGAGCGAGCCATGATCTTGAGCAACGGCGACATCATCTTGCCGGTGCATCTGCCGCGTGAAGTCGCGGGTCAGCTTGAGAGCGCGAGCGGGCGGGTGTTGGACCCCTGGGAGCAGTGGCTCAATCTGCGACCGGGTGGTCGGGTGATCCTGGAGGATGTGCTGAGTCAGGTTGAGCAACACCTCGTGCGCTGGGCGCTGGCGACGGCCAATCACAATCGGGCGCGGGCCAGCGAATTGCTTGGTCTGGGTAAAGTCGACCAGCTACGCTACCTGATGCGCAAGTACGGCATCGAATGAGCGCGTAGCGAGCGGCAGACTGGTCTACTCATTCTCTTCCAACTCGGGAGCCTGCTTGAGCAACTCTTCCTCGATCTTCTGCCAGGCGAGCATCTCCGCAGTTGTGCTGCTGATTGGGCGGCCCTGCTGGACGGCCTCGGCCATCAGACTATTCGAGGTCTGGCGAAAGCTATGCAGCAGTCGGTCCTGATGCTTGGGGTGCGGGATATAGCGTAGATGCACCAGACGGTGGTCGTAGAACTGATCGCATCTCAGGGCCAGCGAATAGAGATTCGTCAGATCAATCAGCAGATCCATGCGCGTCTGCGTGAAATGGTCGACTTCGCGGCACGCGGCCAGCAGGCAACCGGCGATCTTGCCATCCAGCCAGATAGGGCAGGCTGCGGCGCTGGCTTCCCAGTCTTGGGGATAGGCGAAAACGGGGATGTATTGCTCCTTTTCCACATTGCGGACACTGGCTGGACGGCCATTCTGTACCACGTAGCCGGCCAGCGAATTCATGCCCAGAAAGATCGACTGGTGTTCCAGGTCGGCGACCCAGGGTTCGGTGCCACGCCCGCCGTGTTCGCGCAGGCTGCGAATGCGTCCGTCGACTGGTGGCATGCAGAGCGCGGCAGTAATCGCCATGCCCAGGCGATGTGGATCGAGGCGTGCGATGGCTTCGCTGATAATACGTAAGGTGAGCTGCCAGTGGAGGAGTGTTTCTATGACGATGGCGCGTTCGCTTAGAATCTGGCGAAAAAAGGTTGCCGGGATGATCTCAGAGGTCTCTTCGACAAATTTCTCTTCCATCGCTGGATAGGCAGCTTTGAGCGCTTGCTGAAGCTCTAGGCGATATTGCGGCGGGACCACTTTGATCAGACGAGCCAGCGAGGCCTGTTGTGGCCGGGAGTTGCGTTTGATCCAGCGCGTTAACGTCACGCCGTTGATGCCTAGCGCCTCTGCGATACGCTGGCGTTCTTTAGGGGATTGAATGATTTTTTGTAGGATAACTCGCCAGCTTGGTGGATCTTGCAGTTGATTTGACATAACGATTTTCCCCTTTGCCAACATCGTATGTATAGTTTATTGCACTTTTTCTATTATTCATCATAACAAACTGAGGTGAAGAGAGTCAAGCTTTTTTCTCTCAGTTCCCTACAGGTAGGGACTTTTTCGAAAATTGCGATCTTCGCAGGCAAAACATCCTTATCTCTACAAAAGGCATAGAACGTGTATGGGTCATCTCTGATTTTGTCAAATCAGGGCAAAGCTTCTATGAGTCATCCTTGATTTTGTCAAACCAGGACAAACATCCTGTGTGTGTTGCCGGTCACCGCAGGTGACCGGCAACACACACAGAAAAGGTTTTTCGGGGGCGCATCCCCGAATCTGCGCTTTGCACTCCTGCGGCGTTTCATCGCTCACAAAAATCAGAAATGACTCATATATCAGGTTGTTGAGAAGATGAGTACTGATTGATGCGTGGGATCGTGATAGATGGCCTGGTCGGCGACTACACATTTGCTGGCGGTGGGCAGTGGTTCACCGCTGCCGGGATTGCGGGCGTACCTGGGGTGTGCGCCGCTAGAGATTTGCAGGCGTAGACTGTGGCCGCTGAGGAAGCGGTGGGCGGTGGGCCAGAGTTCGATGGAGACGAACAGAGTGCCGTCGGGATTGGCCGCTGGCCGGTCTGGCTCGATGCGTATAAGTGCGTCGCAGACATTGATTGAGACTCCCTGTTTATCGAGGTCGCAGAGACGCGCAAAGAAGTCGGTGTGGGCAGTGCTGGAGGTGACGAAGAGTTCGACCTGTACCGGGCCGATGACTTCCAGGTCTTGTTCCAGGGGAGTGCTTGTATAGGTCAGGACATCGGCGCGTGCCTCCAGCGAACGATTATCGGTTGGCTGGGCCTTGCCGGTCAGGAGTGGACCGGCGAGCGCGGGCGTCGGGTCTGCTGGATCATAGCGGTAGTGGTCTGGCTCCGAGGCGGGTGCGGGTGCTGACGCGAGCAGTCCGGCTGGTTGGAGGAACCGGCGTTGTGGAGTGAGATTGGCCGGTGGCCAGTCGGAGTAGTCGCGCCAGACGTTGGCTCCGGTCACAAAGATATGCACGGGTTCGGCGCGGAGGTGTGAGGGATCGTTCTGGAGTTGGGCCTTAAACCAGGGCAGTATCTCCTGCATCGTGTACCAGTGTATGTTAGGGGTTGAGTGCGCCCAGGGACCGATGGTCAGGCGTGGATGTTTGCCGGCTGCTCGCAGGGTTTGATAGTCGTTGAGCATCCAGGGTAGAAAGATGTCGTACCAGCCGCCGATAAAATTGACCTCGGCCGTGATATCTTTGAGTGTTGGAGTAAAGTCGATGGCCTGCCAGTAGGGATCGGTGGCGCTAGTCTCTTCCAGCCAGGTTTGGAAGTAGGGAGCATGTGTGCCATTCACCAGCTTATCGGTGTCAGCAAGTGGCAGGTGGGCAAGCCCCTGTTCGACCTTGCGATTGCGCGAAAACAGGATTTGCTTGATGGCGCTAAAAGGCTGCTCCTGATGGGCGATAATCGAGATCCAGTTGAGCATCGTGTCGAGTGAGAAAGAGCCACCGGGGTAGCTCTGGCTATGAAACTCAGCGGTGCTGATCTGGATGCCGAGACCCTTGAGTTCGGGTCCGGCCTCGCTGGCCAGCGCCCACTGCACAAAGCCCAGATAGCTTGCTCCATTGGTGACAAAGCTTCCGGGGAACCAGGGCTGTGTTTTGAGCCAGGCCACAGTTGCCAGGCCGTCGGCGCGTTCGTCCTGGAAGGGATTGAAGGTGCCGCCCGAGCCAAAGGTGCCGCGTGTGCTCTCGATGAGCACCTGGAAACCGCGTTCAGCGTAGAGGCGTCCGTAGATGACGCCAAAGAAGCCGCTGCGCCCGTAGCAACTGCGCACCAGGATCAAGGGGGGTTTCTCGCCCTGAAGATGGCGCGGAACGTAGCGATTGGCCAGCAGAACCACACCATCGGGCATGGTCACTGGCAGGTCACGCTCGACCAGAATGTTGTGGGTCTCCGCCGGGGGCAGCTTGCCCGCGCGCGCGACCATACGAGTGATAAGCGTCATCGCAGTAAATCCTTCTAGTATAGAGTGTCGCGGAAATGTTCCCATTCATTATTTCACGTTGAAGCGAGCAAGCGCAATTGTCTACAAAGGCCAGCAGTCCCCTGTCGGTGCAGAGGTGTCCTCCATAGATGTGGACTCAGGCAGGAGTGCAGAGGGCGGCAGCCCTTTGCACGGGTAGGTTTTTCGCAGAACGCTTCGTAGTGGTGAAGCCCAGACCTTCCTGCACCTTCTTCTGCTTGCCCGACATAGATTTGAAGAGAAGCAGGAGTGTAGAGGGTGGCAGCCCTTTGCCGGCACCCTGTCCGGGGGACAGGTAATCTGAGGTGTTCCCAATAACCTTTTTCTTTTATTCTGCATGTTTTGCCGTAGGCAAAACATGAGAACGGGAGTGCAGAGGGTATCCCTCTGCACAAAGGCTTGCCAGTTGTGGACTGAAGACCACTCATGTGGAGAGAACAGACCTGGGCGAAAGCAATAAAACTGCTATGATCAAAAGAGAAAATTTGCATGAGAAGCCGCCTTGCTGGAGCGAGTGGGGCGCAGGAGAAACCATGAAAGCAAGCGATATTTTGCGTATAGTCAAACATAGACCGTATCCGGTGCCTGAGGGTCCCTGGATTATGTGGCAGGTGTGGCACGAGTTGCTGTTTGCGCATTGGGAGTTCGCTCCTTCTGTTTTGCGCCCGTTGATCCCGGCGCGAATGGAGGTCGATACCTTTGAGGGTATGACGTGGGTGGGGGTTGTGCCTTTTCACATGAGCGGGGTTCGACCGCGTGGCACGCCTGCGCTGCCTGGACTCTCGACCTTCCCCGAGTTGAATGTACGTGTGTACGTGCTGGTGGATGGCGTGCCGGGGGTTTACTTTTTCAGTCTGGACGCGGGCAATCCGCTGGCTGTAGCGCTGGCTCGTTCGCTCTTTCACCTGCCTTACTTTAACGCGCAGATGAAGAGTCAGAGACGTGGTGAAACCATCGACTATCGCAGTCGGCGCACGCATCGGGGTGCGCCGGGTGCTGAGTTTCGCGCTCGTTATCGACCGCTTGCGCCGGTTGTGCTGGCTGAGCCTGGTTCGTTGGAGGCGTGGCTGACCGAGCGCTATGCGCTGTATACAACTGCGGGGAAGCGTCTCTATCGTGGTGATATTCATCATGTGCGCTGGCCTTTACAAGTAGCGGAGTTAGAACTCGAATGGAATACAATGACGCGTCCGCATGGGATTGAGTTGCCGGATATGCAGCCGTTGCTGCACTATGCACTGCGCCAGGATGTCTTGATCTGGCCGTTGCGGACGATCCAGTAAGTTTCTCAGCCCATGTAGCGGGCGAACCAGTCAAGGATGGCTGGATAGGCGCGAAGCTGAGTGCTCTGACGCAGCATAAAGTGGCCCTCGTCGGCGAAGCGCAGGTAGTCGACGGGTATGCCGCGGGCCTTGACGGCGGCGACGATATGGTCGGCTTCAGCGACTGGCACGCGTGAGTCGTTGGCTCCGTGCAGGACGAGGAGCGGTGAAGTGATGCGCTCGACCGCGTGGATGGGCGAGAGATTGATGAGTGTTTCGCGGTCGTTGGCCAGACTGCCATATTCGGCTTCGCGCCACTTGCGCCGCCAGGGACCGGTCTGTTCGAGGAACGAGACAAAGTTGGCGATGCCGACAATATCGACGGCGGCGGCCCACAGGTCGGGGTAAGAGGTGATGGCGGCCAGGACCATATAGCCGCCATAGCTGCGGCCCAGGATGCCGATGCGCCGGGGATCGGCGTGGCCCTCGCCGATGAGCCAGTCGACCGCGGCTTTGAGGTCGGCCACGCTCTGACTGCGCAGCGCGACATCGTCCAGGTGGACATAGGTTTTGCCATAGCCGGTGCTGCCGCGCACATTGGGGGCGAGGAGAGCGAAGCCCTGATGCAGGTAGTATTGGAAGGGCGGCATCCAGGGGGCTGCATGTAGCGGGCGAAACTGCGACTCGGGTCCGCCGTGGACAAAGACTATCACTGGCAGGCGACCATCGGGCGTGGCGCGTGTGCTGGTATGGGGACGATAGTAGTACGCGGGAATACTCAGACCGTCGAAGGATGGGTAGTGAATACGTTCGGGTACGACCAGGCTTGCAGCGTGTAGCTGCGCGGGCAGACTGGTGGCCTGTTGTGCGAGCGGAGACGAGGGCGAGACGAGCCAGATATTGCTCGCGTGCCTGGTGCCGTTAAAGCTGAACGCAAGCTGTGGACCTGTAGGAGATCCAGTCAGGCCCTCGATCACCCCTGGGGGAAAGGTCGGAGCCGGGCGCTCGGTCTGCTGGACGAGGTCATAGAAGACCAGGCGCGAGCAGCCATCCTCATTGAGCGCCCAGGTGAGCGTTGTGCCATCGGGCGAGAGCGCCAGGCCCGCCTCGGCGTCCCAGGTGGTCTCCGCCAGATAGGTGAGCGGTGCATGAGCCGTGGGTGACGAAGGTGAGTCGTGCAGTTCAATGCGAGCGGGGGCCATAAATTCGCGCTGAACGTTTGTCAGAACGTAGAGCGAGCGGTCATTGGGTGAGAAGCGCGGGTACATATAGGTAGCCTCGCCCTCGTGCGGAGTCAGGAGGCGCGACGAGCCGTCCTCGACGGAAAGCAGGAGCAGATCCAGATCGGTTTCAGAGTTGAAGCGTGTCACCAGCAAGAACCTGGCGTCGTTTGACCATGCCTCGGCGAGTAGACTGGCGTCCTGAGCGAGCACGCAGTGAGTCGTTTGCGTCTGAAGATCCATCGTCCAGACATCGAAGAAGGCGGGATGGCGTTGATTGCTGCTATAGCAGAGCGCGGCACCGTTGGGCGACCAGGCACCGAAGTGATGAATGACGTGGGGAGAGCGGGTTAAGGCCAGGGGAGCGGTGCCGGTAGTGGAAAGCAGGTAGAGTTGATCGTGCTCGTTGCCGCCCGAGTCGACAGTGGCGAGCAGATGTGAGCCGTCGGGCGACCAGCTAACCAGGCCGACGCGATCGGTGAAGCTAGTCAACTGTTGTGGTTGGCTGGTCAGAGAAGGGAGCAGCCAGACCTGGTCGATCCCGGTCTGGTCGCTGAGGAACGCGAGAGAAGTGCCAGAGGGCGACCAGGTGGGTCCATGAGCGCGGGGGACGGTCAGGTAAGTGGTAATGGTAGCAAGTTCAGTCATTGGGGACCTCCAGAGGTGTATTCTATATGTATGGGTCATATGGGGCGTTCTCGCCTTCACTGGTCGAGGGTGACCAGTTTCCCATAGTCCTATTCTCACACACGTGTCCAGAACCGGTAATCGAAAAGGCGGAAGATGACAAAAAAACGAGGGGCCACAGAGTGGTCCCTCGCGAACTCATCGATCGATCGACGATATGTTACTTTTTCGCTTTAGCGAAATTGTGGTGCAGCCAGCGGTCGACCATACCGGGATGGTTTTTCAGGTAGGTAGTGAACTGAGTGGCCTGAGCAGCAGTGATAGTGCCGGCTTTCTGAGCCTGGTTCAGGGCTGTATCGGCTGCATTGACAACGATAGTGTGCAACTGGCTCGCGGTAACTTTTTGAGCTTTAGCAATCTGGGTCAGGGTTTGACCGTTCTGCAAGTCACTCTGGAATTGCGTGGTGCTCAGATGCAGGCCAGCGGCGACCTGGGAGAGCAGAGTGGACTTGGCGGCGGTCAACGTGTGGCGCAGAATGCCGCGTTGGAAACCAAGCCCCTTGTCTTTGCCGCTGCAAGCCGTGCTGGCGGCCAGACGTTTATCGATCGCATTGGCCTGAGTCTGGGTCAGCTTGCCGTCCTTGACTTCCTGAGCGACAACCGCTTCCCTGGCTGCGACCTGGTCCTGGTGCAGAGTCGTGGTTGAAATGTGCAGACTATTGGCCAGATTTTGCTGATATTGCTGGCAGGCAGTCCCTGTAGCGGTCGTCGTCGTCGTATTTTGCGCCGAGGCCATGAGCGGTCCAGCGAAGAAAGCGCCGAGCATTGCGAACAGCAATAGAAGAGCGGAGCCGCCGCCGATCAAAAACATTTTTTTCTTCATAGTGAAACTTCTTTCTGTATTTCAGGCATTGATATAAACATTTATGTGTTACCGCAGAACCCTTTGTTCTTGCGACACTCATATCGTAGCACCGCAACCTCATGAAACTATGAGCAAACGTTCAAGATTTGCTCAAGGGTAGTTTTCTGTTTTATCGTTGCAGAAGATCGTCTTCTGTACTTCTGAGAGCGAGGAGCATCTGCACGACTGAGTGGGTTGTTGGAAGCACATCAATCTGATCGGCGAGTATCAGTTCGCGCCGCAACCAGGGCGCTCATTAGAGAATCTTCGCCCTCTGCGTTTGAAAGAACGAAAAGAAGGAGAGGAAAGTTGCCAGGAAGCTGCCAGCTAAAGCGATAGTTCCACCCCTCTGTGGTGAGAACTCCACAGAGGAGTGGAACGTGTTAACGACCGTGATGTGGCATACATTTTGGATAGGTCTTATTCTGTAAAAAAAGGTGCTCTATTATTGTTGTGTAGAATGCTGCTTATTAATGATCTATGAGTGGTTCATTGGACTAACCACGAAGTTACTATGGGGAGCTAACGGAATAATTCTAGGAGGAGTTGCATGGTTTGTCTCAGGGGCAATTATGGTGTTTCTTAAGGTAAAGCACAAAATAACACCTGTGGAAAAAATCGGTTATCCCTGGAAAAAGGCAAAACGAACCATGTTTCACTCTCTCGTTGGCTGGGGAATTGTAGGGCTAATTATAGGAGTACTTGTAGATGTGTTTAGCAAACCGGATAATTTGCTCAGTAGATACAACTGGCCTGGAATCGTTAATTTGCTCATTTGGTCACTCATGGGGCTGGTTGGTGGATTTATCTTTGGAATATTCTGGGGCTTTTGTTTGGGGCTATTACAAATGATAGATTTGAACCTTCCTCTGGAGCAATTAGTTGAACGCAAAACCTTTTCTCCTAACCGAGGCATACGACATTCTCTGCGAAATGGATGTTTGTCCTTCTTGTGGTTGTTGGAATATTTTGCAGATCGCGATTTATAGCTATCCTTTACAATTATATAAACCACTGTTTTGTGAAAACTCGATATTTCAAGCTGTCTATATGTTGTGGAGGAAAACAGGTTCAGAGGATACCGTCCAAATTATGAGCCAGACCATCACCTACTTGAGAATCTCGACGGACAAGCAAGATCTCAACAACCAGAAATTGGAAATCCTGGAATGGGCAAGCTCTGAAAGATCTCAAGGTCGATAAGTTTGTCCAGATTACCCTGTATTCACGTAAAACAAGGAACTCCTGCCGACTTTTTGAAGGGAAGAAAAGGATAGTGGGGGAACAAACTCACGCCTGGGAAAGAGAGCTGCTCTTTTTCCCAGGCGTGGTAGTGTGGGGTGGTTTTAGTTTTTGTGGGCGGTGATCAGGGTTGCGCCGGGGGTGAGGAGGCGGTGGAGTTGGACTTTGCTCATGCCTGAGCTTTCCAGCCAGCTTTTGACGGTTGTGAAGGGGTAGCAGGTGCCGCCGACCGAGATCATGGTTAGGGCCATGAGTTGGACGAGCATGGTGGCCAGGCGTGAGGCGTGTTTCTGGTCGGTAATCTGGTCGACGAAGATGAGCTGGCCGCCGGGTTTGAGGCAAGTGGTGACTCGTTGGAGGAGCTGCTGATTGATTTCGGGCGAGAGGAGGTGGGCCATATGGAAGTAGAGCGCCACATCAAAGGTCTGCGAGAGGTCGGCGGGCAGCGGCTCTTTGAGCAGGTCCAGGCAGACAAAATCGATGCGCTCGCCTGCGCCCATTTGGGGAGTGAGGAGTTTGCCTGCGGCGACTCCCGGCGGGAGGTCGAGGATGGTGGCGCGGAGGGTGGGATATTTGCGACAGAAGAGCGTGCTGTACGCGCCGTGCGAGCCACCTACGTCGAGCAGGCGGGTGGCGTGAGTTGGGAGGTGGACGCGCGAGACGATCTCGCGACCCAGGACGGTGGCCAGTGCGGCGAGGCCGGCGTAGTGGCGAGCCAGGGCGGCCTGGACCTCGGGTTGGCTGCTGTCGTCCTCGTAGGGCATCTTGACCAGAGGCTGGTTGCTGCGCACCACCGCAGTCAGCGGTTCCCAGAGCGCGATGATATCGGGACTATGGATGATGTAGGGCGCTATATTGACTGGTGAGGTGTTGAGCAGCCAGCGGCGCGTGACCAGGCTATTGGCATAGCGTCCGCCCCTCATGCGTAGATAGCCTGCGGCACGCAGCAGTTGGAGCAGCGGGCTTAGACTCTGAGGCTGGCATTGGGTGGTCGCTGCCAGCGCTTCTAGCGTGGCTGGACCTGCGTGAAGTGTTTCAAAGATATCCAGCTCGCAGGCGGTCGCCAGCACCCTGGCAAGGCCAGGAGCGAGCGGTGTATCGAAGAGCGGGGTTGGCAAGAGTGTCAGCCGATTGAGCAGCCATTCGGGCGGTGTCAGACGCAGAGGCATCAGATTAGTCCTCCTGTTAACCAGCCTCCGGCCAGCACGATTGCCGCCAGAGTGACCAGGTAGAAGTAGATTTTACGTGTCGTGTGAGGCTTTGTTGGACCCGTCAGGAGCCAGATCGCCAGCAGGAACAGGGCTGTCGCGAGCAGGGTGCCAGCCAGGATCAGCGGTTGGATCGGCAGGATGTGTGTCAGGTGCAGGCCGAGAATGAGCAGTGCGCCGCCGACCAGTAAGCAGTTGCCGCAGAGAAACGCGCGTTTGACGCCCAGCGCGACGGCCAGGGTGCGAGCGCCGTTGGCGGCGTCTTGCTCCAGGTCGAGCAGCGAATTGGCCAGGTTCAGCGCCACGCCGAGCAGGAAGCCGACGGGTACGAGCCAGACGAGCAGTGGGATGCTGCGTCCGACTCCCGCGAAGGCGTACAGGGGTATCAGAGGCATAGCGAGGGCAAAGACAAAGCCGCTGAAAGGCGTGGATTTCAGACCCAGATTGTAGGCCATTGCCAGGGTCAGGTAGAGCAGCGAAAGGCCCCAGGCCAGCGGTGGCAGGGGCAACAAGAGCAGCGCCATCGTTCCTACCATCAGATAGCCGAGGATCAGCGCCTCGCGTGGCCTGACCAGGCCACGCGGGATCGGCTTCTCGGGCTTGCCCACGGCATCGCGTGCGCGGTCACAGTAGTCGTTGATAAAATTAATAGCCAACTGCATCGCCGCGTGTGCCGCGATGATATATGCCACTACCGACCAGGTCGCATGAAGTCCGGCCGCTAGCAGCGTAAACATCGCGATTGCGAGCAAGTGAAAGAGCAGCGGGACGGGATGACTGAGCAGGAATAGACCTGAGAGCAGTGCATACGGTGAGCGTTTGAAGTGTGTGTGCATCATAGTACTTCTTTTCCAGCCAGAACTAGAGCCGTAGAGGGAGCCAACGCAGGGGCGGCAGGACCGCCTCGGCGATTTGCAGATGGTCGTAGTAGCCGTGTTGCCAGCAGACCAGACCGGCCCGTAGTAAGAAGACGCTGGTGCCGTCGACTTTAAATGGCTGGATTAGCCAGCGCTGGTGCAGGAGAGGTGGAGTCTGCCCTTGAGCTATCCAACAGACCACGACCTCGCCTTTGTGTGCGAAGAAGCGCGTTGGCGTATAGCGCAGGTCGGGCATTTTCTGGAAGCGTTCGGCAAACCAGTGCCGGATCTCCACCAGGCCGCGGCGTGGTCGTTTCATACCCGTATCGCACAGTTCCGCGTCTTCGGTATAGAGGGAAGCTATACGTGTGACATCGTGGGTGTTAAATGCGTCGATCCACTGCTTGACCGGGCTGGTCGTATTTGTTTCTTCGGCACCTAGTTGCTCGTAGGTTTCGTCTTGATCTGATAAGCCCAAAGATTTGTTCTCCATAAAGCCAGTCACGTATGTGCCGTCTGGCAGACGGCGTTGTCAATTTCCTCTTTATTGTACACGAAAAAGATAATGGTAAGTGGATACTGCAAGTGTCAAAAGCTTGCATGGTGTATCGCCTGTGAAGGCTAGCGCAGAGTCGTGCGTTCCTGAGATATGATAGACGGGTGATCTGGATAAACTGGATGGAGCGTTTTGCGCTGCAAGCACCCGGATAGAGATACGGAAAAATATGTTTGATGCATTTATACCAGTATTGATTATTGGGGCAGGCCCGACGGGTCTGACGGTAGCGAATCTCCTGGGCTTGCACGGTGTCCAGGCGCTACTCATTGAACGTAATCCAGAGCTGGCTGGTTTCCAGCGAGCGGTTGCCATCGACGACGACGGTTTGCGCATCTGCCAGGCGTTAGGGTTGCGCAGCGAGGTGTTGGAGCATGTCAAGCTAGACATGGGGGCGCGGTATCTTTCGCGTGGGCGTGTGCTGGCGAGTGTCAGGCCGCGCAGCAGGCGCAACGGCTATCCGCTGATCTCGACCTTTAGGCAGCCGGATGTGGAGGCGGCGTTGCTGGGTGGTCTGGGACGTTTTGCCGGTGTCGAGGTGCGTTTTGGGCAGACTCTGGAGAGCATTCAGGAGAAAGCGAGCCAGGTGCTTGTGACGATCCGCACCGCCGATGGGGGACTTGAGCGCTTGAGTTGCGGCTATGTGCTTGCCTGTGATGGCGGCAAAAGTCTTGTGCGTCACAGTCTGGGCATCAAGCAGCGCGGCACTACCTTTCCGCAGCGCTGGCTGGTAGTGGATAGCATCTGTCGGGGGGTGGTCCCGCTCGCCGACTACATCACGTTCTTTTGCGATCCGGCGCGGCCTGCGGTGAGCGTGCCGGGTCCGGGCCAGAACTGGCGCTGGGAATTTATGCTGCACCGTGGAGAAGCGAGCGCGACCTTTCTCGCGCCCGAGTCCATCAGCCGTCTGTTGCACGCGCTCGGTGAGACGCGGGAGCCGGAGATACAGCGGCGCAGCGTCTACACCTTTCACGCCACGTGTGCCACGGCGTTTGCGCGGGGGAATATCTTTCTACTGGGGGATGCCGCGCACCAGATGCCGCCTTTCGGTGGACAGGGCATGAACTGTGGACTGCGCGATGCGCACAACCTGGCGTGGAAGCTTGCGCTGGTTGTCAAGCGTCAGGCCAGTCCGGCCCTGCTCGCCACCTATCAGGAGGAGCGCGTGCCGCACACCAGGCGTCTGCTGCGTTTCTCGACCTTTCTGGGCGGGATCATCATGTCTGCGCAGGCGTGGCGAGCGTTTGTGCGCGACGTGGTTTTGCGCTCAGCCGGGGCCGTGCCGTCCGTGGCGGGTCTGTTCAGCGAGATGCGGATTAAGCCCGAGCCGGTCTACCGACGTGGCTTTCTGGCGCGAGGAGTGCGCGGATATGCCGGACAACTGCTGCCGCAGCCACTGCTCACAGCGCAGAGCGGGCAAGAGGTCTTGCTCGACGAACTGCTGGGGCATGACTTTGCGCTGCTGCGTCTGTGTGCTGTGCCTGGTGAGGCATTTGTTCCCCTGCGGTGTAAGCTCTGGGAGCGCCTGAAGCCGCGTACGCTCTGTATCGTGCCGCAGGGAGCGCAGCAGCCAGCCGAGAGCGAGGAGATCGCCTGGGCGCGAGACAACGGCGATTTTGCCGACTTCGTGTGTGGCGAGCAAGAGCTTTTTCTGCTGGTGCGGCCCGATCGCTATATCTATGGGGCCTTTCGCAGCAAACAGGAGGCAGCCTTTGTGCATCGTCTGACGCGCTGGTTGACCGTCTGATGGCTTGACCACTCTATAGGTGAGTGTCTTCTATACAGAAAAAGTACGTCTGTTTCTAGAGAGAGCAAGAAAGAGAGTATCGTGCATGCCGGTTGACAACCAACTCTACGACCGTCTGAGCCACACATGGTGGGACGAGAACGAGGCGCTTGGTCTGCTGCGTACGTGGCTAAACCCCGTGCGCTTCGGATACTTTCAGCGCGTCCTGTTGGCAGGAGAGGCGTCCGGCGTGCGGGGTCAGACGCTGCTGGATGTAGGATGTGGAGGTGGTTTGCTGGCGGAAGAGTTCGCCAGGGCTGGCTGTCGAGTGACGGGGATCGATCCGTCTGCGGCCTCGTTGGAGGTTGCACGCGGCCATGCGCGTCAGGCCGGGCTGGCGATTGACTACCAGATAGGTGCAGGTGAACACCTGCCGTTTGCCGCCGCCTCGTTCGACCTCGTCGTCTGTTGCGACGTACTGGAGCACGTCGACGATGTTGAGCGCGTGATCGCGGAGATTGCGCGGACCCTCAAGCCGGGCGGGATCTTTTTCTACGATACTATCAATCGTTCGTGGTTGAGCTGGATAGGGGCTATCAAGCTTGCGCAGGAGTGGACCCATTTTCTCCCGCCCAACCTTCACGACTGGCAGATGTTTATTCGCCCGGCTGAACTGCGGCGCTACCTTGAAAGGAGCCGCTTGACGCCGCAAGAGAGCAGAGGGATGAGTCCGCGGGCCAATCCCTTGCTGGTGCTGTACCTGCTTTTGCAGCAGAGGCGCAAGAAGATCACCGTTCCCCAGGTGGGGGAGCGTATCCAGTTTCACGAGAGCAAGAGCCTGGCCGGGGCGTATATGGGGTACGCCGTCAAGCCTGTAGAGCCGGTGTGAGGCTGCCCGCACTCTGGCGTGTGCGGGCGAGTCTCCGCGTGAAGGAGTCAGGGATGACGAACGAGTGAGGTACACGACTCGCGCTCGATCAGTCGGGTAGGTAGAGTCATCAGTGGCAGGTCAAGAACCTCGTGGGCAATCAGGTGCATAAGCATAGTCGAGGCCACGCGTCCGAGTTCCAGGCGTGGGACGTGGACAGTAGTCAGGGCCGGGTTCATCAGTTCGGTGTAGGCCAGATTATCGAAGCCGACCACGCTGACCTGTTGCGGGATGCTCATCCCGAGTTCGTAGAGCGCCCGGTAGACGCCAATCGCGTGGTGATCGTTGCCCGCGAAGATCGCGGTGGGGGGGTCGGCCAGGGCCATCAGGGCCATCGTCGCGTGATAGCCATCATCGGCGGTGAACTTTCCCTCGCATTGCAGGTCGGGATCGAGAGGGATCGAAGCGACCTCCAGGGCAGTGCGATAGCCAGCCAGACGTTCGATGGCGTCCATCGCAGAGACATTTTTGCCGATATAGGCGATGCGGCGATGGCCAAGAGCGATCAGGCGATTGGTTGCAGTAAAGCCGCCATCCCAGCTTGTAATCGTCACCGAAGGGATATTCAGGGGTAAGCCGCCCTGATTGTGGATCACCACAAAAGGGAAGGTCTGCTGTGAGAGGCGTTGGATAGCCTCGTCCGAAGGAAGGACCAGCAGAACCCCGTCGGTTGAGCGATCGGCTGCGGCCTCGATCCAGAGAAGCTCCTCATCTGCTTCGTAGTGAGTGGAGGTCAGCACCAGGCGCACGCCAGCGTCTTTGAGTACCTGTTCGGCTCCCTGGATAATGGGGAAAAAATAATCGTCGTCAAGGCGTGGAACCACCAGGTCGACCAGACCGGTCTTGCCCTTGCTCAGGGCGCGAGCCGCTCGATTGGGGACAAAGCCATATTCTTCAATTACCTGTTCAATGCGCTCGCGGGTGGCTGGGGAGACATCCATCCGCCCATTGAGCACCTTTGAAACGGTAGGGATAGAGACGCCAGCCGCAGTAGCGATCTGCGAGATAGTCGGGCGAGAATCGATTTTATGCCTCTTGGCCATCTTCAACTCCAGACAATGTATGTTCTAGCTACGAAAATTTCGCGTTATTATAACACATGTATACTAAGTATACGTCCAAAGGTGGTTATTTCTCCGCAGTCAGGTCCTGTAAAAGAGAATCCACCCGCAGAGATTACGGGTCGCGAAACCGATTGTTTACGAAAATATACGTAAGCAATATCGGATCTAATGCAGTAAATTGCCGGTAAAAATATCTAAAGCGTGCAATGAAGCATGCAGTTATTAGCAACAATCATGCAGAAAGAAAAACTGTTGAGGTAGAGTAAACCAGATATTGTCTTGTCGTTATAGGCATGGATGAGCGTGTAGAGCGGCTTGAGTGGACAGTTGTAGTGAGCAAGAGAAGTGATCTAGCGGGGTATGGGGAAAAAGACCCACTTGACAATCGTGCAAAAATTGTCTCTATTCAGAGCAAAGTTTCCGACACTGATATCGAAAATTTCGTAAAAAGAAATTTTCGCCGGAGCAGAAGAGAGTCAACGTATCGACTCTGATGAGGGAAGACTCGACCGGTAGTGACGGGTGGGGTACGCGTGGGCCGATCCGCGTGTATGCCATCTCTCTATGCTGGACTATGCTGACAGCATCGGGAGCTTTTCATTCAATGGCAACATTGTACGCGACGACAAAGGAGATGTCATGGACGAACATCCTCATGGTGCTCTGGTGCGCCAGAAATCGAAGCAACGCCTGGGCAGTGTGCTTGCTGCTCTTACAATGGTAGTTGCGCTTGCGGCGAGCTATCTGCTCATCAACTCCCCTGGCAACGTTCACGCGAGCGGTACCCTCTTATCGCAAAACCAGCCGGCCACTGCATCCTCGACCGAATCGGCCACTTTTCCCGCTACTTCCGCGGTGGATGGCAACACCGGCACGCGCTGGTCGAGCGCGTTCAGTGATCCGCAGTGGTTGCAGGTAGACCTGGGAGCGACTGCGACGATCAGTCAGGTTGTGCTTCAGTGGGAGAACGCCTATGGGAGGGCGTACCAGATCCAGGTTTCGCCTGATGCGATCAACTGGAGCACTATCTACACGACGACCACCGGTCCTGGTGGGACAGAGACATTGAATGTTTCTGGCACGGGTCGTTACGTACGTATGTATGGGACGCAGCGTGTGACGCAGTACGGGTACTCATTGTGGGAGTTTCAGGTCTATGGAACGGTGGGAGGAACTACTGGTTGTGGCACGACCAACGTCGCGCTGAACCAGCCGGCCACCGCTTCTTCATTATCCTGAACAACGCGGTTGGTGGAGACTTCCCTGGCGGTCCAGACGTCACCACCACCTTCCCCCAGGATATGGTCATCGATTATGTGCGCGTTTATCAATAGATTGTGTAGTGATTATATGTAGCTGACGGCGTGTCAGATTACACCAGAGCGGGCAGTGATCTATATGGATTGCTGTCTGCTCTGTACCTTTTGCTAGTGATTTTAGGTGAGGTTGTCGATGCGAAGCGCCTTTCTTTACAAAACAAAAGAGAAAGTTTGTTGGGGACACCCCAGATTCCCTGTCCCTCGGACAGGGTGCTTTACACAGGGAGGTTTTTTGTCTTTCCCTGATGGTCGAGCAAGACCGCCCCACTCCCAAAGAGAAGCAGGTGCAGGAAGGCGCAGATTGTGCCTGACAAGCGCCTTCCTGCACGGTGAGACTTGGGCTTCGCCATAGCGAAGTGTTCAGCGAAAAACTTACCTATGTAAACCCCAAACCCCCGGCAAAGGGTTGCCGCCCTCTGCACTCCTGCTTACCTTCATGTCTATAGAGGTGCTAAAATTCTCTGCTCTCAGCGTTGTCTCTGGTAGAGTACAGGAAGATGGAAAGGAGTTGTATTGACATCTCAAACATTGACACGTATAATAGTTTAGCGTTATATAGGGAACTAAATACATGAATAGCACAATGTATTCTGGTTCTCGACTACTTATCCGGCCACGGATAAAAATGGTTGAATTCCTGGCAGTAAAATAGCAAGAGGAAACGCCGTGATAGATCAAACAGATAGTGTATTGCAGGAGTGGATTAAGAGTGTAGTGGGTAGTGTAGAAGTTATCCTGGGTTCACCGGTTCTGTTGGATGGGAAGCGGGGGGTCTGTCTGTACTTGCTGGCGTTAGCTGAGTCACCAGCGACGTGGATCAAGCGCCAGCTCCCGCGGCGTGTGGCGTTGCGTTATCTGATAACGGCATGGGCTGAAGACGAGAAAGAGGCGCATAGTTTCCTGGGAAAGCTGCTGGTAGCGGCGATGGAGAAGCAGGAGTACGAAATCGACCTGACGGAAGTGCCAGCGACGCTCTGGACTGCTTTTGGTATCGCTCCCCGACCTGCGTTTATGCTCTATGTACCTTTCTCCGTTGAGAAGCCCGCACCTACTCCCAAGTTAGTCCAGGGTCCTCTAGTTGTGCATGGTTCTCCTATTAGAAGCTTGCATGGCATTGTTCTGGGGCCTGGCGATATTCCGGTCGTTGGCGCGGCAGTGGAGCTACCTGCTCTGCAATTGCGTGGACATACCGATGTGCGTGGACGATTTCGTTTTGCGGCTGTGCCGAGTGAACCTCTGGATCTCCAATTGATAGTCAGGGCCAGGGGACAGATACAGAACGTGACTGTCGACCACGCTTTTTCCGATACCGATCCCCTTGAGATACGTTTTATTTCATTCGATGCGAGGTGAGTGAATCATGCCAAACTATATGGCACCCGATATTTATATCGAGGAGATTGCGGGAGGCGCAAGGCCAATTCAGGCGGTAGGGACGAGCACTGCTGGTTTTGTTGGTGAGGCCCCTGATGCGTCCGCGCATGTCAACGAGGCCATCGCAGTCAACAACTGGTCGCAGTTTATCCGTTTATTTGTGGCTGAGGGTAGTCAGAGCACGCCCCTCTCCTATGCGGTGTACGGCTTCTTTCAAAACGGTGGGAGCCGATGTTATGTGGTCAATGTTGGCAAGGGTGGACCGATCTCGGCGGGTGGACGCAATCGTGTGGGCCTGGATATCCTGGAGCAGATTGATGAGATAGCGATTGTCGCTGCGCCGGGTTATACGGATGTGGCCTCGTACGAGGCGGTGCTGGCGCACTGTGAGAAGTTGCAGGACCGCGTTGGTATCCTGGACGCGCCCGAGGATGTCGAGGATATTGCGCTGTTGACGAAGGTTGCGCTGGCGAAAGAGCCGTCCACGACGAAGGGGAGTACGGCGGAGGCGGGGAGTACGCCGCGAGCGCAGGCTGCGGCTGGCTTGCGGCCCCGGCAATCGAACGGTGGTTACGCTGCCTTTTATTTTCCCTGGATTACCGTGCAGGACCCGCTGGCGGCGGGCGAGCTGGTGAATGTGCCGCCCTCGGGTCATCTCGCGGGTATCTGGGCGCGGGCCGATGCCACGCGTGGCGTGCATAAAGCGCCTGCGAATGAGCCGGTGCTGGGTGCGCTCAATGTCACGTATACGCTGACGCGTGAGGAGCAGGGGATATTAAACCAGAGTGGTGTAAACTGCATTCGTTCATTTGTGCGCGAGGGCATTCGCGTCTGGGGAGCACGCACGGTAGCTGATGGGAGTAGCGAATGGAGGTATTTGAACGTGCGGCGTCTTTTCAACATGATCGAAGAGTCGATAGCCACCAGCACGCGTTGGATAGTCTTTGAGCCAAACGATCGCACCTTATGGAAGTCGATTCGGCGTGACATCTCGGCCTTTCTGACGCGTCTGTGGCGCGATGGAGCGCTGATGGGTCGCACGCCGCAGGAGGCATTCTTTGTGAAATGCGATGAAGAGTCGAACCCGCCAGATTCGATAGATGCCGGGATTGTCGTGACGTTGATTGGGATTGCCCCGGTCAAGCCTGCCGAGTTTATTGTGTTTCGCATCAGCCAGTACTCTGGAGGAGCTGAGACGGAGAGCGTAGGAGGTAGCAATGGCAGTCGATAATCCAACGGCCGAGGGGCCGCAGCCGGGAGCGCAGCCGGGAGTCTTCAACGATCCCTATCGGGCGTATAACTTTAAGCTGGTCATTCAGGGAGTAACCGAGGGTCACTTCACCACCTGTAGTGGATTAGGGGTTAAGGTTCAGGTCATCAAATACCGCGAGGGTGGGACCAACCAGGTGGTCCATTGTATTCCTGGTCAGGTGGAGTACGCGGATATCACCTTGAGCTATGGTCTGACCGCCTCGCACGAGATCTGGGACTGGTTGATGGCAGTGATTGCCGGACAGGTTGAGCGCAAGAATGTCTCTATTCTGATGCTGGGCAGCGATGGTGCGAGTGAAGTGATGCGCTGGGATCTGATCAATGCGTGGCCGACCGAGTGGCATGGAGCGCCGCTGGATGCGCTCAACCACGAGGTCGCCATTGAAACGCTGACGCTGGTTTACGAGACGCTCCAACGAGCGTAAGCGGACTATTATGGAAAAGCGAGGTTTGCAATTCTTCGTTTGGGGTATGCTCGCCCGGCGTTTGCGCGACTGGGCTGCGGTCCTGGAGCGGCAGATCGATGGGGAGAAGCGCGATGGTCTGCTCACTAGTGAGCAGACCGCGCCGGAGAAGAGACCCGACGTTTCTGCTGTGCCACCGCTGCTAGCGCACGCGCTCGGGAGAGCCGAGGGTCCGCCAGCTCACTGGCTGGCGCGAGTCCAGCAAGACGCCCCCGACCTGCTGGTGCAGATGGGGCTAGCTCCTGCACCCACTCCGCCTCTTTTAGAGGAACGGCCGGTCGATGATGTCGAGCAATCAGAGGGGGGGGAGTTGGAACCTGGGCTGCCTGCATCGGTTGAAGGCGGATCAGATGTGTATCCAGCGAAGCACGACCCGGAGGGTGGAGCGTTGAACGATACCCCGCCTGCGCTGCGCCGGTCTGTCTCGCTCTCCTCCCCACCTGCATCGCTGGCTGCCGACTGGCGCGTGGAGACTCGTAGCAGTGCCTTGCCTGTCTCTGCCTGGGATACTGGGCAGACAGCGGTGACTCCTCCGCGTCAGACAAACAAGGGTCCGCGCAGCGTGGAGGGTAGAGCAGAGGCGGGCGAGTCCAACGCATTGGGTGAGTCGTCGTTTGTGTCCCCGCCGTCAGAGGGGCAGCTAGAGCGAGTGTCGAGAAGCGTTGCGCGAGCGGCCCGCAGCGTGGAGAGTGGAGCAGAGGCGGGCGAGTCCAACGCATTGGGTGAGTCGTCGTTTGTGTCCCCGTCATCAGAGGGGCAGCTAGAGCGAGTGTCGAGAAGCGTTGCGCGAGCGGCACGCAGCGTGGAGGGTGGAGCAGAGGTGAGCGCGTCCAATGCGTCGGACCTTCCATCCCCGACGTTTGAAGTGCCACCGCAGAGGATGCCGAGAGGCGTTGCGCGAGCGGTGCGCGACGTGGAGGGTAGAGCGGAGGCAAGCGAGTTCTACGAAGCGGGCGAGCAGTCATTTGTACCTGAAGTGCGTGACGGGCAACCGATGAGTAGGCGGGGAGTTGATGCTCGCACAGAGTGGGGCAGGCAGGGGAGTGAGCGGCTGGTGGAGCTACCCGCCTTTCAGGCGAGGAGGACCGATCCCTGGCCGCCACTGAGTCCGGCTGCGCCCTTCTCTGTGATGCAGTCCTCTGAGCAGGCTCGCGTCTCTCCCACTCAGTTCGAGATGAACTGGCCTGCACTGCCTGCCGACGTGGCATTAGAGAGTCAGGATTGGCAGGGGGAGTGGCGGCAGCGCGAGCGGCGGCAGCGCCTGGATGAGGAACAGCGAGGGAACCTATGGAACGTGTAGCCTTTTTGATTGAGGAGACCAACGAGCGCCTGGGGTGCATGCTCAACCCTGACACCCTGGTGATGCGCCGGGTTGCGGGCGTGGTCCCACGTCGCTCAACCGGTGGACAGTTTAGTGGCATGGGCTTACGCGATGACCCGTTGCTCTATACGGGTGGTGGGAGAACCGAGCTAGAGTTGGGTCTGCTCTTTGATATCTCCCTGCGTGGCTCGTCGATCGAAACCAACGACGTGCGCGACCTGACGGGGCCACTCTGGAACCTGGCCGAGAATACGCGGAGCAGCAACGGTACGCAGCGTCCGCCGCTGGTGCGTTTTGTGTGGGGGAAATCGTGGAACATCCCTGGCATTGTAGTTGCGGTGGCTGAGCGGCTTGAGCAGTTTACCGCTGAAGGCGCGGCGCAGCGTTCGTGGCTGCACCTGCGACTCTGGCGGGTAAGTGCAGCGGTGAATGAACCGCTGACGGGTGGTCCGACGCTCTCGGCGCAAACCTTTGCCCCCGAAGAGCTGGATGTCGCGCCTGAGAGCGTCCCTGAGGAGGGTGTCCAGACGCACGTCGTCAACGCGGGCGAGCGTCTGGACGCGATTGCCGCGCAGTACTATCCCAATCAGCCGGTGGCTGACGTGGCCGGATTGTGGCGTATGCTGGCCTCGTTTAACAATATCCAGGACCCCTTCGACCTCCCGCCGGGTCTGCTCCTGCGTATTCCGCCGTTCTCGGCATTGGGAGGGAGTGTATGAGTCAGATCCTTGCCTTGCCCGAGGTTTCGATTGACGTGCAGGATGTCGCGCTGTCGGGTACCGACCTGCGTGCGCTGCGCGAGGTCCGCGTCCAGCAGCGGCTCTCGCTGCCTACGCTGTGTGAACTGACCTTCTCCGATCCGCCTGGACCCCTGGCGGGCGTGGTGCGCCTTGTGCCGGGGGCTGCATTGCGCGTCGCGGTGGCGGGTCAACAGGAGCCGCTTTTTAGCGGTCAGGTGACGGCCATCGAGCACGTGTACGGAGCATCGCACGAGCTTGAGGTGCATGTGCGGGGCTACGACCTTTTGCATCGGTTGCGCAAGCGTCAAGCGGTCTGTTCACACGTCCAGGTGACCGCGCGGGACCTCGCGCAGGAACTGGTTGCGGACCTCGGACTGACCGTGCAGGCGATGGAGGCCGGGCCGTTGTGGCAGCACTTGATTCAATACCGGCAATCGGACCTTGAGCTTCTCCAGGAAGTAGCCGAGCGCTGTGGCTTATACCTGACCGTACGCGGCACTATTTTGCATCTGCTGACGCTGCGGGGTCTGGGCGAGGCCCTGCCACTTGCGCCCGGCGAAAAGCTCCTGGAGGCGAAGATCGAGGTTAACGCCGACGCGGTCTGCCGCTTGGTCACCGCCACCGGGTGGGACCAGGCGCGAGTCGAGGTTCACCAGGCGCAGGTTTCCCAGGCGCGAGTCGGGCGGACCGCCTCTGCCGAAGTCGCACCCGCGAGCGTCGGTGGGAGCGGCAAGCGTGAGTTGATAGATGAGGATGTATCGAGCAACGACCATGCCGAGGGGATTGCGCAGGCGGAGCTGGATCTGCGCGTGGCGCAGGAAGTCACGCTCTGGGGGATAGCCGAAGGCGATACGCGTCTGCGGCCTGGAGCGCCTGTGGAGATACGTGGAGTGGCTGAGACGGTGGCGGGACGCTATGTCCTCTCGGCGGTGACTCACACCATCGACGCGCACAAAGGCTTTCTCTCTGAGATCTCCAGCACGCCGCCGCCACAGCGCATCCGCACGCGCAGTCACGTCGCTGCGCCCGGAGTCGTGACGCAGATCGACGATCCCGAGCGGCTGGGGCGCATCCGAGTGGCGTTGCCGACCTACAACAGCGTCGAGACCGACTGGATGGGTGTGCTGAGCGCGGGTGCGGGTGCGGGCAAGGGCTTTATGACCCTGCCTGACATTGGCGACCACGTGCTGGTGCTTTTCGCCCACGAAGACCCGAGCCAGGGGATTGTCCTGGGGGGTCTTTACGGCGCGAACGTGCCACCGGATGTAGGCATCGACGCGGGGGCGGTGCAGCGCTATACCCTGCTGACGCCGGGGGGCCAGCGCATTCGCCTGGACGATGGGCAAAAGACCATCCGTCTGGAGAACAGCAGCGGCAGTTACTACGAACTCTCGCCCCAGCGCGTGCGTGTCCACGCCGCCGCTGACCTCTTGATTGAGGCTCCAGGACAGCACATAGTCATTCGTGGCCAGAACATCGATTTCGAGAAGGGATAGGCAGATGAAGTGGCTCACAGAAGATGCAATCCTCAATTGCAAGCACGAAATGGGTCTGGTGCATCTCGCGCCCGTTCAGTCGCTCGTGACCATCGAGCAGAGGCGGGTATTGGTCGAGAGCGACCCCGAGGGGAGACCCATCACTGGCTGTCCAAACATAAGCGCGACCATCAAGCCGTGTACCAGGACGCTTAAAGTAGAGGCGGGATATTCTGATTTCCTGCGCGTTGATGGTCGGCGTGTCTGCCTGGAGACAGTGACCGGATTGACAGATGGAACGCCGCCGGGGATAGTCAAGTACATCGTACGTCTCCCTGGCCAGAGTCTTGTCGTGGAGGTATCATGAACCAGCCACGTTACCGCGCCTGGCGGTTTGTCCACTCCAACCTGGACCGGCCCGACACCCTGGCCGGATTGCGCCTCTCGCCCAGAGGGGGCATCGCCCTGGTTGACACCCACGAATCGGTGCGCCAGGCGATCCTACTTTTGCTTTCAACCATCCCAGGTGAGCGCGTCATGCGCCCGAACTACGGGTGTCACCTGTATCGCCTGGTCTTTTCGCCCAACGACGAGACGACTGCTGGGCTGGCCATTCACTATGTGCGCCAGGCGATCGCCCTTTGGGAGCCGCGCATCGAGGTCCTCGGACTTGACGCCGAGCGCAACGACGAGACCCCTGAAGAACTGCTTATCAGTCTTGACTACCGGGTGAAGGCGACCCAGCAGCTCGATACAACAACCTTTTCCTTCAATCTTGTAGAAGGGAGGCGCTAATGTCACTTCCATCACCGAACCTTGACGATCGAGATTTTCAGCAGTTGCTGGATGAGGCTCGCCGTCGTATTTTGCTGGCCTGTCCCGAGTGGACGGACCTCTCGCCGAGCGATCCTGGTATGGTCTTGCTTGAACTCTTTGCGCATCTAACCGAGACGATGATCTATCGTTTGAACCGTGTTCCGCGCAAGATGTACATCGAGTTTTTGCGCTTAATCGGCATTCGTTTGCAGCCGCCCTCGGCGGCCAGTGTGAGCTTACAGTTTAGCCGTGCGCGGGCAGATAGCCAGCCGATTCAGATCCCGCGTGGGACGCGTGTGACGGTGGCGCGTATGGATGGTGGGGCCAGCGCACTGGTCTTTACGACTGCGGCCAACGTAACTATCGCCGCTGGTGAGACGCAGGTGGCGGTGCGGGCGTACCACTGTGACGTGGTCGAGGGGGAGTTGGCGGGGGTTGGCACTGGCCTGCCCAACCAGTTTGTCACTGCGCTGCGTCCGCCGATCGTTGCGGCGAGCGGCGATGAGTTGGACCTAGTTGTCGGGACCGAAGGTGTGGCTGGTGAATTGGGCGAGCGTATTCCGGCCATCGAGTACAACGGCAAGACGTATCGTATCTGGCGCGAGGTAGACAGCTTTACCAACGTTGGCAACGACCCCTATGTCTATCTTGTCGACCGCATGGCGGGTCTGGTCATCTTTGCGCCCGCTGCCCGCCTGGAGCAGGCACCGGGAGAGTTAGACAAAGTCCCGCGTTCCCTGGCCGCCACGCCGGGTGCTGGTCGCGAGATTCGCCTGTGGTATCGCCGTGGTGGTGGGCTGGAGGGCAACGTCGATGCCAACACCCTGACCAAACTCAAGGACGCGATTACGGGTCTCCAGGTTACCAACCCTGAACCGGCGCTGGGAGGTGGCGCACAGGAGACGCTCGACAATGCGCTAGTTCGGGGGCCGCAGCAGTTGCACTCGTTGCAGCGAGCAGTCACCGCGCGCGACTTCGAGCTGGTCGCGCTCTCCAGTTCGCGGGCCATCGCACGGGCGAAGGCGCTCACCAAAGCCGCGCTCTGGTCGTATGCCACGCCGGGGACCATCGAAGTCTTGCTCGTGCCGTTTCTGCCAGAAGAAGAGCGCGGGGGTGGGAAGGTCACTATTGCCGCTCTGCAAGAGCACCAGACCGCCGAGGCGCAAACGCGTGTGCAGCAGACGCTCGACGAGCGGCGTCCACTAGGCACCTCGTGTGCGGTCAACTGGACGCACTACAAGCTTGTGCGCGTAATGGCGCGGATCGTCGTGCGGCGTGAAGAAGATCCCCAGGCCGTCAAACGCAGAGTCATCGAGCGTCTGCACCAGACCATCAATCCCCTGCCAACGCAGTTTAGTGCGCTCGGGTGGCCCTTTGGTCAGGCCTTGCGGGCCTCACATATCTACGACGTGGCGCTGGGTGAGCCGGGAGTGCGCTGGATGGACCGCGTCCGCTTGGTCGTCGACGAAGTGCCTGAGACCGACGTGGCGGTGATCACCTCCGATACCACGCAGCCGCGCACCTGGTACGTCGGGAGCAAGGGGACGCTTTTTCGCTCAGTCAACGACGGCGAGGGCTGGGAGACGACTGGACGCTTTGACGGAGAGATGATCACCAACATCCAGGTCCATCCTGCCATCGCGGGACTGCTGGTGGCGGTCACGGCCATGCCCAACAATGGAGGCTCGCGCCTGCATATCTCGCGTGATTCCACAGAGACGTGGGATACCAACATGTATCCAATGAAGTTTCAGGTCCAGGATGCGTCATGGACGGTGCGTGGCGACGTAGCGACGTTGCTGATCGCCAGCAACGTCGGACTCTACGAACTCTCCATGCAGCCGGGCAGCAGTCCAGTGCCAGTGCTAGTAGACCCGGCCAATCAGGCAATGGGTTTTTACGCCGTGGTGGCCAATCGCGATGTGCGTGGAGAGGTAAGTATCGCGGTTGCGGCGCAGAACAACGGTGGGATCTACCTCACGACCTCGGGCAGTCCAAACAACGCCTTCCGCCCGATCGGTTTAAATGGACAAGACATCCGCGAATTGACCGTAGAACACGATGGTCCGCGTTCATTTCTATGGGCGGGTGCGGCGGCCTTTGGCGGCGATGATCCCGGACAGGGATGTTTCACCTGGGAGTTGCGCGGCTTGCAAGATCCCCCGGAGAAATGGCAGCCGTTCGGCAAAAACTGGAACGGTGGGACGTGTCGGTCGATAGTCTTTAGCGGAACGAAGGTCCTGGCCACCTCGCACCGCATGGGCGTCATGCGCCTGGAGCGTCAGGCGCGAACGGCAGTCTGGCAGACATCCGACGTAGGGTGTGGTCTGCCGCTGCGCGATCAGGGACGTTTTTACCCAATCACAACGCTGGCAACCGGTCCTGATGGACGACTGGTCCTGGTTGGTGGCGCGAAAGGAGTATTTCGCAGCGATGACGGTGGCATAACCTATGCCTCCTCATCGAACAAAGAATTCGCCGATAAAGTCACCTTACCGGCGACCTGGTTATTTGTCTCAGGTGAACACGATATTGCAGTGGTGAACGAAAATGAAGCGAACTGACATTGAGCGCCTGCTGCCGGGAGTTTTTCAGCGTACAGCGCAAGAAGGGACGCCCTTGTTTGCGCTGCTGGAGGCGATGGAAGCACTGCAAGCGCCGGATGAAAACGTGCTGGACCAGCTCGAAGCCTTCTTTGATCCATATCGAGCGCCCGACGCGTTCGTTCCCTTTCTCGCGACCTGGGTCGACCTGGGTTGGCTGCTTGGAGAGGAGGCGGGCGATCTTGCTGGAGGGACCTCTCCGCCCCTGGCGAGCGGTCTGGGGCGACTGCGCGAACTGGTAGCTGCGGCTGTTCCACTGGCTCGCTGGCGGGGAACGAGTAAGGGCTTGCTAGGCTTTCTAGAGACCGCGACCGGCATCCAGGGCTTTGCCATCGACGAGCAGGTAGCCGATGCCAGCGGGCGGGTGAGGCCATTTCATATTCGTCTCTCCGTTCCTGCTGAAGCTGCCGTCTACCGGATGATGATCGAACGCATAGTTGAAGCGGAGAAGCCCGCGTATGTGACCTGCGAATTTCAGGTCATTGGGAATGCACGGAGCCAGCAGCCTGTGCAGAGAGGAGCATAGCCGCATGAGTGGTCCAAAAATCTTTCTTATCGCATTGTTTGTCATCGCGCTCTTATTTGTTGTAAGCATCAATCTTGGAGCCACACACGCGGACGATGCCACATTCAGCGTCCCCGGATGGGCCACCGGCCTGCACCATACGCAGCCGTTGCAGATCGGTGATCTCACATCCACGCCTGCCACCTGTCTACAGGCGACAGAGATCGTCGTACCTGCGGGTAGCACCTGTCTTTTTACCATCCAGCAATCATCCTTTGCCGAGCGCTTTGTCGCGCTGCAACTTATTCAGGGCGTTTCAGCAGTCGCGAAGCTCACCCAGGAAAACATCCTGCCTGTCCAGCAGTCTCTCAGTGGAGTGAATGCAAAGACAGACGCCAGCCAGATGAAAGTCTATCCGGGCAAAGCGCATGGAATGTTGAGCGTTGAATGTCTGGCAGGCACAGCTACGCTGTGTCTTTTTAAACTACAGCAGGCATAGTTGATAGAATTCATGCAAGAGATATTTAGCAGAGGCCGTAGAAGGTCAGAAAGATAGAACAATCATGGCCAGCTTATTTGCCATAACAACCGTGACGAATAGCATCCTGCTGGATAATACTCGTCATGGACAGATCTCATTTACCGTTTCCAATACCACTGATCGTGGGGTACGCAGTCATGCTCGCCTGTGGACGCAGCCGGTCGCAGCTGGCACATGGGTAAAATTGATAGGGGAGGTCGAACGCGACTTTGTGGGAGGTGAGAGCCAGCAGTACGTCGCGCAGATCGCCGTGTCAGCGGATGCTGCGCCCGGTGAATATCTCCTGCGCCTGGACATGGTCGATGTAAACGATCCTGACGAAAGCTTGAGCGAAGGGCCGACCATCAGGTTTACCGTTCCTGCCCCGGTAGTCGTTGAGCATAAACCCTTCCCCTGGTGGATCATCGCGGCGGCTGTCCTCGTGGTGCTGCTCCTGGCTGGAGGGATTTACGGAGTCGTCCGAGCGGGACAAAAGCCCACCCCGACGCCGGTCGTTCTGGTTACCCCGACGCCGACGTTGGTCCCGCCGACTGCGACCCCGACGCCTGTTCCGTCTTTAAGCACAGGTTTGTGGATTGGTCAAGGGACCTATACCAGCCAGAACAGCACCTTTAGCATGACGCTGACTATCACCACCGTCACAGGACTCAACTTTACAGGCACGCTCTACGAGAACACCTATGCAAGCGAGGTCAGTATCGTTGGTCATGTCGTTGGTTCAAGCGCCGAGAGCACGCAGATTACCTTTACCGACCCCTCACGTATCACTGGCCAGGGAATTTCCTTGAATTGCACCTACAACGCCACCGTCACTTCAACGCGCATGAATGGAGTCTGGTACTTCCCGAGCAATACGACGCCAAATGGGACTATTGCCCTGTCGCATGCGATTAATTGATGAGAGCACTATAAAATCTAAGGGAAAAGTGTATGCCTGGTTTATTCGCCATCACGACCGCGACCAATAGCGTTCCCCTGGATAGCAATCGGCAGGGACATGTCGCGTTTACCGTGTCCAACAGGACGGAGCGGTTCTTGCGTTCGCACGCTCGCCTGTGGAGTCAGCCGATTGTGGCGAATGCCTGGGTGAAACTGGTGGGAGAAGTCGAGCGCGACCTCGCCGGAGGTGAGAGCCAGCATTACGTTGTCCAGATAGCTGTGCCAGCGGATACAGCGGCGGGCGAGTATCTCCTGCGCCTGGACATGGTTGACGTAAGCGACCCCGACGAGACCCTGAGCGAGGGACCGACTGTCAAGTTTATTGTGCTGGCCCCGGTGGCAGTTGAGCCTAAGCCGTTCCCCTGGTGGATCATCGCGGCGGCGGTCCTTGCGGTGCTACTCCTGGTTGGAGGGATCTACGGGATAGCCCGTGCGGGACAAAAAAAGCCTGGGACGCCGCCGGTTGCGGCAATCACGGCGACGCCCACGCTTATCCCGACGCCCACGCCGACACCGCCGCTCACCGTCAGTACGTGGAGCGGCATGGGCAGCGAAAGTGGAGGAAACTTTAATATGCTCCTACAGATCACAACTGTCCAGGGGAATGACTTTTCGGGACTACTGACCGAGAATCCCTATGGTGAAGTGACTATTGTCGGGCATATCGTCAGTTCTAGTCCTGGGAGCACGCAGATTACCTTTACCGATCCCGCCTGGGTGATTGGCGATTCGATTGCTTTGCACTGCACCTATAACGCGACGGTCGCGCAGGGACAGATGCGGGGGACGTGGGCTTTCCCAGGCGATACCAATACCGATGGCACTATCGCGCTGAGTGCCGTGTAACGAACATACAAAACAGGAGTGTAGAGGGTGGCCCTCTGCGAAAGTTCGCGCGAATGGGGCAAAGCCCCAACTCCTCTACCAGGTCTCATTGATCTGAAGCAGCGTAAAAAAGGGCCGTAGTGAAGGCTGAAAGGAAAGTGATGCATGGCCAGCTTATTCGCCATCACGACCGTAACAGATACCATTCCCCTGGCGAGCAATCGCCAGGGACAGGTTGCATTTACCGTGTCCAACACGACGAACCGCTCTTTTCGTTCGCATGCACGCCTGTGGAGCCAGCCGATTGCGGCGAATGCCTGGGTGAGATTGGTGGGAGACGCCGAGCGCGACATCGCCGCAGGTGAGAGCCAGCAATACGTCGCACAGATCGCTGCGCCAGCGGACGCAGCGGCGGGCGAGTATCTCCTGCGCCTGGACATGGTCGACGTGAGCGATCCCGACGAAAGCTTGAGTGTGGGACCGACTGTCAAGTTTACTGTCCCGGCCCCGGTGGCTGTCAAACCCAAACCGTTTCCCTGGTGGATCATCGCCGCTGTTGTCCTTATCGTACTGCTCATCGTTGGAGGGATCTATGGGATCGCCCGTGCGGGACAAAAGGCAGCGCCGACGCCCACGCTGACGCCGATAGCAACGCGACCTCTTAGCTCCTGGAGTGGTCAGGGAACCTATTATAAATCAACGAATACCTTTGCTATGTACTTGCGTATTCTCACCGACCAGGGGAGTAACACGGGTGATGTCTTTACTGGAACGTTGACTGAGAGTACCTACGCAAGCGAGGTGAATATTGTAGGACAGATTATTAGCAACGATGTTAGTACTAGTGTTACACAAATTACCTTTACCGATACCTCAAGCGTGAGCGGCACAGGTATTCCCCTGCATTCGACATATAATGCAACTGTTACCAGCGGACAGATACAAGGTACTTGGTCGTCTCTGGACGGCACATCTGGCGGCACAATACTGCTTAGAGGTGTTCCAGTTAGCGGATGAGATCGTCGATATCCGAATGTTATAGATTATCTTTACTGATCTCGCCTGGGTGATTGGCAATTCGATTACTTTGAACTGCACCTATAACGCGATAGTCGTGCAGAGACAGATGCGGGGGACGTGGGTTTCCCCAGGGGATGTCAATCCCGATGGCACGTTCTCGCTGAGTACTTGTAACGAACATGCGCAATGTGAGCCGCTAGTTGTCAGTCGAAGATCAAACGAAGGGTATGCGGAGCGGGAGTGCAGAGGGCGACAGCCTTTTGCCTGGGGTTTGGAGCAGCGTCCCAACAAACCTTCCCCTTTCCTTCTTCGATGCCGCGTCCCATTGATCTGAGGCAGCGTAAAAAGGGCCGTAGTGAAGGCTGAAGGGAAAGTGATGCATGGCCAGTTTATTCGCCATCACGACCGTAACAGATACCATTCCCCTGGCGAGCAATCGCCAGGGACAGGTTGCATTTACCGTGTCCAACACGACGGACCGCTCTTTTCGTTCGCATGTACGCCTGTGGAGCCAGCCGATTGCGGCGAATGCCTGGGTGAAGCTGGTGGGAGACGCCGAGCGCGACATCGCCGCAGGTGAGAGCCAGCAATACCTCGTCCAGATCGCTGTGCCGGCGGACGCAGCGGCGGGCGAGTATCTCCTGCGCCTGGACATGGTCGACGTGAGCGATCCCGACGAAAGCTTGAGTGTGGGACCGACTGTCAAGTTTACCGTCCCGGCTCCGGTGGTCGTCAAACCCAAACCGTTTCCCTGGTGGATTATCGCGGCGGTAGTGCTCGTCGTCTTGCTCATCGTTGGAGGGATCTACGGGATAGCCCGTGCGGGACAAAAGCCCACGCCGACGCCGATTGTAGGTATCACGCCGACCCCGACTCTGGCCACGCCGCTGCCAACTGTAACTACCGGAACGTGGCAGGGACAAGCAAGGTCGCGCATAGGCATTCTCTCGGACGCAAACCTCTTCATTAATCAGGTCAAAGGTGTAAACTTTATGGGAACGTTCACCGAGCGGAGTAGCATCTTACTTAGCTCGGTGAGCGAAGTTACTATCGTAGGCCATGTCGTCGGTTTCAACCCTGCGGGGAGCACATCTATCACCTTTACCGATCCCACACGCATCGAAGGGACTGGTATTGTTTTGAATGCGGAATACGACGCAACCATTGCTGGCACAAACATGAATGGCTATTGGTTTGAGCCAGGGGCGGCCACCGAATCTGGCTCGTTTCAAATGACGCAGGTTAGGGCCGCTTTCGCGCCAGTTCAACCTGCACCTGCCTCCAGAAAAACGTCGCCATTCGTCGGCGATTTCGTCGCTGACCGTGAGATTGGAAAGGGGGATTGTCTCTGTGCTGGCTTGTAGCAAGCGCGGGACATCAAGCCTATGGATAGCTTACGTACACCTTTTTTTATCGCTGCACTGATTTTGATCTTTCTGGTCGTCGTTTTAGAGACGGGGATGCGCCTGCCCGGCGTGCTGATCAGCACGCCGACGCCCCCGACCGACTTTAGCAATTCGCAGATAAGTAGTGCGTACCAGGGCCTTTCGGCGAGTGATAAGGCGATGGTGAGTCAGATCGGCAACGGCAACCGTCCGCCGGGACTGGGCGTTCCCACGCTGGCCTTGCTCGATGGGATTCTGCTCTTCACCATAGCGCTGATGGGGGCGGCTCTGCTGCTGCCGGCCCGTCTGCAAGGACGCGTCCAGGGGATTGCCACCTTGATCTTCTCGCTGCTGATAGTCATCATTGCATTTGTTCAGATCTTCGTGACGATTGCACTCGTCCTTCTGATGGTCGCGCTGCTCCTGTCGATCCCCTTTGGCACGATCATCTATCTGATTATCTATGGATCATTCAATCGCCAGGGTGCAGATATCGCCTTGAGTTTGCTTCTATTGCTCAAGTTCGGGGTGGCCGCCTGCCTGTTTTTCGCGCAACAGCGTTTTCTTCAGAACAAAGGACTCGTCATTCTGATCCTTTTCTCGCTGCTGGGCAATATTATCGTCAGCTTTCTGCTCGGCCTGGTGCCGATCTTTCTGGTCAGCATTACCGACGCGATTGCCGCGATTATCATCGATATCATCGTGATCATCTGGGGGTGTATCCTGTTTGTCAGTTCTCTGATCTCGATTGTCAAGGTTCTGCGTATCGATCGCTCCCTCAAGGTGTGAGCTGGTTTTTGGGAGCGTTGCTCTCCCCCAAGAAATAAAAGATGCAGCAAGGCGTTGTGCGCCCGCACAACGCCTTGCCGCATTTGAACCCACGCTTTCTTCCTATCCTGAGGGGTGGTATAGTTAGGTGGGTTGATCCGATGGTTCGTTGCATCTCAAGGAAGAGACAGTCAAGACGCATGCGAGCAATATACTCGCCAAAATCGGCGTCAGCAGTCGCACGCAGGCTGCCATCTACGCCATCCACCGTGGACTGCTCGCCCACATCTAGTCCAGCCCGGCGTCTTATGCAGGGGGTGCAAAGCTCCAGGTTGACGAGATAGGAGCCAGGCAAGCCGCGGAAGGCTTGCCGGCGATATGCCAGGATGGCACATGGAGGGCTACCAATGAGCATGCTCAGTCCTGATAATGCGTTGGGAACCTCGCACCCTGCTGGCTTTCAGCAAGCTTAGGACCCGCGTGCGCAGCGCCTGGGGAGTCTCGATTCGGCGCTCCTGGCTTCAGTGCTGGCGGCCTCGCTCGATGGTTTTGTGCTTTTTACCAGCGAACTGCGCTGCCTCTTTGCCAATCGTGTGGCATGCGAGATCCTCGGCCTGTCTGCCGAGACGATTTGTGGGCGCTCACTCCCAGGTTTTTTTGCTGACAGTGAACAGGAGCTAGATCAACTGACGCGTACGGGTCACTGGTTTACAACGTTTGTATGTGCACATGGCGAGCAGCGCGAGGTTGAATGTACGCAGGCAGTGATTGAGCAGGGCGTGCTTATGAAGCGCGATGTCACACATATTCGCCAGACGACCTGTGAGGCGCAGATCTTAAAAACAGTTGGCGACCAGCATAACCTACAGGCATCCGCTAGAGGCGATATTGACCACACTGGCACGCAATGTGGTGCAGATCCTGGGCATCCAGGCGTGTTTTATCACGCTGGTCGGCGGTTCTCCGCCGCAGTTTCGCGTGCTTGGCGATTATGGTCTGCCGCCCGGCTTTACGCTGCTGATGCAGGAACTAGCCCAGGTAGGTGCTCGCCTGCCTACGCTCTACGCCTTTCAGGAGAACCGCATCATCCTGCACAATTTCCCGCCCAATGACGCCTTCTATACGCGTCTCTTTCCGCGGCGGGCGTGGTCGTCCGAGGTTGACGTGCTGCGTTTGCAGTTTCTAGGTGGCAATATTGTCTCAGTGCCTCTGCTCTATCACGGCGCGACGCTGGGGGTATTTAACGCGTATTACGCCTTTACCTCGCCGCCCGATATCGCCGATCTGAGCCTGTTCACCTCGACTGCCGAACTGACGGCAGTGGCGATCCACAACGCCCGCGCAGCGGCCCTGGCCCGTGCGTACTCCATCGCCATGCAAAAGCCGTGTGGACCTGCCTTTGTCTCGATCCCGGTCGACGACTGGGATGTCGAGGCCGAGCCGGTGGCCGCCCGCCGAGTGAGCTTTGAATTTGCCCCGACCCGCAGGCCTTGCAGCAGATTGCCGCGGCCTTGAACGCCAGCCAGCGACCGGCCCTGATCGTCGGGGCCTCAGTCGACCGCGATGGGGCCTGGAACGAGGTGCTGGCGTTGGCCGAGCGGACGCGGGCGGCTGTCTGGGCGAGTCCTATGTCTGGTCGAGGAAGCTTCCCCGAGGATCACCCCCTCTTCGCCGGTTTTCTTTCCCCAGTCAGGCGTCTGCTGGCCGCGAAACTCGCGAACTACGATGTTGTGGTGGTCCTGGGAGCGCCGGTCTTTACCTACCATGTTCCGAGCGATGGACCCTTTGTCCCGCAGGGCGTGCAGCTCTTTCAGATTATCGACGATCCCGCCGCCGCGTCGTGGTCGCCCGTGGGTAGCAGTCTGCTCGCCACCTTGCGTCTGAGCCTGGCGCATCTGCTCGAACTCGTCGAAAGCTCGCCACGCCCTGACCCGATGCCGTTGGTGCGCCCGGCGTTGCCTGAGCAGTTGGAGCCTATTCCCCCGGCCTTTGTCCTGCGCACTATCGCGCAGTTGATGCCTGCCGACGCCGTGATAGTCGAAGAGGCCCCATGCCATCGGAACGACCTTCACGATTATCTGCCTATTCGCCACAGCAACGAGTTCTATACGGGAGCCAGCGGCGGCCTCGGCTATAGTCTGCCGGCCGCCGTTGGGATCGTGCTCGCCGATCCCACGCACCGCGTCATCTGTCTGCTCGGCGATGGTTCAAGCATGTACTCGGTACAGGGACTCTGGACCGCCGTACAGTATCGTCTGCCGGATTACCTTTGTCATTCTTAACAACCAGGGGTACGGGGCGCTGAAGGCCTTTAATCGCCTGTTTCATACCAACGAGTTTACCGGTGTCGATTTGCCAGGGATCGATATCTGTGCCATTGCCGGGGGCTACGGTTGCGCGACCTTGAGCGTCGCCAGGGCCAGCGACCTTGCAGCAGCCCTCGCTCAATCCTTTGCCAGCGTTGGGCCGGTCGTGATTGACGTATGGGTTGATCGCGCTGAAGTCGTCTTGTACCCATAAATATCCCTCTTTGGGCGGAGAGACTCACCTTATTTTGTCGGAAGTTCGATCTCTTCGCCCGCAGTGGCATCTATTTGTCCCTTTGCTACGTGAGAGAAGCAGGGGGTATTTGGTGGGACTCTGTATAGTGAGAGTGAGTGGCAGCCCCATTCTTCGTTTGCACAACACGCTTTAGCTGGTTACCTTGATCGGTCCGGCAGGCCTCGTGAGGGGCAAGTGTGTTACAGTCAGGCGCATCGGTACTGGTTACCTGCGCATACTACTCGGAAGGAGTAAACAATTTTATGGCAACCGTTTCATCAGAAAAAAATACAACAGTGGTAGGGAAAGACGAGCTGATCCATCAGATCGCTGCCAAAGCCGGCATGAATCTCAAAGAGACCAGTAAGGTTATTGATGCATTCACCGAAGTTGTGCGCGAAGATGTCTCAAAAGGTCATGAAGTGCGCTTGATGGGTTTTGGAACCTGGAACCTGCGCGATGTTGCACCTCGTAAGGTGAAATCCATTCGCGGGGGCAACCAGATTACCATTCCAGCTCGCAAGCGTGTTGGTTTCTCGGTTGGGGCAGTACTTTCGCAGGCGGCGCATCCGCACCGGGCGAAGTCTGTGACGGCGAGCCACAGTGCCACCGCGAGCCATAGTGCCACCGCGAGCCATAGTGCGACGGCCAGCGAACACAAGCGGTAAGTGAGCGTTTGAGGCAAACCGTCAACCAGATGCCGCTGCAAAAAGGTTGTTCGTTTCCTACGGAAAACGGTTATGCCTCAAGCCCTATCTCTTCGCCTGGTCACGTTTCAACGCATAGGAGCGTTGAACATGGTTTTATGGAAGCCCCTGGGATCGGATATCTAGCGAAGCCCAGGGGTATCTTTGTGTCTGTCCCTCTCGGCCAGAGAGGGTGGGAGTGCTATTGCCCGTTCTGACTGAGGTACTGTGTAGCCTCTACACGTTCTTGAGGGGTAGGTGGGCGGAAGCTGCCCTGGTCGTTGATCAGCACGATCCAGGAAGACTGGTAACTCACCAGCATATCGGGCAAGTGATCGCCATTGATATCGACAAACTTGAGGGTTACGGGAGCTGTATCTGCATCGTTACCAAACAATTGTGGTCCAGAGTAGATATGCGTATGCGCACCATCGCCGCCAGAGAACTCGATAATTTCGATATGACCATGAAGATTAGTCACGATAAAATGGCTGGGATTGCTTGCAGCGTCATTATGCCCAACTACCGCATCGATCTGAAATGTTCTGGGATAGCCAAAGTGGAGTGCGTCCATCTCATTGTTCCACCAGTTTAGTCCGGCGCTACAGGCTTGCCAGAGCAGGAACGTCACGACCATGCCCACCCCGAGCAAGAGCAGGGGATGGATGTGCAATCGTCGTTTGATCGGTTGTGTCCGCCCGCCGGGCGAACTAGGTGCGTAGGCGGGACCCGTCTCGTATTCGGGTTCTTCTTCGTCTCCGCGTTTCCACTCGCTGACCAGCTCGTCGTCGGCTGGCATCGGGCGTACGCGGGATGCGCGTTGAATGACAGGGTGGGCCGCAGTAGTGACGACTGAACGGCCAGCGGAGGCTACCAACGGCCTGTGGCGCAGTGCGCTGCGCGGCGATACCTGGTCGGCTGATTCTAAGACTGCCATATCGGATACTCCTCTGATGAATAAGAACAACGTCCAATTGTAGAAATACCGACAGGCGTCGGGGGCAGATAAGAGCCGACTACAAGGGTCATAGTTTTATTCCTTCTTATTGTACACATGTTCTACCTATAAGGTCAAGATGATAATAGAACGCATTTTAACACTGTTTGGGTTATAGATATAGCAAATGTGTGGTTAGTAGCCATAACGGGTTATCTCGACCCGGCAGAGGTGCTGGTCTAAGGCTTTTTGGGGACTATTCTCGATTGGGCGACAGGACGAGTGCCTGCGTATCGCTCTTACTTACGAGTATAGCATAGGCAGGCGCTCGTCTCCAGGGGGCTACAGGAAACTTTTCTGGTCCAGGACTTTTTGCAGATCTCTGGGCAGGGGAGTTTCAAAGGACAGGGCTACTCCGGTGATGGGGTGGGTAAACTGAAGCTGGCTAGCGTGCAGAAACTGGCGTGCGAGACGCACGCCACGGATGACGTTACCCGAGCCATAGGTTGGATCGCCGGCAACGGGGTGGCCGATGGCTTTGAGATGGACGCGGATCTGGTGGGTGCGTCCAGTTTCGAGCTGGATGCGCAGCAGAGTATGGTGGGCGAGGCGTTCGAGCACGCGGAAGTGGGTGCGAGCCTCGCGGCTGCCGATAACTGTGATGGCCATCTGCTGGCGGTGGCGTGGGTCGCGTCCGATGGGTGCGTCGATGCTGCCTTGATCGAGCGCGACCACGCCTTCGACCAGGGCTATATAGCGTTTGATAACCTCGTGGCGCTGCATCTGCTCGATCAGGCGGGCCTGAGAGACGGCAGTGCGTGCGACGATCAGCAGACCGGAGGTATCGCGATCCAGGCGGTGAACTATGCCGGGTCGGTGTTTATCGTCGCACGCTTGCAGGTCGGGATAAGCGGCCAGCAGGGCGTTGACCAGAGTATCTTCGTAGTGTCCTGGTGCGGGATGGACCACCATGCCGGGGGCTTTATTGACTATCAAGAGATCGTCGTCCTCATAGACGACCTCCAGAGGCAACGTCTGTGGTTTGGCCTGTGAGGGACGTTGGATGGTGGTATTCTGGTCGATCCAGACCTCATCGCCGGCTCGCAGTGAGTAGCCAGCTTTGCTCTCCCGTCCGTTGACCTGGATGGCCTGGTTAGTAATAAGATGTTGAATAGAGGTGCGCGATAGATCGGTCAGGACGCTGGCGACATAGCGATCCAGGCGTTGACCGATTTCGGAGGCATAGATAGTCAGGCGTTCACCCGCCGTTGTGGAAGATTCAAAATTACGCGTCATGTTCACGTCCCTGGGAAGGTACAGGCTGAACAGGAGTCACCGTCTCTGAGGTCTCGGCCAGCGGTTGATCCGGGCTTGCGGGACCTGTGCGCATTCCATTGCCGCCAAAGAGAAGCGCGACAAAGAGGAGAACTACCCCCAGGGTGATCGCAGAATCGGCCATATTAAAGATAGCGAAACTGAAACCATTCTGTGGAATGCGGAACCAGATAAAGTCGACAACTGAGCCGTGGGTAAAGCGATCGAGCAGATTGCCGGTCGCGCCGCCGATGATCAACCCGAAGACCAGCTTATACAGCAGCGTCCCTGAATTGACCATACGGGCGTAGAAATAGACGATCACGGCCACAGCCACGACAATCAATAAGACCAGTAGAGGACCATTCGTGTCAAACATACTGAAGGCCGCTCCCCGGTTGCGAATATAGTAAAGGACAAGATACTGCCCGATCAGCGGCACAATCGGACCCTGGTCGGGCGGTCCCAGATGGTCCACCACCAGCAACTTGGTCCATTGATCGACAGCGATAACGAGCAACGCAGTCGCAAGTGCGACCACATCATAGATCCGAGCATGCCTGACAGTCACTCTGCTGTTTTCTCACTTTCTGAATTTTCTCTATTCTACCTTATATCTCCGCACTTGGAAAGCCCTGCCCCCTCTCTCTGACTCTCTATTAACTGCAAGCAACTCCCCTCCCCATAAAAGAGCAGCATAGACATGAAGTGAAGCAGGAGTGTAGAGGGCGGCAGCCCTTTGCTGGGGTTTGGGGTGTTCCCAATACATTTTTTATTCTGTTTTGCCAGAGGCAAAACAGAAGTGCAGAGAGCGCCTCTCTGCTACCTTCATGCTTATGGGAGGGGACGGGAGCCGCAGGCCTTTGTGCGCAAAGACATGCCAGAGGCAATCCCACCTTCCAGAATGTGTTATGCTAAAACGAGAGAGCGACTCTTTTCGTTCTAAAGAAAGAATGGTGGATGTGATGGTGGAATCCGAGAAGACTCTAATACAGGAACGTACGTTGATGACAGAATCAGAACAGGTATCGATCTTTAGCGACTTTGACCTCTATCTTTTTGGCCAGGGGAAGCACTACCGGCTGTACGAAAAGATGGGTGCGCATCCGCGGGTCCTCAATGGGGTGGCGGGCGTGCATTTTGCCGTTTGGGCACCCAATGCCCTGACCGTCTCGGTAATTGGTGATTTTAATCAGTGGGATCGCGGTACGCATCCGATGGAGCGGCGGCACAACGATCTGGGGGTTTGGGAGTGCTTTATCCCGGACTTAAAGGTTGGTACGCTGTATAAGTACGCGATCTATGGTCGAAACAATTATGCTGCGGACAAGATTGATCCTTACGCCTTTGCCTTTGAACTGCGCCCAGATACGGCCTGTATTGTCGCAGATATCAAGCAGCATCAGTGGGTGGATGGAGACTGGATGCAGACCCGTGAGCAGCGCCAGTGGCTGAGCGAGCCGATGTCTATCTACGAAGTACACGCGGGTTCCTGGCGGCATAAGCCTGAGCGTCACATTGAGGGTGCGGTTGAGGAAGATCGTTTTTTGACGTACCGCGAGCTGGCGGATACATTGGGTGAGTATGTCAAAGACATGGGTTTTACGCATATTGAGCTGCTTCCGGTGATGGAGTTTCCCTTCGACGGTTCGTGGGGCTATCAAGTGACTGGTTTCTATAGTCCGACCAGTCGTTTTGGCACGCCGGAGGACTTTCAATATTTTGTCGATCACATGCATCAGTTGGGCATCGGAGTTCTGCTCGACTGGGTGCCGGGTCATTTCCCCAAAGACGGTCACGCGCTGAGTTACTACGACGGGACGCATCTCTACGAATATTCCGACTGGCGCAAGGGCGAGCATAAGGACTGGGGGACGCTGATTTTTGACTATGGGCGCAGCGAGGTGTGCAATTTTCTCATTGCCAATGCCCTGTTCTGGCTGCGTGAATACCATATTGACGGTCTGCGCGTCGACGCGGTTGCCTCGATGCTCTATCTGGATTACCAGCGCAAAGCCGGTGAGTGGGTGGCCAATCAGTACGGGGGACGCGAACACCTGGAGGCCATCAATTTTTTACGTCAACTCAACGAGGCGGTCTACGATCAGATGCCTGGTACGCTGACCATCGCGGAAGAATCGACAGCATGGCCGCTGGTCTCGCGTCCGACCTACGTGGGTGGACTGGGTTTTAGCATGAAGTGGAATATGGGTTGGATGCATGATATGCTGGAATATATGCATCTGGACTCGATTCACCGTCGCTACCATCACAACAATATTACCTTCTCGCTGATGTACGCGTACTCAGAAAACTTTGTGCTGCCGCTCTCCCACGACGAGGTGGTGCATATCAAGGGGTCGCTGATCAATAAGATGCCCGGCGACCTCTGGCAGCGTTTTGCCAACCTGCGGGCCTTCTTCGGGTATATGTGGGGGCATCCGGGCAAGAAGCTGCTCTTTATGGGCGGTGAATTTGGGCAATGGAGTGAGTGGAACTATAAAGAGAGCCTGGATTGGCATATGCTTACCCCGCCCAGCGACCCGCATCACGTCCAGTTGCAGACCTTTGTGCGCGACCTGAACCGTTTCTATGTGCAGGAGGCAGCGCTCAGCGAACTGGACAACGACGGAGCCGGTTTTGCCTGGATCGATCCGCGTGATTCGGATAACAGCGTGATCTCTTTTATGCGCAAAGGTCGTCAGCCCGATGAGACGCTGGTCTTTGTGTGCAACTTTACGCCTGTTCCGCGCCACGGCTATCGTCTCGGCGTGCCGCAGGAGGGCAACTATCAAGAAGTGCTAAACAGCGACGCCGCCTGCTATGGTGGCAGTGGACTGGTCAATACACAGGAGATGCCCACGGGCGCAATGCCCTGGCAGTCGTGTCCCTACTCGCTGATCCTCACTCTGCCCCCCTTGAGCACAATTGTGCTCAAAAAGCGTCCCTTCGTCGAGGCTGGACCGCTCGTTTCGTCCGAGCAAGCGTAGTGACAAAGGTCATAGGCAACAACGGAAGCGCCGCGACCTGGCGACCGCGGCGCTTGCTGGTGCAACAAAACTCACACTTACTTACTTCGCAATCTGGCTAGGAGCGCGGATTGCAAAGTGAGTGAGCCATATACTAGCGGATAGACTTTTCCCGGTTGGGATCATCCTGGTCGGTATGGTTGCTATGATGATAGGCCTGTGTCACAATCTTGCAGATCTCGGCGGGATCGTCGGAGATGCGCAAGAGATCCATATCACCGGCTGAGACCTTGCCAGCGGGGAGCATCGTCTGGCGCATCCAGTCGACCAATCCGGTCCAATATTTGGAGTCGTAGAGAATGATTGGAAAGTGACTGACCTTCTGCGTCTGGATCAGCGTGAGCGCCTCAAAAAGCTCGTCCATCGTTCCGAAGCCGCCGGGAAAGATCACAAAGGCGTTGGAGTACTTGATGAACATGGTTTTACGCACGAAGAAATAGCTAAAATCGACCGAGATATCGAGATAGGGGTTCGCCGATTGCTCGAAGGGCAGCTCGATATTGCAACCGATCGAAAGATTGCCCCCATCCTGCGCTCCCTTATTGCCCGCCTCCATGATGCCGGGTCCGCCGCCAGTAATGATGCCAAAGCCGGCCTGGGCCAGCAGACGAGCTGTTTCGGTGGCAGCTATATAGGCTGGCTCGTCCGGTCTGGTGCGGGCCGAACCAAAGATCGCCACTGAAGCGGGAATGTGGGCCAGTGCGTCAAAACCATTGACGAACTCGCTCATCATCCGCAAGACGCGCCAGGGATCGGTGATGGTAAAATCGAAGTTTTGTGCTCGTTCAAAGGCATGTTTATCGCGCCGTGCCTGCTCATTGGGGACGGGTTCACTCGGGTTGAGTAATGGCTGGTCGTGGCGATCAAGCAGGCGTGCATCCTCGGTGCTGGCTCCGCCTCTGGTGCGGAGCGCACGGTAGCGATCGGCTGCTTTCTTATTGCGGTTATTCGAGCCATTGCGTACATGATTGCGACTCATACTGCTACTTTTCTTTGCTGATAGCTTTTAATTAAAACGCTCTAGTCGTCGGTCAACGTGCAAGCCGCAAGGTAAAGGAGGGGGAGTATGGGACGCCGCCCTTTACACGACCCCTTCTGCTCGCCGTCGAGGCGGAGCACTTTGTCTATGACGTTTGATAGAGCACGAGATGACTTTCGCCAGTGGATACGCGTGGAGGGAAGCACCTTGCTCGCGCCTCTCGCATATGATTACTATACTGCTTTCGTTCCGCAAGAGCAAGTTTATTGAGAGAAAAGGCCATCTTATCCCATGCTATGCCAGAAAAACATACGGTATGTCAGTCATCCTGGAACTACACGTGGAGAGGACGCGGCTTACTCTAGTTGAGTCGCCTTTTCTTCTGGAGCAAACGTGCTACATAGGTAGAACGTCAAGTTGGCGTGAAGTAGTTGTAGCATAAGGAGTAGATATATGTGGCCTTTTGACCGTAACAAGCAACAGATGTACCAGCAGTACGCTCAAGCATATACGACAGGGAACTATAGTGGCATTGATCCGAACGAAGCCGCCACGAATGTGCAGCAGTTTGTCCAGAATGCACCTCCCGAGGAGCAGCAGCAGGTCTTTCAGCAGCACTTTTCCCAGATGCCCGTTGACCAACGTGCGCAGATTGCGCAGCAGTTTCCGCCCGAATATGGGGTGAACGCTAATGATCCAGCCTCTCTGGCCCGAGGTATGGCGCGGGCGCAGCAAGAGCGACCCGATATCGCCCAGCGCGTCGTTGCACATCCGCTGATGCTGGCGGCTGGTGTTGGGCTGGCGGCTCTGATCGCCAGGCACATGCTCGACAAACGCTAATCCTGCGGAACCAGGAGTCATGATGGATCGGCAGAGTTGGCATCATGTACATCT
>DAOTTJ010000422.1:0-10372 GCA_034437695.1 Ktedonobacteraceae bacterium
GGCGCTTTCGATCCTTCCGCTCAGCCATATGTTTGAAGCGACTATCGATATCGCCGTCCTTTCGCGCGGCTGTAGCATCCTCTACGCCCGTTCATTGGCACCCGCCACTCTACTCAAATTCTTGAGCGAACAGCATATCACGCTGATGGTCCTCGTCCCCCAGGCCCTGCAACTCTTCCTCAGCGGCATCGAACGCGAGGTCCGCCGCCAGAAGAAAGAGCAGGCATTCACTATGCTGCAACGCATAGCCGCTCGTCTGCCATTCTCGATGCGTAAGCTCCTGTTCAGGTCGGTCCATAAACGCTTCGGGGGATATTTCAGGTTTTTTATCAGCGGCGGTGCATACCTCTCGCCAACCCTTTTTGCGAGCTGGGAAAACATGGGCTTCCGCATCATACACGGCTATGGCGCGACCGAATGCGCACCGGTCATCACTGTGACGCCTTACAATAAGCATCTCTCTGAGTCGGTTGGGTTTGCGCTGCCCGGTCAGCAGGTGCAGATCGCGGAAGACGGCGAGATTCTGATTAAAGGACCCAATGTGGCCCTGGGCTACTGGCAGAATACCGAGGCGACAACGGCCGCCTTTAAGGACGGCTGGTACTATAGCGGCGATCTAGGCTATCAGGACCCCCAGGGTCTGCTTTATATCAAGGGGCGCAAGAAAAACCTCATAGTTCTGGCCAACGGCCTGAATGTCTATCCCGAAGATATTGAAAATATCCTGCTGGCCAATCCGGCCATTAAGGACGCGGTCGTCATTGGACTGAACGAAAAAGACCAGGACCCCGTTGTACACGCTGTCCTGTTGATGGAAGATCACTCCCAGGCCAAATCCGCGATCCAACTCGCCAATAAACAACTGGCCTCGCACCAGCAGATACGCGGCTATACGATCTGGCACGAAGAGGATTTTCCACGCACCCATACGCTCAAAGTCAAACGCGCCGAACTCCTGGCCAAACTGCCAGAAGCCCGCGCCCAGAGCAAGCAACTTATTCCATAGCATCTCTAAAAACAACCAGAAGAAAGATACTCTTATGCTCTATCTTGTCGCTACACCAATTGGCAATCTTCAGGACATCACACTGCGGGCGCTTACAGTCCTGCGTGAGGTCGATTACGTGGCCAGTGAGGACACGCGCCGAACCGGCCTGCTCCTCAAACACTTCGAGATCTCTAAGCCGCAGATCGCCTTTCACGAGCACAACGAAGAGCAGGCAGGCCAGCGCATCGAAGAACTCCTCAAGCAGGGTCTCTCGATCGCTCTCGTCACCGATGCCGGTACACCCGGCATCGCCGACCCCGGCTTTACGCTCGTGCGCCGCGCTCTGCGGGCCGATCTCGCTATCAGCATGCTCCCAGGCCCGACCGCCTTCGTGATGGCCCTGGTCCTCTCAGGTCTGCCCGTCCATAGCTTTACTTTTCGCGGCTTCCCACCGCGCAAAGCCGGCGCTCGCCGCCGCTTCCTCACCCTCGACCAGCACGCACCACACACTCTCATCTTCTACGAAAGCCCCTTCCGCCTGAAAGCCTTTCTGGACGACGCACTCGCGGTCCTGGGCGACCGCGAAGCCGCCCTGGCCAACGAACTCACTAAGATGTTTGAATCGGTCAAACGCGGCACAATCTCAACTCTCCTGGAAATTGTCAGTCAGGACAAGCTCAAAGGCGAATTTATCATCGTCATTGCCGGCGCAGACGACAAAAAAACCTCCCACACCGACGCCGACAACGATGATGAGGAGTAAGCTCCTGGCACGAGGCAATGTCCTCACACGCTCTAAATCCCCATGACACGTACTAGCTCTTTCACTGCATCAGCCGAACTGCGCAACGCAACCTGTTCGCTCTCGGTCAACTCAACCTCGATGATCTCCTCAAGACCTTTCGCGCCAAGCTTGACCGGCACTCCGATAAAGAGATCCTTAACTCCATATTCTCCCCGCAACGCAACTGTACAGGGCATGATCATCTTTTTATCCAACAAAATGGAATCAATCATCTGCAATACCGAGGCCGAAGGCGCAAAGTAAGCGCTCCCATTGCCGAGCAATTTCACAATCTCAGCCCCACCATCACGCGTCCTCTGGACAATCTGCTCGATGCGCTCAGATGAGATCAACTGCGCAATCGGCACACCCGCCACTGTACACATCCGCGACAGCGGCACCATCGTATCGCCATGACCCCCCAGCACATACGCCTGCACGTCGCGCACCGAAGCACCAACTTCCTGCGCGATAAATGTCCGAAAACGCGCAGTATCCAGCACACCAGCCATCCCAATCACACGCTCACGCGGAAAACCACTGATATGTAAAGCCAACTGAGCCATTGCATCCAGAGGATTGGTCACCATAATGATAATCGTCTCAGGCGAATACTTGACCACTTCCTGCGTCACCTGGGTGATGATCTCCTGGTTCTTCTTCACCAGATCATCCCGCGACATACCAGGCTTACGCGGAAAACCCGAGGTAATTACTACAATATCTGAATGGGCTGTATCTGTATAATCGTTTGTACCAGTAATCAAAGAATCATAGCCTATCACCGGACCGGCTTCTAACATATCTAGAGCCTTGCCCTGAGGCATATTTGGCACAATATCAAACATTACTATATCAGCATAGTCGCGCTCGGCAAGCCGCTGGACCAATGTGCTGCCCACAAAGCCTGCTCCAACTACTGTGATTTTTCTGCGCATGCGGTCTATCCTCTCTTAGGCAATTTTCAGGGAAATCCCGGCAAAAAAACTTCGCCGTGGCCACATTCCCCTTAGCAAACATTATACCACCGGACTCACCCGGTCCATGCGTTCCTTCCCTACCCCCTTGTTCGTCTCTACATTGTGAGTATATTCTAAATGGTATAGACCTGCTCATAACTCTTCAATAAAAAGTGCCTTTGCTGTACTGGAGAAACCAAGTTGAATTTTCTTACTACGCCTGGAAAACGTCTGTTTCTTGCTGGCGATGAAGCGGTGGCCCGCGCCGCTCTGGAAGCGGGCGTAGAGGTGGCCACGGGCTATCCAGGCAACCCCAGCACAAAAACTATTACCGCTCTGCTCCCTCTGGCCCGCACCTATCAGCTAACTATAGAGTGGAGCGTCAACGAGAAAGTCGCCCTGGAGGTCGCGGCGGGCGCAGCCTGGGCGGGCAAGCGCAGCCTCGTTACTATGAAGATGTCAGGCATGAATGTCATGGCCGATTCCTTGCTCTCAATCGCCCACAGCGGCGTCAATGGCGCACTGGTAATCTACGCTGTCGACGATGTAGGCACCTACTACGGCATGGTCGAGCAGGACTCCCGCGCCTACGCCCGTCTGGCCAGCATCCCTCTGTTGATGCCCGCCAGTCCCGAAGAAGCCTATCAGTTGACCCATCTGGCCTTCACGCTTTCGGCCACAACCGGTGCGCCGGTCTTGGTCCTCAGCACAACTGCGGTGGCCAATGCGATCACCGCCATGAAGGTCGGTCGACTCGATACACGACCCGCAGGCGTCCCCGCTCACTTCGCCCGCAATCTGCAAAAATTTACTAAAGCCACCTCGCAGTGGTGCCTTGAGCAACACGCCGACGCCCTCCAACGCCTGGAGCTGGCTGGCCAACTCTGTGAACAGACGCCCGCTACCAATCTACTCATCCCCGCCAGCAGCAAGACGCCACATCAACACCTGGGCGTTGTAGTCGCTGGCGTCAGCTATACCTACCTGCAAGAACTCATTAAGCGCTCGCCAAGGCTCGCCAGTGAAATAGCTATTCTCAAAATCGGCCAGATTCATCCGCTCCCCCAGCAACTCCTGCGCAGCTTCTTGAGCGGTCTGAAGCGCGTCCTTGTACTAGAAGAGCTGGAACCACTGATCGAGACAGAGGTTCTGGCCACGCTCGCCGAGCTGGGCCACAAAGCGACGGTCATCGGCAAACGCCAGAACGGTCTGCCACGCGTCGGCGACTACACGGTCGAGCTGGTCGCACAGGCCCTCGATCTCCTGCTCAGCCACGCTCCACAGCCGCAACTGCCAGCTAGGCAGACCAGCCAGACCAGCCAGACGCTCCCCCCACTGACGCGCACGCTTGAGTTTTGTCCCGGCTGTCCACACCGCATGAGCTACTACGCGCTCAATCAGGCCATCGAGCAGTTGGGCTTTCAAGCCGACGAAGTGATCACAACCGGCGATATCGGCTGCACAATCATTGGCATGAATGCCCCCCTGGATACCTGCTGGACTGAGGTCTCGATGGGAGCGAGTATCGGCATCGCACAAGGCCTCAAACAGGCGGGCATCGAGCGCCCGATCCTGGCCGCGATGGGCGACGGCACCTTCTATCACAACGGCATTGCCGGTCTTCTCAACGCGCTCCAGGCAGGCGTCAACCTGACATTGCTGATCCTCGATAATAGCAATAGCGCCATGACCGGCATGCAACCCGACGCGGGCAGTGGACGCCGTGCCACGGGCGAAGCCAGCGTACGCGCCGATATCGCCACGATCGTCCGTGGCTGCGGCGTCGAATACATCAGACGACTTAGCCCCTACCAGCTCACCGAGATGACCAACACGCTACGCGAGGCGCTCACCCGTCCCGGCGTCTCGGTGGTCATCGCCGAAGCCCCTTGTACGACTCCCGGCCTCCTGATCCAGGACAGCCCGGTCCAGATCGACCAGCAGAGCTGCCAGGCAGGCGGCGCTTGCGCGGATACCCCCTGCTACCACAAGGTCGGCTGTCCCTCAGTCCTGTTCTCGCTGGAAGGCACACGCCCCCACTTGAACATCGACACAGCTTCTTGTGTGGCCTGCGGCCTCTGTGTCGCGGCTTGCCCGTTCGACGCCATCAAACCCATATCTGTAGAAGAAGCTGTAGTTGCGAGTAATGTCGTTTTCAAACGTATGATACAGGACTAAAAAGCATGGCCGGAGAAACAACCAATATAGTCATTATCGGCACTGGCGGTCAGGGCGCACTGACCATGATGGAGATGCTGGCCCTGGCCGCAGAGATGGCCGATCTGGAGGTGCGCGTGCTCTCGCGCGTCAGCCTGGCACGTCTGGGCGGCGCAGGTGTCTGCCATTTTCGCCTCGGACCCGCCAGCAGCCCGACCATCCCGCTCGGCGAGGCCGACATCCTCTTAACCCTGGAGATGAGCGAGGTGTTGCGAGCCTTACCAATGGCCCGCCACGGCGCACAGGCCTTCGTCAGCACCTACCAGCGTATGCCAATCGCAGCCGGTGTAGCGGGCCGTGCCTATCCTAGCCAGACCGAAATCCTCCACACCCTGGCCACACACGCAATCAGTTCACTCTTCGTGCCAGAGCAACTGCCCGGCGACCTCCCCCCACAGGACCAGAGCAACCGCGTCAACATGGTCATGCTCGGCGTCCTGTGCGGCGCAACCAAAATCTTGCCGCGTCCACTCCTGGAAGAAGCCATCAAACTGCGCCTCCCAACCTTCGCCGAACAAAACCTACGTATCTTCGACACCGGCTGGCTCTTTGCCAGCCAAAACCAGAAACACCTCCCACAATGAACAAAAACCTTCACATGCAGCAAAGCGTTTTCAGCCTGGCGGGGCTTGCCCCGCATCTCCCCAGGACGGGCGAGCGAGGAGCGCCGGGCGCAAGCCGCAGGCATAGGCATGAAGTGAAGCGGGATTGCAGAGGGCAGCAGCCCTTTGCTGAGGTTTGGGGTGTCCCCAACAAACTTTTTCTTCTGTTTTGCCTCCGGCAAAACAGAAGTGCAGAGAGCACCTCTCTGCTACCTTTATGCCTATGGATGGAGGCGCAAGCCGCAGGCTTGAGCAGAACTGAAAAGCCCCGAAGAATGCAAACAGGGTTTCTCAAAAGTCACCGGCAACGGGATTGTCAGAGGCAGCAGCCCTTGACCAGAGTGTGAGGTGTCCTCCATACGCGCGGACGTAGCGGGATGGTTAAGGGCAGCAGCCCTTAACCGGGGTTTGGGGTGTCCCCAATACATTTTTTATATTGTTTTGCCTGTTTTGCCTCCGGCAAAACAGGCAAAACAGGAGTGCAGAGGGTGTCCCTCTGCTAAAGTCCGCGCAAATGGAGGTGTCCTCACCAAAGAGGTTCTTTTAGGGTGGCGCGTGGGGAAGAAAAGACTTTTGAGAAACCCTGAGAATGCAAAAAAGGGGGTTGACAAACCAATACAAAGTACTGTATCATACACTCCACGAACAACATTGGAGTGTCGTTCAACGGTAGGACTGCCGACTCTGGATCGGCCAATTGGGGTTCGAATCCCTGCACTCCAGCCCAGACGAGAGGTGTATGAAACAACCTCTCTTTTCTCCTCTCAAGTTTTGCATCCCCACAATGAAATATTTTACATCCGTCATCCGTATACTTAAGTGAGTAACAAAAGAGCAGCAAGTATCGCGCTTCTCATGTAAGCAGGCGCATTGTGACTTTCAAGCGCTGGAAACCTCTAGCAGAAAACGGGATGAACTCATTATATGAATAGCAATCGTTATCGTAGTAGCCGCGTAGACCGCGATGCCCAGAATGCGACACTCTGGGCGCGACGACGCGATATTCCCATCGCAATTCTGGCGTGGCTGGTCCTGGCCGGACTGGTCGTCTGGGGAGCCGGTTATATTATCCGTTCCCTCCTCGTCGTGACTGTGGCAGCCCTCCTGGCCTTCGCTCTGACACCAGCAGTCAAGCTTTTACAGCGTTTTATGCCACGCTTGCTGGCGGTGGTCATCGTCTATCTGGTTGTGCTCGGTGGTATCAGCCTTTTATTCTATGCCATTATTAACACAACCATCGGTCAGGTTTCTGGTCTAGTGGCCAGCATCCAGATCCTTCTGACCCCTCAGGGACAACAAAGTCTTCTCCCTATCCTGCAATTCTTTAAACGCTTTGGCATAAGTGCCGCCCAGCTCCAGGGTCTGGGCCAGGTCGTTGAACAGCAATTGAGCGGGATAGTAGGAGGCGCACTCCCTTTCCTGAGCGGCGTCGCAGACTTCATCCTAAATACGATTATTGTCGCGGTCTTGAGTATCTACTTTGTAATCGATGGAGCACGAGCAATCGGCTGGCTGCGCAATAACGCCCCAATGGTGCAGCGCGAACGCATTCACTTCTTCCTCGATACCCTTGAACGTGTAATCGGCGGCTATATTCGCGGCCAACTGATCATGTCCTCGACCGTTGGAATGCTCGTTGGCATCGGCATGACCCTTCTCGGCGTGCCTTACGGCGTCCTCCTGGGAGTCGTGGCCTTTATTCTGGAATTTATTCCAATCATCGGCACCATCCTCTCCGGCGTTCTCTGTGTCTTACTGGCCTTGAGCAAAGGCTGGCTGATCGCCCTCTTTGTCCTACTCTACTTTGTAGTTGTCCACGTTCTGGAGGGTGATATCCTGGCACCGCGTCTCGTCGGTAAGGCCATCGGAGTCCATCCAGCAGTCTCGCTTTTCGCCCTGCTGGCAGGAGCCGAACTCTTTGGCATCTGGGGCGCAGTCCTCGGTTCACCACTCGCAGGTCTGATCCAGGCCGCCCTGATTACGCTGTGGACCGACTGGCGAAGTGGCCATCCTGAACAGTTCCCCGATATCGAAGAGCCTGGAGAGGCACCAGAAATCGTTGGATCTTTAGCAATCCAGGCGGCCACACCGTCTGAAACAAAAGATCTTGAGGATAAAGTACATTGACTTTTCAATCTCCCTACCCCTGACTACTATTCTGTTACTCTTCATTTGCTCTGCTGCCCGCGGCGGCGAAGAAGAGGGAGAAAGCTGGGACTGCGCCCCAAACTTCAGTCAAGGCGCTACCACCCCTTGCATCTCCGCTTCGCAAATCAAGGGTGTAGTCAACTACAAGTCTAAGGACGCTCGTGCCGATCCTCCACTACAAGGCAACGACTAGCCTGTGGCATCCCTTGCTTGCCTCAGCCAGCAGGGGAGAGTACTCATCCCTGGTCTCCCGCCCTGGCTGTGGCCACGTCCGTGGCTTGCGCATTAGATTAACTGCTTGACGGCACGCGGGTGGACCAATGGTTGGCCATCGAGCATGGTGCATTCGATATCCAGCAGACGCAAAATCGTTGGCGCGACATCGATCACCGAGGGGTTCTGAAGATCCTCGGCCATCTCGATGCGGTCAGACCAATTTTCGAGCAACAATACTCCGTGCTCGCTATGTGCACCTGAGATTAGACGATGCGTCGAGTCAGGGATGATAAGCGGTAGATAGATGCTTCTGCCAACGCCAAAGTCGCTGCGTAGCTCAAACAGAATGTCGGGATAACAAGCTATCTGTTCGCCCTTATAGCATTCCTCGCGCCTTCTGGCCCAGTTGACAATCGACTTACCTTCAAATGAAAATTGCTCAAGGTTGGATCGAATGGACTCGCGGACCTGTTCGTAGTCCATCTGGCGGTGCTCGATAAGTTCGCGGTTCAGCGCAATGCCACCATAGGAACTGGTTGTACTGGCCAGTTCCACCATGCTGGCAATGCTGTTTTTCTGGTCGACATCGTGCAAGCGAGCGCTGCGTTTCCTCAGCCGGGAGAAGCGCTGGAGCAGGCGTGAGTAGAAAGTATGCAATAGGACCAGAGGTGTCGGGGATCGCCTGGATAACAGCGTCAGCCCTCTGACCTGGCCCTCAGGGGCAAGAAAATTCTGTTCGCGCAGCCACTCATTGACGTGCATACGATACGTACAGCGGCGCTCATGGCCATGACTGCTCACAACCGCCAGTATACAGTCTGAGGTCATAGCGGCGTGGAAGCGTCCAACTATCTGGTCAAAGAGACGATAGAAATTCAGGATACGGCTGGCATGCTCGTTCTGGCCGGGGTACATTGGATCGCCAGGATCGCTATACCGCCAGAGAAAATGCTGAACGTGATCGAGCGCGTCAAACTGCGCAAAAAACAGGTCCCACGGCTCGCGTCCGAAGTGCTGTAAAGCCAGGTTCGCCTGCTGTTCGGTGCGCTCGTGCAGCGCAGTGCAAAAGGCAGCGAGCTGGCTTGTGAGTGGGATCTGTGGCTCATCTAGCAGGACCGGGAAAGCGTCGGGTGAGCCTGGCTGATCCGGTGTGGCAGACGACGGGATACTTAGCCCGGCAATGGCTGCGCCAGAGCCACGCAGCAGCGGATTGAGTACGCAGACGCGTTTGCCGGCACGTGCGGCCTTTTCCCAGAGCAATTCGCCTTTAAACGTCTGGGCAGTTGCAAACGTGCGTTCCAGGCAGTCCATCTTCGCCAGAACCCCGTGGTTGGCTGGATTCAAACCTGTATAGACGCTCGCCCAGGCGGGAACAGGTTCAGGCGGAATGGTCGAACGCAGCTCCAGAAAAGGCGATTCTAGCATCAGACGACGCATATTAGGCAGCGAAGGTCCATACACGCGCAGGAGGTCTGCATCTAGTCCACCAACCCCAATAAGTATGACTCGTGACATATATTCCTCTCCAATCTACTACCTCGGATTGCTATACGCCTCGCCCATTTTTACCACTAATCTCTCTACTACATGTGTCTCTTGCAAACGTCGCCAGTAGCACAAAACTTCGTCAATGAGAGAGATTTCGCAGCGAACCTGGAAGATTCCACGGTGTGTGGCACTGCGCAACTGCATAACCACCTCATAGTTTAACCATTGACAGGTTGCCAGAGTCAGCATATTGCGCTCACTCCCCAGAGGAACGCAGTGATACTGGCAGGCCAGCTCGTAGGGAAAGAGGTCCAGGAGACGAGGCGAAGGATAGTTAGCCAGAAACGCCAGATAAGGTAGCGCAGAGGACGAAGGAGGTTGGTGTTCTTTCTTCTCGACTGGTATCTCTGGCTTCCCGACCAGGGAAGGTATTTCAACGTATACTTCGGAGGAAAGGACGGTGGCACCAGCTTCGTAGAGGTGCTGTAAAATTAAGAGTGCCGTCGTGCCGTGATAAACTTGCATGGCACACGGTACATCGGTCAGGAGCAGCGCAACGCGTTTAACCAGCTCCTGAGCACGCGAGAAGGGCGTTGCCGGCAGAAGAAGCGCACAGGTATGCTCCTGAAGCAAAACGTTGTCATAGGTACGCAACAGGCGGCGTATCCGCTTGGCGGCTAATTGGAGTGCCTGAACAGACCCTCCGGTCATTTCAATACAAATCAACGATGAATTTACATCAAATGCCGACCCGGCATGCTGAGTCTTTCTCTCATCAAACCCCACTATCATCCACCTTTACAACACAGCTATCACGGGCAATTATCGATCTGTCACTCCCTCTCGTTCGGAAGCACTCTTCATACCATACAGAGTTATTGCGCTACCTGGCAGAGCACTCTGGTTGCGGTCACGTTATGTTTGGGCAATACCGGTTAAGATGTGCCACGCATTCCATGTTTTCGATTTT
>DAOTTJ010000423.1:0-3553 GCA_034437695.1 Ktedonobacteraceae bacterium
TGACAATGTGCCTGCCTGGATTTAGCGCACGTGCAGACGCGCCTTATGCAATAATAGTAGCGTGCTATAGCCGGGTTGTCAATCACGTGTTGAGAGTGCCAGTCACGCGAGCCGCTTTTCCGCGCAGCCGCCTCAGTCTCTTTCTCTATCTACAACGCTGCTCTCTATTCATCCTATTCCATAGAGTACCTGCATTTGCTTACAGACTCGTCTGCGAGTGCGAGATATGTTCTTTGACTTTTTCTGCCGCATCTCTGGTCATTCCCTCAACTGCGCTCAACTCTTCAAGACTGGCTGCGCCGATGGCTTTGACGGTGCCAAAGTGCAGCATTAAAGCTTTTTTGCGCTTGGGACCAATCCCTGGAATCTCATCCAGCACCGACTGAAAGGTTTTGTCCGAGCGCAGTTTGCGGTGATAGGTGATACCAAAGCGGTGGGCCTCGTCGCGGATGCGTTGCAACAGGTATAGACCCTGTGAACTGCGCGGCAAGAGAATCGGTTCCGGTGCGCCTGGGATGTAGATCTCTTCGGCGGTGGCCAGTTTACTGTGCGAGCCTTCTTCTTTGGCTACTCCGATCGTCGGGATCTCCAGTTGCAGCTCGCGCATCACCTCCAACGCGGCGTTTAATTGTCCTCGCCCACCGTCGATGATCACCAGATTGGGCAATGTCCAGCTATGTTGCAGCGCCGGTTCCTGCTTCTGTTCGCTCGCTTCGCCTGTCTCCGACTCCGTCGGAGATAACTCACCTTGATCGAGAACCGTATCGATCTCCATCGCGAGTTCCGCTTCCTGTTGGCCCGCTGCTTTACGAAAGCGACGGCGTAGCACCTCCTGGTGACTGGCGAAGTCGTTAGCCCCTTCGACTGTCTTGATCTTGAAACGCCGATATTCGCTGTTCTTTGGTCGCCCAGCTTCAAAGACCACCATCGCGCCCACCGAATTGGTCCCCTGCGTATTGGAGATATCGTAGCACTCGATACGCTGCGGCGGCACCGCTAGATTGAGCGCCTCCTGGAGTTCTTCAAGTGCCATCTGCGTCTTCTGACTATCGCTCAGCCATTTGATGCGCTGCTGTTCCAGCACCTCGCTGGCGTTTTGTTTGACCATCTCAACCAGGCGCACTTTATCGCCCCGCCTGGGCTGGCTGATCGTCACCGCGCTGCCGCGCTTCTCCTTGAGCCAGATCTGAAGCGTGCTGCGGTCTTCAGGTTCAACCTCAACCAGAATCTCAGCCGGGATGTGTGGCACGCTCTCGTAAAATTGCTGAAAAAACGAGCGCATAATCTCGTTTGGACTGCTCTCACGCGTGCCTTGCAGGATGAAAAATTCGCGCCCGACCAGCTTGCCACTGCGAAAGAAAAAGACCTGCGCACACGTTTCGTCGTCCTGGCTGGCCAGCGCGACTACGTCCTGGTCGTCCTGTCCCTCCGTTGAGATGATACGCTGCTTCTCTAAAATGCTTTCGACTGCCTTGATGCGGTCGCGTATCCGCGCCGCCTCTTCAAATTGCAGATTCTCTGCCGCCTCTTGCATCTTTGTTTGCAGGTTCTTTACCACTTCGTCGTGCTTGCCCTCCAAAAAGAGGATCACCTGGCGAATAACTGTGTTGTACTCTTCACGACTTGTGTAAGCCACACAGGGCGCAGTACAACGGTGGATATAATACTGCGTACAGGGTCGGGCCAGCAGCTTTGGTTTCCACCCCTCCGCCACCTCGCTCCCCACTGGCGCAGCCCACGCGCTGGCATCGTAGCGACAGGTGCGAAACGCAAAGAGTTTGTTAAGCAGGTCGAGCGTAGCATCCACCGCGCCCGAATTGGTGTAGGGTCCAAAATAACGATTGCCGTCGCGCTGGAAATTACGCACCCGATAGACACGCGGAAAATCCTCCGTCAACGCCACTTTGATGTATGGATAGCTCTTATCGTCGCGCAACAGCACATTATATTTAGGACGATATTGTTTGATATAATTGCTTTCCAGGACCAGCGCCTCGACCTCGTTCTTTACCACCAGAAACTCGATATCTTCGATCTTGGCAACCATACTGCGATTCTTGGGACTATGCTCGGTCGATTCCTGAAAATAGGAGCGAACACGATTGAATAACGAGATGGCCTTACCTACATAGATAATCGTCCCCTGGCCATCCTTCATAAGGTAAATGCCCGGCTTGTGAGGCAACGAGTTAAGCACAGACTGAATTTTTTCGTTCATCGGAATTGGAGAGCCTTCTTGATAAAACTCTGTAGTAGCATCGCTGTTGCCTACAGTATATCATGAAAGAGCTTCCTTTACAGTCGAGTTTTTTCTGATCCTGGACTGTTTAATTCTCGGCGTGTGGCCTCTCCCCCTGAACAAAAGATCGGGTTGCGAGCGTGGGGTCGCAAGCCTCTGGCTTGCGGAGCATTACATAGCCCTGTTTTTGATCGATCTTGCCTCAGGCAAACAATCTCTTTAAGCCTACAAAGAACAAGGCATGCGCAAAGTCGTTGCCCCTCGTAGGCTTTTTATTGGGTGAGGTGAGGAAGAATGTGCAAGAGAAAATCTAATGTGCAAAAATCGCCTTGCCCTCGTCGGGATCAAACCACGCTTGAGAGAGCTGTAACCCATCGAGTCGACTCAGCGTCTCAAAGTGATCGAGGGTCTCAGCTCTATATTGTGACCAGCTCTGAGCACGCCTGACAGCCCCTTCCAGATCATGCGGCTCGAAGAAAAACAGCATATGTTTCTCTTGATTCTCCTGCCAGGTCACCCTCCAGATCGGCAGACCTCGCCCCGCCCGGTCGGGCGATCGCCACTCCTCATATCTGATCCGTGCATTCAAGGGAAGCGGATGAGACGGCAAATTGACCCACGCCAGGATCTTAGCATGCGCTGCTTCCATGTCCGCGGCTTCAAAGAAATATTGATGGACAAGTGCCTGTTGCGCATTGGGATCGGCCCAGCTTGCCCGCCAGAGGATTTTGTCAAGGTGCTGCCCAAATTCAGCGCGAATCCATTTAGATTTCATTATTTTGGACCCAATATCGAATGAACGATATCTCTTTCACCCGACAATCTCCAGGTAGGTTTTCGCGACTACGTGTAGGGCTTCTTCCTCCCCTACAATGGTGGCCAACTGTTGCTGGTAGTCGTGTAGTTGTTCTCCAAGTTTTTCTAAATGTGCATTAATGATATCGTGTCGTGCCGTGATTGCAAAATCTGTCAGACCTCTCCTCGCCGCTACACAAGCCAGTTCAATTTGCTCGCGCAACTGCGCGACCTCACTGTTTGACATGCGGTTCTCCTCTGTTGGTCATAATGATGCGCAAATATGAGTGTTGCATCAGCAAAAGAGAGATTTGCTGCTACTGGTTAGAATAGAAAGAAAGCTCACACCCAGGCTTCTCTTCTTAGAGATTACCCGAAGTGTTTATACTAGCGGAATGGCTTTTACCCGGCCAACAACCGGCCACTGATAGACCAGCGTGCGAAACTCGCGTATAATAGACACAACAATCCCTGAGGTTGTTCGTAGACTATAGTGTTCTATTTAGAAATTGTATCTTT
>DAOTTJ010000424.1:0-27150 GCA_034437695.1 Ktedonobacteraceae bacterium
CGTGCCGTCTGGTCACGTTTTCCTCCCTTCAAAAGCTGAAGACTGTGGCCCAACCGCTTTACCATTGTTTGGGGAGGAAGGATGTTGACGCGAGCCGCCGCCAGTTCGATTGCCAGGGGTAATCCGTCAAGCTGGGCGCAAATCTCTGCGATTGCTGCGGCATTTATCTCATTCAGAAGGAAGTTTGGTTGTGATGCTCTGGCATGTTCGAGAAATAAAGCTACGGATTCATACTGCGCCAACTGTAGAAGATTCGGTAGATGTTTATAATCAGGAACAGTCAGTGGAACCAGATGATATTTACGTTCCCCACCAAGGTGTAGTGCGGAACGACTTGTCACCAGCGTCTTGAGACGCTGACAGCTCACCAATATATCGTGGATAAGAGGCGCTGCCTCTATGACCTGTTCAAAGTTATCGATGAAGAGCAAGATATTTCCCTGTAAATGGGCTTTGACGCTCTCCAGGCTTGACTGGTTGCTGGCCCCCGGCAGTGCAACAGCCTGGGCCAACGCAAAGAGCACACCATCGCTATCGTAAGTAGTGGCAAGATCTACAAAATAGATCCCCTCTGGAAATTCGTCGGCGATATCAGCGGCAATCTGCAAGCCCAATCGTGTCTTACCTATGCCTCCTGGACCCACCAATGTTACGAGCCGAACATCTTCTCGCTGTAACAATAGCTTGATTGCCTGCATGTCCTTTTCTCGCCCTACAAATGGAGTAAGCTGCGTCGGCAGGTTATTGGGGTGTCTATCCAGCGTTTTAAGAGGGGGAAAATTTGTCGGCAGACCCTCTATGCCCAGTTGAAAGATCTGTTCAGGAGCCTGGATATCCTTGAGGCGGTGTTTACCAAGATTCTGTAAAGATACACCGGGAGGAAGTGTGTCCCGCACCAGCCCCGCTGTTGTAAGTGAAAGGAGAATCTGACCCCCATGCCCTGCCGAGAGAATGCGTGCTACACGATTAAGCGATTGACCAAAATAGTCCTGGCCCCTGCGCTCGGCTTCTCCTGTATAGCTTGCCATACGCACGCGTAGAGGTCCAACGCCAGCGGACCATGTCTCATGAGAAAGTGCCTTCTGGGCGGCTACTGCTGCGGAAACCGCACTTCCTGTCGTCGTGAATGCCGCATAAAAAGCGTCACCGACTGTTTTAAAGATCACCCCTCCCCAGGTCTCCAGGCAGCTACGCATTAACTCGTCATGACGCGCGAGGGCAAGCTTCATCTCTTCGGGATTGCGCTCCCAACGGACAGTGCTTCCCTCGATGTCAGTGAATAGAAACGTGATAGTCCCAGTTGGCAACTCTGACATTCTACAGCCTCCTTATGGCTGATCTGGCACACCTCTCCTCTTCCCACGCTTTTTCTAGAGTTCCAGAAAGAGTTTGTTTGATGGCTTTTCCAACAAAAGTATAAGCTGAAATAGCTCAGTATACATCAGATAAGCGCTCTATTTCCTTTCTTTCTCTTTCTTTTTTAGAAGAGAAACGGGAGAACGTAGAGTAAATACACTAGCGCTCTGTCTGGATGTGTCTGAAGTCAAACAGGTAGGTGCATGCAAAACGGGTTGCAGCGCTGCGGGAGTTCACGCCTATCTTGTTATAAATGGAGGTCACGTGAACATTGATAGTGCGCGGACTGAGAACTAGCTCCTTCGCAATCTGTTTATTCGTCAATCCCTGAACTATCAAACGCAAGACCTGAACCTCCCGCTCTGTCAGGCCCGATGGATATTTAGAGGAAGCAGATGCGAGTTGGGTGGTTTTAGTACTGGTATCAGGAGCGGAGGAAGATCTATTTGGGAGTAAACTGGCACCGATTCCTAGCTGCTGGGGAGGGTGATCCTCCAGATCCGTTCGTTCTAACATGTAGAGTTGCACCTCTCCCGATGGGTCCACCAAATGAGCAAAATACTCCTCATAAGCAGGATACACCACTTCTAGCTCACCAGAGGCGATTAACTCTTTTAGCCCAAAATCACGGACAGTCTCTAGAAAGACAAACTGTCGATCACCATCTTCACTCTCGCTTTGCTGTAACAAAGAGTGGTCCAGCAGAATACCAACGCCTCGTTCAACGGAAAGGGGATCGTCTCCAAGTATCTGACAGATGGAAGTGATAGCCAGGAGATTGCACTCTCCTGTGAAAAAACAGAGACGACGGAAGAGGCGTTGCACATCCTCAGGGAGGAGATCATAGCTCCATTGAATGGAGGAGCGCAGTGTGCTCTGGCGACCAGGGAGATCTCGGCGGCCTTCTTTAAACATATCAAGGCGCTGTGAGAGCCGAGCAAGCATCTGCTGCGGAGAGAGCAATTGCATGTACGCTGCTGCTAGCTCGATAGCCAACGGCAGACCATCGAGTCTTCGGCAGATTTCTGCGATAGCCGTTGCATTCGTCTCAGTTAGCCAGAAACGCGGATCAAGAGCACGCGCCCGCATGCTAAAGAGGGCCACCGCAGGATTACTAGCAAATTCAGCCAGATTCCAGGTGAGATCAGGTAGTGGCAACGGGAAGATGGATAAGACATGCTCTCCTCGTATGCGCAAGACTACCCTGCTCGTAACCAGGACAGTGAGTCCCGCACACTGCTCAAGTAATTCGGCCAGCAGGGGCGCAGCGGACAGGAGATGCTCGCAGTTATCTAGTACCATCAGCACTTCTTTATCACCCAGGAAAGTACACAGAGTTGTCAATTGCGCTTTTGCTGCAACTTCTTTCTCTCCCAGAGCTTCGGCGATAGTTGAAATAACCTGCTCAGGATTGTTGAGAGTGGCAAGAGATACCCAGCAGACCCCGTCGGCGAAGGCTTCCTGTAAGCTCTGTGCTACAAACATAGCCAGATGCGTTTTGCCCACGCCGCCAGGACCTTTGATGGTTATCAGATGCACCTCATGGCTCATAAGCAATTCCCTCGCTAACTTGAGTTCTTTATCTCTACCCAATAAGGGAGAGAGTGGTGCGCGTATCTTCAAAAAAGTCTCCTGTCATTGCTGTAGCAAGATGCTCTTCGCGTTTGTTCGCAGGTCCTGGATAGATCTACTAGTTCAAGTGTATCTCATAGTCTTTTTGTAAGAGAATATCGCCGGATATCACAAACTTATCGTCAGATATCGTATACTTATCGTGAGCGATACAGAAGATACGATCCCGCTTTTTTCTATCAGATCGTAAACGGCAACCCTTTCTCTGAGAGTATGCCAAAACGATGAAATGTGCCAGGAGAAAAAAGCAAAGGGCCTGCCATCGAGCAGTGAAGCGCTCATCCAGATCGCTGCCATTCGGCTCGCTTTGACTCCTTTCCGCTCCGTTGTTATATAGTGACGACTCTCGCTCAGAGCTGTTACAAGGTCGGGAATAAAATCGAAAAAAGGCAAGGACGACATGGATACACTTTATTCACCTCCTCCCAATCGTCGGCTGCGGCAGGAACGGATTCAGCGCAACTGGCGTCAGCGAGATCTAGCAAACCTTCTAGGAATCACCCCAGTCACGGTCAGTCGTTGGGAGCGAGGAAGCCAGCAGCCCAGTCCTTACTTTCGTGAGAAGCTCTGTGCTCTCTTTGGCAAAAAGACCGAGGAATTGGGTCTAGTCTCAGAGAAGCCAGATCTCACATCCGTCTCGCCAGAAGATACATCGTTGTGGAATGTTCCCTTTTCACGCAATCACTTCTTTGCAGGACGTGAGCGGATCTTAACACACTTACATGTATTACTCGCCAATGAGCCGACAAGGGCGACCCTGACCCGCGCGTGTAGCTTGCACGGCCTGGGTGGGATTGGAAAAACGCAACTGGCCATCGAATACGCCTTCCGCTTTCGTCATGAGTATGACGCGATCCTGTGGGTAGAGGCTGAAACCCGTGCGTCGCTGACCTCAAGCTTTGTGGCCCTGGCAGGGTTGCTTGCGCTGCCTGAACAGGCTGAGGAAGATCAGAACAAGGTCGTGGCTGCCGTCCGGCGCTGGTTCAATGAGCACCTGGGCTGGCTGCTCATCTTCGACAACGTGGAGGATCTCTCCCTGCTTCCCTCTTTTCTTCCCACCAGTGACCGGGGCGCTCTGCTCCTCACCACAAGCCTCCAGACCCTGGGAACCCTGGCCCAACGGATAGAACTTGCTCCCATGACCATGCAGGAAGGATGCGACTTTCTGCTGGCTCGAGCGCATCGTCTACGCCAGGGTAAGGAGCGTCAAGCTGTCGAGGGACAGGAGATGGCAACTGCACAGCAGATCGTTACTCAGATGGGAGGCTTGCCCCTGGCTCTTGAGCAGGCAAGCGCCTATATCGAGGCGGCCCGGTGCAGTCTGTCGGATTATCTGTATCTCTTTCAGACAACAGCACAGCGTCTGCTGGATGAGCACGAAGCTTCGAGGGATCATCCTCTCTCGGTGAGCCGAACCTTCTTGCTCGCCTTTGGACGGGTCGAACACCGCTCTGCTGCGGCGGCAGATCTTCTGACAGCTTGTGCGTTTCTGGCTCCTGAAGCCATTCCCGAAGCGTTTTTTCTGGAAGGTGCGTCCTCGCTTGGAACAACGTTCGAGGCGCTGGCCTCGGATCGGCTGGCCTTTGAAGAAGCTCTCAAAGTGCTGCTTTCCTATTCGTTAATCCAACGCGATGCCAGCATGCATACGCTCTCCATCCATCGACTGGGGCAAGTGGTGCTCAAAGAACGACTCTCCCTTGCCGAGCGACAGAACTGGGCTGGTCGGGTCACCAGAACTATGACCCGGTTGTTTCCTTTCGATGAGGATATGCAAACAGACTACTGGCGAACCTGTGAACAGTTGCTCTCTCACGCTCTGGTGTGTCTGAGCCGCAGCGAACAGGAGAGCGAGCAAGAACTGACCCTTGCCCTGATGAGTCATGTAGCAACCTACCTGACCAAACACACTCGCTATGCTGAGGCTGAGCCGCTTCTTGTGCGAGCTACCCAGGAGGGGGAGCGGATACTGGGTCCGCAGCATCCTCTGGTCGCCGAAGTCCTCAATGGGTCAGGCTATTTCTACTACGAGCAGGGCAAGTATGAGCAGGCTGAACCCTTGCTTAAACGAGCCTGGCACATCTGGGAGCAGGCGCTCGGGCCAGAGCATCTCCAACTGGCCTATCCCCTCAATGGACTCGCTAATCTCTACCGCGAACAGGGTCAGCACGATCAAGCGGAATCGCTCTACCGACGCACGCTCTCGCTGCGCCAGCAACACCTGGGACCACTGCATCCAGATATCGCGGAAACGCTGCATGATCTGGCACGGCACAAACAGATGCAGCACCGCATGACAGAGGCGCTCTTACTCTACCAGCAAGCCCTCGCGATTCGCGAGCAAAGTCTTGGACCACATCACCCGCAGACGTTGGAGACGAAAAAGGTTCTGCTGGACTGCTTCGAGCAGCAAGGATAAGCCTGGATCTCCCTGGCGTATCGCATTCTCGTTGCTTCAGAAAATAACGGTCAGGCCACACGATGGTGAGCCATAACCCTGTATCTCTGAAAGCTGCGTTTGTTCCAAAAACTCGGAAACAAACTCGTCAGGTAGACCAGCAGCTTTCAGTACAGCGTATGGGTCATCTCGAACCTGTTCAGCAAAATTCGAGTCATCCTGGACTCTTAGGGCAAGTGAACGGGCGATATCACGTATCCGCTCCAAACTATGTTGATCCATTTATCTCACTCCTAGATTGATTTTCTCTCCAGATAGATGCCTGCAAGAATTACTGCGCTTATTTTCACGAAGCTCATCTCTATTCTAATAGACATAGATACTATCGAGATGCCATGTTCTTTCTCTTTAAGAGTGTATTTCATAGTTCTGGTTCCGATACACTGGTATTTACTCTATATATTTTGCAGCGCGAAGAAATAGAGAATTTACCTGATGTGAGCACCTTTCAGTTCAACTTATACTCAGACGTGAGATGCGATTCAGGATTTTAGACAACAACATTCAGATGTTGGGTATACGATCCTTGCGCAAAGACGAGCCGTTTGGTTCGACGCTGAAGGTGGATTTGATGGACAACATGGCGCTCAGCGGTGGATCGACAAGGAGAGCAATCTATGGCGATGTCAAAGCGAGGAATATTTCGTAACAAGGCGCTCAAATATTATATGCAAAGTCAGGAGAGAGATATTTTGCCACGCATTGTGGCACCTCCAGTCTTCCTGTTCTTGTGGATTCTTTTAGGATTGCTGCTCGCTTCGACTGTGCTTGCCTGGCTAGCGCATGTGCCAACCAGCGTTGCTGGATCAGGAGTGATCTTGGACCAGAAGCAGGCTCCTAGCAATTATTCAGGAGCTGTTGCGGCTCTCTTCTTACCTACAACTGCTTCAGGTCTTGTACGGCCAGGTCAGCCTGTCCAGGTACAGATCGGTACGGATGCCCCGCTCACTGCTACACTCTTGACGGTTGAACCCGGCGTGCAAAGTCCCAGCGAGATCAGAGCAACCTATGCTCAGGTCGTTGCTGAACCTTCAGTCGTGGTACTCATTAGCCTGGGACCGGGTATCTCGGTGCAAGTGTATGCTGACAGCTTGATACATGCCCAGGTTCAAGTTGGCAGCCAACGTGTTCTCTCATTACTTTCTGGTATAGGTCAATAAACAGGAGCTTAGTAGATGTATCACCTTGATCCCGATACTAATCTTCAGGAATTGCCTGATAAGCGCCGTAACGCTTTGTTCACAGGTCTGGCTCATTCCGAACAACAGCTATCGCCAGAAGTATCCATGCTTATGGAGCATCGTGAACAGCAACATGTTCGTCAGACGACAGACCTGCTCGACGATTCAGATGCGGATGCGATGAGCACAGATCTCCCAACCGATGATTCTGCGGAGGTAGTCGGCTTTTTGTTTGCTGCATCCGCCGAGTCGGTGCCGTTCCGAGCACCGTCAATTCCTAGACTGAAACTACCATCTTTCAAGCTGCATTTGCAGAGACGACATGTCCCTGTCCTGCGCCAAATGACAGCGGTAGAATGCGGCGCGGCCAGTCTGGCCATGATTTTGAGCTATTATGGCCGCAAAACGAGTGTCTCAGAAGTGCGCGAGCGCTGCGGAGTGGGTCGCGATGGACTCTCTGCGTTGAGTATTGTCAGGACTGCTCGTTCTTACGGTCTGCGCGTGAGAGCCATCACGTTGCAAGAGAATGATTTTCGTTTTGTCAGGTTGCCAGCGATTGTACACTGGGGATTTAATCACTTTCTTATCGTTGAGCGCTGGACTTCCCACCATGTTGATCTAGTTGATCCAGCAGTGGGACGCCGACGTGTGACCGCCGAAGAGTTTGATAATAGCTTTACTGGTGTGGTGCTGACATTTGAACCTGGAGTCAACTTTGATCGCAGTGCCGCTAAAAAGCAGGTCAATCTGGCGCACTACGCGCTCAACTACGCCAGGTTAGCACCGTTCTCGCTGTTACAGGTTCTGGGTGCCTCACTGCTGCTGCAACTCTTCGGCCTGGTTGTACCCGTGCTGACGGTGCTGATTGTTGACACTATAGTTCCTGACAAACTGCAAGGTGCGATGGCACTCCTGGCTCTTGGACTCCTCATTTTGTTTGTAGCCCAATTGACCACTATGCTGCTACGTAGCTCTGTACTGCTCTACTTGCAGACAAAAGTCGATACGCAGATGATGCTTGGCTTTTTTGAGCAAATGCTTGCTCTGCCGATTCGCTTTTTTCAGCAACGCTCAAGTGGTGATCTCCTGGCTCGTCTCTCAAGCAATACTATCATCCGCGATACGATCAGCAATCAACTTGTCTCGACCGTGCTGGATGGTGCCTTTGTGCTTGTCTACCTGGTCATTCTGTTCACGGTCTCACCACTCTTCGGCCTTCTGGTTGTGCTGATTGGCGGTTTACAGATTGTCTTGTTAACCATTACCAATCGCGCTGTACGCGAGTTGGCCGCACGTGAACTTATCGCACAGGGCAAATCACAGGGATATGCAGCTGAAGCCCTGATCGGCATGGTGACCTTAAAAGCTTCTGGAGCTGAGGATCGCGCCTTGCAGCGCTGGAGCAACCTCTTCTTTGATCAGATGAATGCCTCTGTGCGTCGTACCTATGTCTCATCGCTTATTAATACCGTATTGACAACGCTTCAGACCTTCTCGCCCGTCTTGCTGCTTGTCTTCGGCACCTATCTGGCGCTCAGTGGCTCACTCCAGATAGGAACTATGCTGGCGTTAGTCTCACTGGCAACAGCGTTTCTCACTCCTCTCTCCTCGCTCGTCACCACAGGACAAAACCTGCAACTGGTCCATTCGCATCTGGAACGTATTGCCGATGTAATGGAGGCCGAGCCGGAGCAGGATCTGCTTCGTGTGCAGGAGTCGCCCCGTTTGCAGGGTGCAATTCGTCTGGAACAGGTGAAATTCCAATACGATCCGCATTCTGCCCCGATTTTGGCCGACATTTCCATAAGCATCACACCAGGCCAGAAAGTGGCCATCGTCGGACGAAGTGGTTCTGGCAAGACGACACTGGGCAATCTCTTGCTCGGCCTCTCCCTGCCGACCAGTGGTGAGATTTTCTACGATGATATTCCTCTGCGCACGCTCGACTATCAGATGGTGCGTTCCCAGTTTGGGGTGGTGACACAGGCATCGAATATCTTTAGTGGCTCGATCCGTGAAAATATGTCGCTTAATAACCCGGCTATGAATATGGAGAGTATTATTCGGGCAGCCAAAGCCGCAGCCATTCACGATGACATTTTGAAGATGCCGATGGAATACGAAACTATGGTGTCTGAGGGAGGCAGCGCACTCTCAGGCGGGCAGCGCCAACGGCTGGCTCTGGCACGTGCGCTGGCAAACCGGCCAGTATTGATGCTGCTCGACGAGGCCACCAGTGCGCTGGATGTCATAACAGAGCGGTTGGTTGAGCAGAATCTGCGCGAACTGGCTTGCACGCAGATCATAATTGCTCATCGACTGAGTACCATACGCAATGCTGACCTGATCCTGGCACTCGATGGAGGCAAGATCGTCGAACAAGGCACTCACCAGGAACTATTGGCCCACGAAGGCTTCTACGCAGGTTTAATCCAGAGTCAGCTAACCAGCGGAGAGATACAGCAAAATGACCATCCTACAGGCACACCTGACGAGCTGTTCCCAAACGAGTGAAGACGCCAGCGTTGTTCGTTCATGCGCAAGCAAGTAAGGAAGCGACTATGGACTCTGAAGAGATTATCCGTGCTGCACCTTTATAACCAGGAGACACGCGACCGAGGCACTGACACATCTTACAGATGGCGATCCCATTACATCTGTAGTTCCACAGAGAAGGTCAACAGGGCGCACAGAGGCTGTGCAGAGTGGCTGGTTCTATATATTCGTTGTCAGGTCGTTATCCTGGCTATGCCATAGGAGGGATACCAGAGCCATTCGGTCACGCTAAAGAAAGGAAGGCCATCTTGAGCGTCGAAGAGATTATTAATGCCTGGAAAAACAATGAGGATGATGCCGACCAGCTTCTCAAGGATAAGAAGCTCAAGGACAAGCTGAAACAGGATGGTAAAACTCCTGCCAATCCTGCTGGCGAGCAAGAAATCACTGATGAGGAACTGAAAGCAGTCGAAGGCGGAAAGCTAGTAGCCCTTACTTGTAATGTTAACTCCTGCTAGCTCTTACCCTTAGCACAGATCTGCTCACGTAGCAGTTAAGTAGCTCGCATCTCTGCTACAACCAGCAATGGGTCTGCACCTTTATAACCAGGAGACACGCGACTGATGCGCTGACACATCTTATAGATGATGATCCTGTTGAGACATCTCTGCTCAGAAAGGCCTGAGGAGAAGATTAACAGGGCGTAGAGAGGCTGTGCAGAGCCGCTTGTCATAGATGTATCGTTGTCCATTTGTCATCCTTGCTGCCCAAAACAGCGAAGGGTGCCTGATAGTTCACCAGGGTGAAAGAAAGGATCTCATCATGAGTACCGAAGAGATTATTAATGCCTGGAAAAGCAATGAAGATGATGCCGACCAGCTCCTCAAGGATAAGAAGCTCAAGGACAAGCTGAAACAGGATGGCAAAACTCCTGCCAATCCTGCTGGCGAGCGGGAAATCACTGATGAGGATCTGGAAGCGGTCGAAGGCGGCCTGGTCGGGCATATTACCTGTAATGGTAATTCCTGCTAGCTCTTACCCTTAGCATAGATCTGCTCACCTGGCAGACAAAGAGAAGGGTGCCTGATAGTTCAGCAGGACGAAAGAAAGGAACTCATAGTGAGTACTGAAGAGATTATTAATGCCTGGAAAAGCAATGAAGATGATGCCGACCAGCTCCTCAAGGATAAGAAGCTCAAGGACAAGCTGAAACAGGATGGTAAAACGCCCGCCAATCCCGTTGGTGAGCAAGAAATCACTGACGAGGATCTGAAAGCAGTAGAAGGCGGCTTAGTCGGCCACCTTACCTGTAATGGTAACTCCTGCTAGCTCTTCACCTTAGCGCAGATCTGCTCATGTAGCAGGCAAAGAGCGTATGAATCCATGCTACTCATGTAAGATTGGTCCTGATCTTACACGAGTAGCACAGATGAAGGACAATACCAGATATGAATACACATGCCTCGCTCCCTGCTCCAACAGCTTTGCCATCGTGGGATGCTCCTGACTGGTATCGGGCGCTGACGCTGCCAGAGCGCATTGCTACTCGCGCTGGATATTCAGGGAGATTTCCCACGCCTGACGCCGAGTTGCTCCAGAAGGCCCAGCGCCGTTTGTACGCCTGGAAACAGCAGACCCCTTTCGACAGTCACTCTCACTTTGCGCAACGCCTGGCAATAGATGGGATCGCTGAAGAAGAACTGCTGGAACTGCTGGCCGAGTCCGATGAGGTCTTGCAGGCTCGTCTGGCTGAGGCACCAGAATGGTTGGTCACGCTGGGTCGGGCGTATGTCCGTGCTGCTTCCGACCTCTCGATTGAGGATGATCCGTTTGCTGATCTTCCTCCAAGCAACGATCAGAAGGGTCCTCTGGCTCTGCTCCAGCCATTTCGTCCTCTCCTCCAATGGGGCATCACTTGCTTACAAGCGGGTATACAACAATCTAGTCAGCAGTGGAACTGTCCCCCGTTTGATGCGCAGTCTCTCCATACCCTCTTTGTCGCACACCTCCCCGAACTGCTCCTCCCTAAAGTGGGTCGCACCCTTGTTCTGGAGATGCACGTCGCCAAGTTGCGCAGGCACCTGACGGGCGAGACACCACAGGAGCGTTTTGAGAGCTATATAGAGCGTCTGAACGATCCCGATGTGCTACGTGTGTTGCTCGAAGAATATTGTGTCCTGGCTCGCCAACTGGTCGTGAGCATCGAGCACTGGGTTGATGTCAGTCTGGAGCTGGCGCAGCGGTTGGCAGTGGACTGGCCCGTCATTCACACAACTTTTGCCCCACAGAGCGATCCGGGGCCACTCATCAAAGTGAGCGCAGAAGCAGGCGACCTGCATCGCGGCGGACGCAGCGTCAATATTCTAGAATTTGCCTCTGGTCTGAAGCTCGTTTACAAACCCAAATCTCTGGCTATTGATCAGCATTTTCAAGAGATGCTTACCTGGCTCAATGGCCACGGACAACAGCCTCCACTGCGTCCTCTCAAGTTGCTTGACCGGGGCGCATATGGCTGGATGGAGTTCATCGAACTTGCTCCCTGCCATGCGCGAGAAGAGGTAGAACGTTTCTACGAACGCCAGGGTAGCTACCTCGCCTTGCTCTATGCGTTGGAAGCCACTGACATGCACTATGAGAATGTGATAGCGGCTGGTGAACACCCTATGTTTGTGGATCTGGAAGCACTTTTTCATCCACACATCATAACGTCGGACTCCCCCCTCTCTGAGCATCCCACTCACAGGGCATTTGGCAGTTCTGTACTCCATATTGGTCTGCTGCCTCTACGCCTGTGGGCTAAGGATGAATTTGAGGGCGTCGATGTTAGCGGTCTGGGTGGAGAGGCAGGGCAGGTCAGCCCCTCTATGGTTCCTTATTGGGAAAACGCGGGAACAGATGAGATGCAGTTGACACATAGACGTGTCCTGTCAGAGGGTCAGCAGAATCGCCCTACCCTCAACGGCCATGAAATACAGGTTCTCGATTACTGTGAGCAGTTCATTCAGGGATTTACGAGTACCTACCAGCTTCTGATAGCACATCGTGAGGATCTGTGTCGCGAGCTTCTTCCACGCTTTGCTCGGGATGAAGTGCGTTGTATCCCACGGAACACAAAAGTGTACAAATGGCTGCTTTTCGAGAGCTTCCACCCCAACGTGCTGCGCGATGCTCTCCAACGTGAGCGTACCTTTGACCGGCTCTGGTTCGCTGTCAAAGATCGTTCCTATCTCGCCAGACTCGTTGCTGCCGAACGCGCAGATTTACAGCAGGGTGATATCCCACTGTTTACCACCACACCCGAGAGTCGAGATCTTTTGACCAGTCAGGGTCAACGGATCACCAATTTTTTCGCCGAGTCCAGTCTGGATATTGTGCGTCAACGCCTGGAATGTCTGAATGAGGAGGATCTGGTCCGCCAGAGTTGGATGATTCAGGCCGCTTTTACCAGCTTCTCAGCAGTGGACAGACCCAAGACCGCAAAGAAAATGATCCTCCAACCATCAGAGCGTCCAGTCACCTATGAGCGGCTGATCCAGGCTGCTGTTGCCGTTGGCGACCATCTCTGCAAACTGGCCGTTCAGCGTGGCGACGCGCTTGGCTGGTTTGGGATTACTGAGACGAAGGAATATGGGTGGGAACTGCAACCAGCAGATACGAGCCTCTATCATGGCAATGCGGGCATCGCGCTCTTTCTAGCCTATCTTGGCCATGTTACAGGCGAGCAGCGCTACACTGCTGCCGCTCGCTCGGCCCTCATCACGCTTCGCTATGATCTGACGTGGCAGCAAGCACAGACCCGTCCTATGGAGATTGGCGGTTTTCTCGGCCTGGGATCGGTTGTGTATCTGTTTTCTCATCTGGGAAAACTCTGGAATGAGCCGGGCCTGTTTGAAGAGGCAATGAATGTCACTGAGTTACTGACGGAGCGCATCAAGGCCGATGCAAAGTTCGATATCCTCTCCGGGTCCGCAGGTGCTATTCTCTCCCTGCTCTCGCTCTATACGGTATTTCCCTCCGAGCATCTGTTACAGGTAGCTCTACGCTGTGGCGAGCACCTGTTAGCCCATGCGCAGTCCCTGGAACAGGGCATTGGTTGGCAGACTGTACCACAGTACCGACCTCTGGCTGGTTTCTCACATGGAGCGGCTGGGATCGCCTACAGCATGCTGAAGCTCGCGGCTCTTAGTGGCGAGACTCGTTTCCGCCAGGCAGCTCTTGCAGCTTTCGCCTACGAGCGAAGCCTTTTCTCTGCGGAACAACAGAACTGGCCAGTGCTTTCTAAAGAGCAGGTACCTCAGCCTGCTTTCAGGATGACGTGGGGGTATGGAGCACCAGGACTCGGCCTGGGGCGGATCGCCGCACTCCAGTTCATTGATGAGCCAGCCATCCGCCAGGAGATCTCTACTGCTCTGCAAACGACGATCTCCCTGGGCTTTGGCTATGACCATTACGTTTATGGTCCCAATCACTCGTTGGGGTACGGCGATTTTGGTAATCTGGAAACCTTACTGGCTGCGACCCAGGTATTGCAAACTCCTGGTTATCAGGAAACATTGGAGCGCATAACAGCTATGCTGCTTGAAAGTATCGATGCTTACGGATGGGTCACTGGTACGCCCCTCAATGTGGAGACACCAGGTTTGATGAACGGGCTGGCAGGGATCGGTTATCAATTGCTCCGCCAAGCCGAACCTGACAACGTCCCCTCAGTGCTCTTGCTTGCTGCACCTTGCTTCAATCAACCCCGCAAGGCCCGTTCATAGGTCAGACTGAGAGAATTTGGAGAGCAGAAAGGAGTCTATGATGAAAGATATACAGATCGTAGATAAAGCATGGAGTGATTTCAGATATGCTTTGCGTAGCGGGCAATGTTCCGCAGATGTGTTTGTCGTGCATGGACCTGCCGCAGAGACAGCCGTCCAGGTGCAGTCGGTACTGGAGGATATCGCTTCTCTACAAGCTACCTGGAGATATTTTCTCACTACCGGGAGCGAGTGCTTTTGTGTACCCTGTTATGCTCCCTCAGTCGAAAAAGTCTGTATGCCTGAACCACTCGAGACCTACCACGTGATCACAAAGAAGTTTCCCCAGGATCTCATTGTGCAAGAACGCGTGGTCAAAGAGCTAGAGCAGAGTGTCCTTCAAGATTCTGATGTGCTCCATTTTGTTGTAATGGAGCACATAACACCACCATCGCCAAATGACAAAGCGTTCACTACTCTCCTATTACAATCATCCATTTTAAGCCATATACCCATTATCATCTTTCTCCATGAGCATCAATTGTCTCACTCGAAGCCGTTAGAGCCGATAATAGAAGAACTACTCTCTCTGCTCTACCTCTGCGGGGGAAAGATACGCGAGAGCGAGTGGCTGAACATTGTAGGACAGTCGTATGAAGAGGATCTCGGCTGTAGATGGATTACTCCAAGATATGTGGGAGCAGAAAAATGGTTCTGCTACGCGCATCAAGCAGTGGCAGAGATGGCAGAGCACCTTTATTTCACTCTGAGCCAGGAGAGGAAGTGCCAGCTTGCGCAAAGAATCTTGCACTATCTGCCGAATCATACTGGCTATCCCCTGCTCGCTATTGCCTCTGAAACGGGAGATCTGGATCTGATGTTATCCAGGTATTCATGGGAGATCCTGGAAGTTGCATTCCTGAAGCCCGAGAATGTGGCCAGATACCTTGAACAACTCCAGCAGGTGGCAGAGAAGCGAGATGATGCTCTGTTAGCCAGAATAGCATATACTAATTATCTGCTAGTGCTTCTCCATATGGACCGCGACCGTAAGATACAAGTCTACCAAAACCAGCGGAGTGATTCTGCCAGAGACCTTGATACGAAAGCGGATGCGGTCTTCTGGTATACACTGGGTGACGAATTCGCAGTAATGACTCAACCAGAGGTCTGGCCCTACGCAGAAGATTGTTTCCAGCGAAGCCGCGAGTCCATACAGCACAAATATAACACAGGAGAGGTCCATAGTGCGGTATATAGAATAAATTTAGCCAATATTGCAAACGGCGAAGCACTCATCGCCCATAAGCGCAAGCAGGGCGAGAAAGCGCGTCTGTGTGAAGAGCAGGCGATTGCAGAGATAAAACAAGTTGCTACGGGTAACTATTTTCAGATCCATCTGAGAGTTAACCTCGGCGATGTCTTTCTCCATCTTCTTGGGGATACAGAGGCTGCTATTGCCCAGTATTTAGAGGCGCTTACCATTGTCTTGCACATGCCTGAGAAGCTGAAACGTTGGGCAGAACCGAGGAAAGGAGAGAGAAACGAGCTACGAGCAGCACAGAGACTGGGGGATGCTCTTCTCCTGGTTAATCGCAATGAAGAGGCAATCCAGACATTTGAAGCGTTGCTCTTTCGGCTTACAAAGGCTATTCATCAGAGTGAGATGAAACGTACAGCGTTGATACTCAGGGCCAGGCTTTCTCTGGCACAGGCCTATCTCAAGGCTGGGAAGCAGCGTAGTGCAGCAGTGTGCTACTTGCATATCCTACGACAAGCTGCCTGGCTGGATCTGGACGTTTTGAAAGATGCAGCAGAGAAGTTACAGAAGCTGCAACCGGGATTACACGAGCAGCTACAGCGGCGTATCGATGGCATTCTTGCTCTGCGAGAGAACAGAATGACTGATATAGCGTGTGTGCAAGATAGGTTATCTCGTTGCTAGCCTTTGCTCCTATCCAACAGGCGCTACTCGTTGCAAGGATCGGCCAGCCTGGTACACCATCAGGAAAAAGCCGATCCCGTCAACGTGGCGATCTGTGCAGTTCAGGTTCCCTGTAACACCGGGGAAATGTTCACGAACAAAGGGAAAACAATCATGGTGGTCCTATGGACCGGTCCACCTGTGGAGCCGGAGGGGACCGATCCACTGGTACGCGCTATCCTGGAGATGAACGTTTCTGCCGCGATGCCAGAGAGAGACTGGCAGGTGAAACAGAGTAGCGATCCCTCGCGACGATGGATTTTTTTTCATTGCACCTCCAGCACACGACCTCGGCAGGGCTGGAAGCTCCATGTTTCAGCCAATGTCTCCTCCGCTGAAACAGTGATACGTCGGGTGCTGCCGATCCTGCTAACAGAAGCAAACGATTTCAAAGTTGCAGCGTCACTGTCGAGCCTGGCCTTCTTCAATCAGGGCCTGGGGGGAAGTAGCCAGGTGGGCAAATTTATGACAATCTATCCAGAAAATGATGAGGCTGCGGTCCAACTGGCGACAAAGCTGGACCTCGCGACACGTGAACTGGACGGCCCCACTATCCCCTCCGATCATCCACTGCGTCCTGGCAGTTTACTTTATTATCGCTATGGAAGCTTTAGCGGGACATCCCTTCTGCAACAACCCGATGGTACGATTGTACCAGCCATATACTCGCCTCAGAACGAATTACTACCCGATCAACGTCTGACGCGCTATACCGCGCCGGATTGGGCCGTAGATCCGTTTGAGCACGCTGGCATAGCCGAGACTCTGCCAGAACCTCGGCGTCTCATTGCAAACCGGTACCTGCTTGGAGCCATTCTCGCCGCCTCGCTCCACCATATCGTCTATCTTGGAATCGACCTCGAAGTAGGGCGCACATGCGTGCTGAAAGGACCAGGTTACGGTGGACAAAACGGTTCGGCAGGCCGATCCTGCCGTGAACGGCTTCAGCGCGAGGCCAGCGTGCTCACCAGTCTGGCCCCCGACCCGCGTATCCCTGACTTCTATGACCTCGTAGAACACGACTCCGCTCTTTTCCTGGTTATGGAAGATCTCGCAGGAGAAACGCTCAAGGAGTACGCAAACCGACTGGGCAGTCAAGGCCGCACGATTGCTTCTCAACAGGTCATTGTCTGGGGCCAGGAATTAGCTATCCTTCTTGAGAAGATGCACAGGCAAGGCACCATCTACGCGGATATAAAGCCAACAAATACTGTCATCACCTCTACTGGCCAGCTAAAACTTATCGATTTTGGATCGACAGCGGGTATAGGCCATCCAGGTAACGGCACTCCCGGATATATGTCTCCACAACAGGCACGCGGACATGGATTACAGGTGACCGACGATATTTATAGTCTTGGAGCACTGTTTTACTTGCTTACCACGGGAGTAGAGCCGCAACCAACCATGAGGCAGCACCCTCTCTTTGAACGAAATCTCACATTGCTTTGTCCCACCATGAACCCTGCCCTGAAAACGATTATGCTCCGCTGTTTGGCAGAAGAGGCTGCGCAGCGCTATCCCTCAGCGGCAGACCTGAGATCCGCCCTCGTTGCTACCACTCATGAACGCGCATCTGCGTCCATTGCGGCGCAAGACGAACCTGTGAACAGATCCAACCAGATGGACGAGAGGAAAAAGCAGTACCGCTTGCTCGCCAGCCAGTTGCTTACTACACTCTGCTCTGTCGCCGAGGAACCCGCAAACCATAACGGGCTGTTCTGGAAAAGCTTCCATCCCCTTGTCTACGAACTGGCGACCCGCGACCTCCACGCGGGAAACGCGGGAACGGTGCTCGCCCTGGCAGAACTGGTCTCAGAACTGGGCGACCCTCAAGGCCGGACAACTCTGGCAAGAGGGGCGCAATGGCTGAAAAGCGCACCTGCACTCGGACCACACGAGCTTCCTGGACTGTATGTAGGCAAAGCAGGCGTCGGAGCAGCGCTGCTGCGTGCAGGACAGGTACTCCACGATGACTCCCTGCTCACCGCTGCGAGTGTGTGTGGACAACAGATCTTGTCGCTGCCCTCTCTCTCGCCAGATTTGTTTAACGGCGTCGCAGGGCGTCTCCGTTTTTATCTGTTGCTCTGGGATGAATTGGCCGCAGAAGAGCACCTACAGGCCGCTCTTACCTGTAGTATGTATCTCCAGCAAGTAGCCAGCATAAACGAGAGACAGGAAGTGTATTGGACGATTCCCGCCGGATGCGGGAGGCTTAGTGGGCAAACCTATGCTGGCTATGCCCACGGCGCGGCTGGCATCGCTGATACTCTGCTTGATCTTTTTGAGGTCACTGGCGATGAGCGACTGCTTCCGTTCGTTCTGGGGGCCGGACGATGGCTCACGCGACTGGCTCAACCCGCGCTCAACGATCAAAGCGGTCTCTGCTGGCCTAATGTTGAAGGTGGTCCCTCGTCGGCAGCATTCTGGTGTCATGGAGCTACCGGGATCGGTCGCTTCTTTCTGCATCTGTCCCGGCACGATTTCTTTCCAGGAGCACGCGACCTCGCCCTCAGAGCCGCACGAACGACAGCTCGTGGCACGCGCTGGCTCAACCCGACCCAGTGTCATGGGCTTTCTGGCAGCATCGAGTTTCTGCTCGATATGTACCAGGCGACCGCAGATTCCACGTATCTCGCCGACGCCAACTCCCTCGGGCAATTGCTGGAAACATTCGGAACGATACAGCAGGAACACGTTGTCTTTCCCTCGGAACAACCAGACGTATTCACACCAGATTATATGATTGGCTACGCGGGAGTCGCTCTATCGCTTTTGCGCCTGAGTGTACCAGAACGTTTACCATGCCAGCTAAGCCGTCCAGGCTTCCAGGCGCATGTAAAGTCTACTGATCCCATAAAATAAGACAAAAGACAAGTGGTTTGAAGGTGGAAAAGAGGCTCTAACACAGGTAGGTTTTTCTCTGAACGCTTCACAGTGGCGAAGCCCAGACCTTCCTGCACCTTCGGCATATGCATCAGGGCTGTTTCATGCTCGGCGTGTGGCCCCTCCCCCTGAACAACGGATCGTGTTGCGAACGTGGGGCCGCGGCCCCACGTTCGCAACACGATCCCAAAACCCTGGGGCGGGGGTCGCAAGTCTCTGGCGTGCGGAGCATTGCATAACCCTGACATGCATGTAAGACCATTGACAAAGCCATAAAATGTATGTTACGCTCTAAAAGCACATTTTCCCCCTTACAAAAAACAAAACAGCACAAAAGGAGAAGTACCCTGGGTCGTATGACACAAACCACAGACCATTCAACTCTGTGGAAACATGGCACACCATGTCTGCTCGATAACTGTGTCGTTGCCCACGGCCGCATTCTGCCTTTTTTTGAAAGCTTTTGAGAAAAATACCTTGAGAAAAACGATGCCGTGGGTGACATTTGCCTCAACCACGGTTTTTGTATGCGAAAGCCGTGATGTGACCACATTCACTTCATGGCTCTTTCCATTTTTTCAAGGAGTTTTCTGTGAACTTTTTTTCGCCACAAGGATTATGGCACCATAAGGATTTTCTCAAATTCTGGGCTGGGGAAACCATCAATTCAATTGGCTCACAAGTAACCGCATTTGCCCTTCCCATGACAGCAGCGATTACACTGCATGCCACACCGCTTCAAATGGGAATTCTCTCGTTTTTAGCTTTTGCTCCTCTGATGTTTTTAACTCTGTTTGCGGGTGTAGTCATTGATAGGTTTCCACGCTGACCTGTGCTGATAGGTACATGTCTTGGGCTAACGGTGAGTGTCGGGAGCATTCCATTCATAGCTTTTCTTCATCTGTTACGTCTGGAATATCTCTACGGCATTGCCTTTCTCAGTGGATGCCTGTCCGTCTTTTTTGAAGTTGCATATCAAGCCTATCTCCCCTCATTAGTAGAGCACGAGCACCTGCTTGAAGGAAATGGAAAACTAGAGACAAGCCACTCATTTGCTCAAATCGTTGGTCCTGGACTTGCTGGTTTGATTGTTCAGTGGCTTACGGCTCCCTTTGCCATACTGATTGATGCCTGCTCATTCCTAATTGCTGCGCTCTTTCTTTGGAGGATTAGGAAACCGGAACCAAGAAAAGAGCATTATGAAACGGAGTGGGCTGTCTTTAAAAAGATCAGTGAGGGGTTGAAGACAGTTTTCCAACATCGTGTCCTCTGGGCAATTGCAGCATGCAATGGAACCATCAACCTCTTCAATAGCGCATTTCTAAGCATCGCTGTTCTCTATGTGCTTCATGATCTCAAAGTAGAACCCATCATCTATGGTGTCATTCTCTCGATGGGAAGTATTGGTGCATTGATGGGATCTCTTCTGACCAAACAAATTGTTGACCGATTTGGGGTTGGTCCATCGATCATATGGTCTGCACTCTTCTATGGAATAGGGGGTCTCCTCCTTCCATTAGCACATGCCTCAACAATGGGAGCTATTCCATTCCTTATGTTGAGCTGGTTTATACAGAGTTTGGCGTTGGTCGTGTTCAATATCACTCAGATAAGCTTTCGCCAACGTCTTCTTCCTGGACATCTCCAAGGACGTCTGAATGCCAGTATGCGCTTTCTTATCTGTAGCACCTTGCCGATTGGTGCCTTTTTGGGAGGTGCGGTTGGTGAAGCTATTGGACTTCTTCCAACCGTCCTGCTCTCAAGTATTGGAATGTTTTTCGCGTTTCTTTGGGTTCTTTTCTCGCCAATATCCACCTTCTACAGGAAACGAAGCACAGACCCTCTCGACAAGGAGCTAGAACAAGGATAGCTTGCCCGCTAAACCGAATACGCCAGGAAAAGACCATCTCCTGCTAGCTCTTCCCTTAAAGAAAAGCTAGCAGAGAGGCATGTACGCAATCTATCCAGTACGCTCTAGATGCATGCGTCCCTCTTCAGGTCACAGATTGGAGAGAATACGCTCAGGCTTCAACCGCAGCGTCACGCGTTGCGACTTCGTATACTCGCTTGCCTGCTCAGTGGCGACTTTCTCGTCGCCAGAATAGCGCAGAGCCAGACGGTAAATATCCTGCCGGCTGCTGGTCTGATCATCGTTCAACTCGACAGTGCCGCTGATGGTCAGGTAGCGATAGCCGTCCTCAAAACAGAGAGAGACGCGAGGGTCGCGCCGCAGGTTGCGCTCTTTCACACGTCCAACCTGGGTGTTCATGAGAATGGTATCGCTCTCACTTTCCAGCAAGTACCACATGGTCGTTTGCTGAGCACTGCCGTCTGCGTTGAGGGTCGCAAGAACAGCAAAGCGTTGCTCGTTCAGAAAAGCGCGAATCTCTTCAGAAAGGACTGACATAGAACCTCCTACATATATGGCGTTAGAAAACTACAAAAAGAAAGTACCACGCATACATACAATCTGTCCAGGTTGACCAGGACTATCTCTGCAACTTGCACATGACACCTGAAACAGAAAAAGGGACAGTTCCTGGCGATTTCGTACTCTTCTAACGCGAGAAGACAAGCGCGACTATGCATGTTGAGCCTGGATGTCTGCCTGGGGCGGACTGCTCGCGTGGTGGCGTTTTTGTAGGGTCCTGACGTAGATGTCGGCGTGCGTTTTGAGAGCGGTGAGCTGCTCGATGCGTGTGTGAGCTGGCGGCGAGCTTTTCCAGAAAAAGGGCGTCATACGGTACAGGCTCATAATATCGGCGGCTGTGTCGAGTTGCAGGTCAAAGACAACGCGCTCGGTGCGGATGGTCTCGAAGGCTGGACTGGCACGTGCGAGGAGGTCTTCCTGGGTATGCTCGACGATGTCTGTGTACAGGAGTTCGCGCAGCTCGTAGAGGTGGGTCGGACCCGGCGTGACGAGGATAAGCTCTCCGCACGGGGCTAGCACGCGGGCAAATTCGGCAAAGTTGCTCGGCGCAAAGATGCTGAGGAGCAGCGTACACGAGGATTCCCTGAGGGGGAGCGCGACGACGCTGGCGACCAGCCAGGTGATCGCCTTGCTCCGCTGGGCGGCTCGCTGGATGGCGGCTCTGGATATGTCTACCCCCACGTAGCGCAACTCAGACTGCCGCGCTGCGGTAAACGCTTCGCGCAAGCGCGTCAGGTAATAGCCCTCGCCGCACCCGGCATCGAGGAGAGTGAGGTGCTCGTGCTCGCTCAGACAGGCCAGCGCTGTTTGATTGACCTGCTCTGAGAGAGGTCGATAGTAGCCCTGGTCGAGAAAGTACATGCGCGAGGCGATCATCTCTTTGCTGTCGCCTGGCTCTCTGGATTTTTTCTGCTGTGCCAACAATAGATTGAGATATCCCTGTCTGGCAAGATCAAACGCGTGTCCGCGCGGACAGAGATATGTCTGAGCAAGACTGGTCAGCGCTTCCTGACAAACCGGACAGGCGAGCACATCACTGGTCACAGCAATGCGATCGAGTCTATCTATCTTTTCACTTTGCATTGTATAGCTCTCTTTCCAGGTCTGAGACCTCACTCCTCACTCCCACATTAGTATAACACTCGCGCAAAACTGAGGCATCTATCAGAGGTGGCAATGCCTGACTTCCCTGCCAGCGACTGCACACCCGCTTATCGAGCAGCGGAGACAAGATAGACATTTATCTATGCATCGCGGAGTAGGGAGGGTGGTGGCTGGCTGGCGTCGATGCTATGCAGGAGGTTTTTCAGGCTAAACGGCTTGCGTAAGACCTGCACGTAGGCGTATTTTTGTGAGAGCCGGTTGAGCTGATTGCCGCTGGCGGAGGAGATGATGACGATCGGCAGGACGTGGGCCGGGAAAGCCTGGCGGACATATTCCAGAATCTCTGTCCCCGAAGGTCCACCGGGCAGCCACAGATCAAGCAGAAGCAGGTCGTACGGAATCGATGCGTGCTCGGGCTGATCGACGAAGAGACGCTCGATTAACGAGGCTCCTGAAATATGCGGATAGACGGTATGGTGCGCGGCTTCCAGAACATAGGTCAGATAGTTTAAGATATGAGTGTGATCCTCGGCTATCCCTATACGCATATGGTGATTCTCCCTGGTTCGCCTGCCTGCGGGCAAAAGAAAGTTATGCTCTCTCTCTGCAAAACGTCTAGCTTTGTCAAAGAGAATACACGCTATCTGGCTCGATAGCTCTCTGGCTACTTTACGAACTACTCGCGTGAAAGTTATGCCTGGGCGTTAAAGTATGCTGACAGATCTTCGACCCACTGACGCTGTTCTTGCGTCTCTGGCACCTGGCGACCTCGTACATCCGAAAGCAGGCGACAGGCCTGCTCGGGCGTGTAGCCGCTCAACACCAGGAGACTAGCGGCGATCAGGGCCGACCGACCGATGCCCATACGACAGTGGATGGCGACGTGTTTGTCGTCCACCAGATAGGCATGGAGTTGTGTGAGAAGACGCCACGTTGCGTCGGAGGTCGAAGGCACGCTGAAGTCGAAAATGGGATACGAGAGAAAGAGCATCTCGGCCTCTGCGGCGTAGCTAGCCTCTTCCTCCAGGTCTAACTCGGAGACTTCGGACGGGGTGAGGAGCGAAACCAGCACATCGACGCCGGACTGCGCGAAGAATTCAATGTCGTCAAACAACCAGGCACCTCCGCGCGGACGAGGCATGATGCTCAGTCTGCCGACAGGTAGCTCCTTGAGCGTGTACAAACGTTCAGTAGTTGACATGGTGTCCTTTCTCTCTCTGCTGGCAAAGGCAACAGACTATAAGTATCTACCGTAATAATATACTCAAGAGGAGACCACAGACAAAGAGGAGCGCCAAGTAATCGCGCCAGCTCAACTTTGTCTCGTGCAGTCGCGTCTGTTGGTCTGTGACCTGGTAGCCGCGTGCCTCCAGGGCGATCGCCAGATCGGCGGCTCGCCGCAGCGTGTTGCGCATAAAGGGGATGATCAGGGCCAGGGCATTTTTTATGCTGGTCCCTAGCGAATTCGCTCTAAACGTGGCTCCACGCGCCGCCTGTGCTCTGACTAGGTGTTCAATCTCCTCGATCAGCGTGGGAACGAAACGCAAGGCCAGCAAGGTCATTAAAGCGAAATCGTCGACCGGTAGGCGCAATTTGCGCAAAGGGGCCAGCAGCATGGTCAAACCCTCGATCAGCGCGATCGGCGAGGTGGTCATGGTCAGGAGCAGAGAGAGGGGATAGAGGATAAGAAAGCCCAGCAGAAAGATGCCCGTATACCAGAAGCTATCATAGGTAATCATATAGATCAGCTTTGTGCCTATCGGGAAGAATAAAGCAGAGACAAAGAGCGGTACATAGAAGAGCAGCGACCAGACCGCGACGAGGTGGATACGCCGCAAGAACACACGCCCGGTTATACCGCGCACATAAGGCGACAAGAGGCGCGGAGCAAGTCCGGCCAGGAACAGGCCCCCCAGGAGGAGCCAGCCGCCAAGCAGAAAAGTCCCGCTCAGAACGAGGGTGGGCAGGATATAGAACGGCTTGCTGCCGTCGCCGACCGCGAACGGGATCAGCAGTGCGAGCAGACTACTGACCGAGACAATCAGCAGCAAGAGCCAGATGCGCCGACCTATCTCGCGCCAGCCGATGCCCGAACAGGCCACGCCCAGCAGAACCAGAGCGAAAGCCACGAGGTAAGGCGTGAAGTCCCAGTAGGAATGTCCAGCGATAACCAGTGCGACGACAAGCGCGAGCAGTAAGAGTAGCTTTGTTCTGGCCTGAAGGCGATGCAGGAGACTGTCGCCAGGGTAGTAGACGCCCAATGAGATGTTTTTAAAAAGCATTGTATCAAGAACCTGTTCACTTACATTCCATGCGGGCATCGACCACCGCTGGTAGTCCCGCGCGAAGCTTTCTGGCGTATAAAAAATCAAAGGCCGCGTCGAGCGTGGTGACTTCCAAAGGCACCGGTACATCCAGTTCGCGCAAACGGGCGAGCAGCGAGCTGAGGGCAGGTGGAACCAGGCCGTATTCACGCAGGGTCGAAGTTTGCGCAAAGAGCGTGTGGGGCGCACCCTGCATGACCAGGTGACCCTGGTGCAGGACAAAGAGCTGCTCGGCCAGCGCTCCCACCTCGGCCATATCGTGCGAGATCAGAACGACAGTGATCTGTTCGCGCCGCAAGGCCTGGATGCAGGCATAGAACTCGGCTCGGCCCTCGGCATCGAGACCCACGCCTGGCTCGTCCAGGATAAGGATGCGCGGCTGCATGGCCAGGACGCCGGCCAGAGCCACGCGCCGCTGCTGGCCGCCACTCAATTCAAAGGGCGCACGCCGTCCATACTCGTGCGCGGGCAGACCGACCTGCGCTAAAGCCTGGAGCACGCGGGCGCGGATCTCGCGGCGCTCAAGCTGCATACGTCTGGGACCAAAGGCTACGTCGTCGTAAATTGTGCGCTCGAACAACTGAGATTCGGGCGACTGAAAGAGCATACCCACGCGGCGGCGCAGGTGCGTCAGGTTTATCCCTGGCTCGCCAACATCGATCCCCGCAACGATTACCGAGCCGCTGGTCGGCAGTAGGAGTCCATTGAAGTGCTGGACGAGCGTCGATTTGCCCGAGCCGGTCACGCCGATGATAGCCGTGCAGCTGGCTGCCGCCACTTCCAGATTAATGTCGATCAGGGCTGGACGCCGCAGGGCGGCTGCGCTGCGAGCGGCGTAGGTATGCGATAGATGTCTGACCTGGATGATCGCGTTCTGCATTAGCTCAACTCCCTTGCCAGCTCTTCGACGGTCAACGCGCTCGACGCCACAGGCACGCCTGCGGCCCGCAGACGGGCGGCCAGTTGCAACGGCTCAGGAATCGCCAGCTTGAGCGCACGCAGCCGCGCGAGGTCGGCAAACACTAGCGCGGGCGTTCCCTGCATAACAACCTGTCCCTGCTCCATCACCACCACCCGTTCGGCCAGCAGCGCCTCTTCCAGCAGATGAGTCACATGGATCACCGTCAGACCCAGCTCGTGGTGCAAGCGATGCAACAGACCGACGATCTCCTCACGAGAGAGTGGATCGAGTTGCGAGGTCGCCTCGTCGGCGATAATACAGCGCGGACGCAGCGCCAGCACGCCCGCGATCGCCAGGCGTTGCCGCTGACCACCGGAGAGACGTTGTGGCGATTGCTTGCGCAGGGACGTGAGTCCAACGGCATGAAGCGCCTCTTCGACCCGTTCGCGGATCAAAGCCAGCGGGATGCCGCGTACACTCAAGGCCCAGGCGATGTCGTCTTCGACGATCGTGGCGATAATCTGGTTCTCGGGGTGCTGAAAGATCATGCCTACGGTATTGCGCACAAAACGTTGTAGATGGTCCTCGCGCGTGTCCATACCAGCCACCAGCACCCGACCAGACGTAGGGGTCAGCAAGGCGTTACAGTGGCGAGCCAGCGTTGATTTGCCGCTGCCGTTGTGACCAAGCAGGGCCACGTATTCGCCGGTCCCAACCTGGAGACTTATCTCGCGCAAAGCTGGCTGGCTCGACGCGCTCACCCCCGGATAGCTAAAGGTGACACACTGCACATCGATCAAAGGTTCATCGCTCATAGCTCTCTCATCGCCTCCAACTCTCGCCGCCGCTGACGCGTCCGACCGCGCATCTGGCGACGTAGCTCGCGGCGCAGACCAGACAATAGCGCGGGTCTGCGCGGCAAAAAGGCCAGCAGTCTGAGCGCAACCCGGTAAAGCCACTGCTCCAGGCGATAACCAGGAAAAGCGCGGACATCGTAGTCCAGCAGACGCAGACAGACATTGGCAAAAAGATATACGCCTATGACCGATGGAACGCACGTGCCACAACTGATCACGTAGATCGCAAGCAGCCAGTTGCGCAAGGCCCACTGCAAAACCTGCTTGAGCCAGGGCAGGCAGACGTTCTGCCAGAAGGCTCCGACGTGGACAAATCTGGCGCAGGCACCACCCACCGTTACAAACTGCGCGTACCCGGCACGCACCCCGTGCAATAGAGATCCAGGGCCGCCACTCAAGAAAGAGAAGGCGATCAGCAGGATAGACAGCACCAGCGCACCGCCCAGAACGCCGATCAGAATGGTCAGGAAATGGTTCAGGCGATAGCGCATCGTGGTACCCAGAAAGATGCCCGCGCCAGCCTCCAGGAGGAAGAGACTGATGCCGGGTCCGAGCAGCATATAGGCCAGAAACAGGGCGACACACAGACTCATACAGCTCGCATAGACACCGCGCCGCAAGACCAGCAGAGCAAAAACGATTGGCACCAACAGACTCAGCAGCGTGCCACCTATGGGAAGATACTTGATTAATAGTTGGAGGACCAGCCCCACATCGGCCATTAAGGCCCCCTCGGCAATCTCAAGTGCGTTCAAACGCCGGCCAGGCCGACGGGCGAAAACAGGCGCTTTCACTGGAACA
>DAOTTJ010000425.1:0-7245 GCA_034437695.1 Ktedonobacteraceae bacterium
ATACGTATGAAAATGTCAGGCAAGTCTGCCAAGCGATCAGCCGCTTTGCCAGAGATCGAACCCTTACCTCACTGGTCCCGCCACGGTAGAGTAGGAGTTCGTCTCTATTGGCGCGAACTTCAAGGGAAAATCCCCGAAGAGTCCCGGCTCTCGCTTCCTGATACCTGACAAAAGGAGGCTCCGGGGTTCCTCAAAACGGAACCACAGGAGTTAAATGTCCCCTCGTTTTCGCTGAATTTCGCGCCAATGGAGCTTGTCTCTGTCTCCCTCTTTCCCATCTCATATGAACACGTTGCAATCCTATTTTATGGGCGTAGCACTATACAAGTCGTGGTACCATGCGCGTACAATTTCCCGGCTTCATCAGTAATACGCCCCTCGGCTATGGCGGTTCGTCCACCAAGATGGATGATTTTGCCTTCACAATAGACAATACCTGTCTTTTCTGTCAGGGGACGTAAATAATTGACTTTAATCTCCAGCGTGGTATACCATTGGCCTGACTGTAACACCGATTGCACTGTACAACCCATCGCTGAATCGAGCAAGGTGGCAGCGACTCCTCCATGCACTGTGCCAAGCGGATTATAGTGGTATTCCTGGGGCTGAAGGGAAAAGACGACGCGTCCTTCGCTCACTTCTTGCAACTCCATACCCATCAGCGCGGCTATCGGTGGCGGCGGTACCTCTCCCCTCCCTATTGCCTGCAAATAGGCCAATCCGCTCAGCGTTTTTCCCACGCGTACCATTTCTGCTGGATCTTCCCAACTAAATGTTCTGCTACGGCTTTTCAGTTCTTCACTCATTCTTCTCTCGCTTTCTCACAGTCTTTAAAATAAGACCGACCGGTCTTATTTTAAAGACTGTGAGATACACTTGTCAAGCTAAAAACGCGGCGGTAGAGAGTTACCTTCAATTGCGCGTCTCTGCAAGGATAGGAAGTGCGCAAATAGATGTATAGCTCAATCATTAGCAATATTTGCTGCAAATATCATTTACATTTTATTTTTATACACGCGTGCGCGCACGCACCCACTCTCTGGGGTACCACTATCCTACGCCTACAGCGGTGTGCCAAAAGATTGAACAATATTAACTCTTCATTTCTTGCCTGGGAAGAAGATACCCGCAATGCTGAAACCAGCCCTGCCTAGGTTGGCAAGCCTGATCTGAAGAGACTTTGTTCCAATGAAGCAAGATAGACCTGTGGATCGCGCCGGAAGCGGAGCTGCTTGCGACGGCCCTCGTGGCGATAGTCGAGAGTTTGACGCAGCGCCTGCCAAGCAGGGACATCGGTAAGCCGCAAATCGGTAACTGAGAAGGAGACGAGTCGACTAGCCCCAGCTGCCACTACACGCACCGAGCCGCGCACGAGCAGGGTGGGTGATGCTCGTTTGCGTCCGGTCACGCGCCGCTCGATCTGGCGGGCGGTGCCAAAGTACTGTTCCAGGTCATTGTTGGTACGAGGCAGATCTTTAACCTGGTAGCAGTGGAAGAGCCCATCCCAATAACTGGCAGTGACTTTCTGGAAGTGTGCTACCGCAGGGGCCAATTCACCGAGCAGGTCTTGCTGCTGCGCCATAGTGGTCAGGAGTTGCTGGTATTCCCGTTTCAGGGTGTCCACACCCCGCTGCTCGGTATTGGCGAGGAGGTGAGCCGCCTGATGCACCCACGCATAGGCTTGTTGGATGGCAGGAAAGACGCTCCGTCAGCCCAGCCCGCACCAGTTGTTGGAGACGGCTGATTTCATCGGGAAGCCCCTTTTTTGCTCGACGCGGGCAATCGAGTCGGAGATGTCCTGGAGGCGCTCTTTGAGCTTCAATCCATCGGCATCCAGGGGCGGTCGCCCATCATCGGTCAACGCACTCCTGACTGCCAGGCAATAGCCACGGATTGCTTCAGCTTCGTCATCCGTGCGCTCTTCCAGCGCTCGCTCAATCGGACGCACTCCACGAACCTGCTTCTTCAGTTCTTTCTTCGCATGCAGGTCTGCGGCAGCAATCGGTTTGGCAGCCTCTCGCAGATAATGAAAATGGCATAATTGGTGGGGAATACCCGGCAGTGCGCTCGCTGCCGCGTTGCGGATGGAGGGCTGCCCATCGGCGATCACTCCTGCAATGGGGATGTCGAGTTGCTGGCACACACTCGCTGCTTCCACAAGCAGCGGAACCAGATCTTTCTCCGTGGCGCCCAACAGACTCCGCGCTACGAGTACTTCCCCTGAGCAGCAGTCGCGCAGCACCCACAACACCTCGTGTCCGACATCCGGCTGCAATCCATCGAGCGCCAGAATGACCTGCTTCTGGTCTTTGAGCCGCTCACACAGCCGCTTGTGGTCGGCCAGGTGCAACGCCAGCAGTTCTTCATAGCGATAGAGCTGATCGGCCACCGTCCGTTGAGCTATCTTAAGACCTCTCTTCAGTAATTCTTCATGGATCTGTGGGACACTGCGTTGCTGCCGATAACGCAGCGTTCCGACTAACGCGATCACATCCAGTCCAAATTCGCCATGCGGCAGCGCCCAGCTTCCTTCTTCCTCAGGTCGCCTTGGCTGATGGAAGCGCGGACACTGTTGGTTGCGACAGCGATACACTTTGAGCGTCAGCCGTGTGACCCCTTGCAAGGTGGTCACCGTCCGGTGACTATGATGCCCCATCCATCCGCATCCGGCTCCCGCACTCTCGACAGATGATCTGAAGCGGTATAAGTACCACCTGTTGGGTGGGGGTAGGTCGTGCTTGCTTTCGTGCCATAAAAATCTTCCTTTGCTCTCTTGATACCTTTCCCCTGTCACTGCACCTGGGAAAGAGATTCAAGGTTCCCTCCCCACAGAACAGAGTACATTGATCACTACCATCATGGTCCATGGGAACAGAGAAGTTCTCTTCTCTGTTCCCATGGACCATGATGGTAAGATGCCTAAGCGAAAAAGCCGGATGCCTCGATGATTTTTCCAGAGGGGACAAACGTGGCCTCAGTGGCGGTTTGGCTCGTGCGCCGCAGATAGGCTTGTACCACCTGGTAGCCGATGGTATAGCCAGCGCAGTGAGGAAGACCAAGTGCAGGAGCACCCCATTGTTTCGAGGTTTCATCACCGAAAATGTAGGCACGGAGCTTGTCGAAACCGCTCACATCGAGGGCCTGGCTGAGAATGGTTTTGGAACGCGCTGTCTCTTCAGCGTTCAGACTGCTCACCCAAGGACCGACATATTCAGGGCCGTAGAGTTCGGCAGCAAACGATTCTGCGAGACCCTCCATCACGATATACTGGCCTACCGTTGTCGTGAGTGTCCAGGGCTCGTGGGAGAGACGAACCCGGTGGTTAAACTCGTGGACCAGCGCGGCGGGGATACGCGGGAGGTTGTAGTCGGTTGGCCAAATGGGAAGGACCACATAACCAAAGATCTGCGCACCTGCGTAGCCGCGGTTCAATTCCATGAAGATTCGGTCGTGCGGATTGCCCAGCAGCACGATGCCCATGATCTGCTCTTCGGCGCAGGAGCGCCCAGTAGCCTCGAATGTACGCGCAGCAAGTCGTAGGGCAGCATCAGCCTTCTTCCAGGCATCGAACTGCTCCAGACGATCCAGAGCCTGCGCGTGTTCGGAGAGATCAGCTTCCAGATTGACATCCCAGAGCATTTTCATCGCCATCGCCTCATCATCGATCATCTGTGGCGCGAATCTTTTGAGCGTCGTTGTCCAGTAATCGCGCAGTGGCTCGATCAAGCGCTCGCGATAGATAGCACGCCGCTGAGAGACAGGTGCAGCGAGAACGGCCCGCATCGCAGAGAGGGTATCGTACAGGGTGATTTTCATAGGATTTCCTTTACTTGTTTTCGAGGGACTTCCTCACTAACCGAAGTCTAAATCATGACGTGGCGTGAGAGTCAAGTGCAGGGCAAGAAGAAGAGAAAAAGAAAGTTCCAAGAGACAAGTCACAACCCCTTGACTCTCACGCCACGTCATACCTTACACTCTGCTTATGGGTTACACAGTCAAACAACTTGCAAAAGTCGCTGGAGTGACGGTCCGTACGCTCCATTACTACGATGCCATTGGGTTATTAAAACCCTCTCGGGTCAAAGAGAATAGCTACCGATGTTATGAAGAAAAGGAACTGGTAAAGCTCCAACAGATCCTCTTTTTTCGCGAATTGGAGTTTCCTCTCGATGACATTGTCCAGCTGCTCAATACTCCTGAGTATGACACGCTGGAAGCCTTAGCAGACCAAAGAACACTCTTGGAAATGAAAAGAGCAAGATTGGATGGTTTACTCGAAACCATAGATAATACCATGAAAAGACTGAAAGAAGGTGGAAAAATGAGTACCGATGAACTGTTTACTTCCTTTACTGATCGTCAAATTGAGCAGTATAAAGAAGAAGTAAAAGGAAAATGGGGCATGACCGATGTCTATAAACAATCAGCGGAACGAACCAAGAAATGGACAAAAGAAAACTTTGAGCGAATCAAAGACGAGGGGCAAGCGATTACTCTTGCGTTGTCAAAGGTGATGGAGAAAGGGGTTGCTCATGCAGAAGTTCAAGCACACATTGAACGACACTTTCAACACATCAACCAGTTCTATGATTGTTCCTACGAAATGTATCGTGCATTAGGCAACATGTATAGCGAAGATCGACGCTTCGCTGACAATTACAACACGATTGCCCCTCATCTTGCCGAATTTATGCGTGATGCCATAGCCTACTATTGCAGCCAGCATAAAAAGGAATGATACACCCCACAGATGATTTTATCTGATGGAGTAACTACTGGAAGGCCATTCAAAATCGGGTGCTGCTTAGCCAACGCTCAATTTTGAATGGCTTCCGTCTTGCTTCATTGGAACAAAGTCTCTTCAGATCAGGCTTGCCGACCTAGGCCCTGCGCATCCTGAGCGGAAGAACTGGGCAATCTCAGCTCTAGAATATCCCTGGTCCACGGCTCGCAGAACACGCTCGCGTAAATCTTGTGAGTATGCTTTCATGGATTCCCCGCCTTTCTTCGACTACCGATAAGCCAACTTGAGGAGGAGGGGTGTACCGTTTGCTTTCCTCCTCAAGTTGAACTCACAGCCCGGATCGGAAACTTCTCCGCCACTGCGACTCGTTGATTCAGGTTCAGCTTGAATCAGGAGCGGAGATGAGCCTCTGAAGCTCATTCCGCAGTGCATGTCCACCGAGCCGTGATCAAGCCGAACGCCGATGTTGTCTGCGCCCATAAGCAACATCCACCGAGAGGAATCCGACGATCAAAGGCATCAGCGCCGGAGCAACTCCCAGAGCGATCACCGTGACGATCGTTGCACCGACCCATCTCAAGCGCCAGTCCACAGGCAGCCAGGGGAGTCAGAACCGGCTTGATATGGGTGAGTTGAGGCAGGATCAGGCCGAGGGCGCCAGCCACCTCGACCACGCCGATGAAGCGGAGGAACCAAATGGGCAGAGGGAGAGCCATCTGGGCCAGCAAGACGTTGGCCTACAGCAGCAATTTGCTCCCTCCGGCGAATAGGCAAAGCAGCGCAAGTACCTCTTGAAGGGTCCACAAAGTCACGCTCATCATCCGTTCCCGGCGAACCGACAGGTTTGCCCTCACCTGCTGTTCACTCAATACATTTCTCATGAATTTTCTCCTTCTCATATCTCGAAAAGAAAGGTGCTTCTCCCGCACCTCTCTCGCCCCCCATCAGTTCTCCCGCCTTATCGCTTTCAGGAGTTCCGCAAGGCGCTCGTAGGAATCGTTGAGCCCTTCTTCCATCCCACTCTGGAGCGCGCCATCGCGGTCAGCGACCGACTGGAAGACGGACTGCGCGGCAAGCCTGGTTCTTCCTCCGGGCAAGGCTTGTAGGGTAAGCGTTTCGAGAGCCACGTGCTCTGCTTCCGGCAGCCCTTCAAACTCAAAGGTGTGAATAATGCGTTCGGGCGCGCGGACCTCGTGATACACGCCGTGAAAGCCGAACTCGTTGCCGCTCTGATCCTTGTGGATATAGCGCCACTGCCCGCTGCTCATCGACTCAAACGTGTCGAGCATCATGGCGAGCCTGCGTGGTCCAAGCCACTGGACGTACAGCTCTGGATCGGTGAAGGCTCGAAACACCAGCCCGCGCGGCGCGTCAAATTCGCGCGTGATGAGCATTTCCTGTTTCCCTGGTTCCGCGATAAGCGTTGTCTTGTTCTGGTTCGCCATTGATCTTCTTTCCCTGCAAACTCAACTGCGCGAGCTGGGCCGGTAATGCACACGCATCACGCCGGACTTGTATGTCTTCACGCTTACGAACTCCAGGTTGACCCTGTTTGTGAACACGCTCTGCCCCTTGCCGATGGCGACAGGATGGACCATCAATACGTACTCGTCAATCAGGCCGAGGCGCACAAACGTTTGCGCGGTGCGGATGCCGCCGGGCACGCCCAGGTCTTTCCCAGACTGTTGCTTGATCTTGTTCACCGCCTCAACCAACTCGTCATCACTTTTTACCACGAGCAGCTCTGTATGCTCCCATTCAAGCTTTTCTTCCCTGTTCGAGAGAATGAACGGGTGTAATGTGTTCACTGCCTGGGCAATGGCACGCTCCTCCTTTGAGGCCGCAGGGTTTTGCGCGACGCTAAGCCAGTAGGGAATCATCCCTGAAGCCGTTGAGTAGCCAATAAAACCTTGATCGACGCTTTGAAGGAAGGCAACAATGTCATTGTTGAGCTCCTGATCCGGCGCTTGTGACATCCAATCCAGCTCGCCATTCGGCCCGCAAAAGAAGCCATCAAAAGTCATCGTCATGTTAAGAAAAACTTTTCTCACGGTTTTCTCCTCTTTTCGTTCGTTCTCATTTCTTTTCTTGCTCATCCTGCACGAGCTTCTGCTTTTCAGCTTCTAGCACGCGATCCAATGCCTCAAAACGCTCCTCCCACCTCTGCCTCGTCTGCTGGATCCATCTTTCAAACTGAGACAGCGTTTGTGGATTGAGGCTGTATAGATGCTTCTGCGCGTGCTTTTCCATCACCACCAACTTCGCCTCGCGCAAGACCTTGAGGTGCTGTGAGATCGCCTGCGGGCTGACAGAAAAGTGCTCGTAGATGTCAGTCGCAGTGAGCTCGCCGCGACTGGCAAGGATCTCTAAAATGGCCCGTCGTGTCGGATCGGAGAGCGCAACAAACATATCCATGGACACATTATAAAGCATTAGCTTAATTAAGTCAATGCTTTATAATGTGATTGCCAGGACTATCTAAAACTTGCGCGCCTACGGAG
>DAOTTJ010000426.1:0-1973 GCA_034437695.1 Ktedonobacteraceae bacterium
GCAAAGCTATAGAGCACCATCTCAAAATCGATATCCCAGATCCAAGAGATATCTCTGCCATCGGCGATATTATCATTTAAGACGAATAAGACATGCTTCTTGTTACTACCAGAGTTCAGTGTACGCAAAACTTCATTAAAACCCGTAGGATTTTTGGCCAGCAACATCCTTAGCGTGCGGTTCTCCATCTGCACCCGCTCGCCACGCCCAAAGGCCGGCTTGAACTGTTCAATACCAGAGACAACTGCCGGCCACGCGATATGGAGCGCCTGCGCAACCGCTATGGCGGCCAGAGCATTGTAGATATTGTAGAGTCCCGGCAAAGGCACAACCAGTTCCCCTTGCTCATCCGGGGTCTCAACCTGGATACGCAGACGATCAAAACTTTCGGTCTGTACCGCAGTTGCACGGATCGTCGGCTGAGGTCGGCTATACCCGCATTGTTCACAGGTATAATGGCCGATATGGCTGTAGAAGCGCACGGAATACGTATACTCGCCGCCGCAACGGGGACAGGTGCGCGTATCTATTACCTGGTGGCGCTCGCCAGTTCCCTCCAGCTCGGCGCTCAGACTCGGATCGTCTATCCCGTAATAGAGGACTTGCCCGGCAAAGCCTTCGCTCAACGACGCGACGCTCGGATCATCGGCGTTGAGCACCAGGATCGTCTGCTCGGTGAGCATACCGACAGCTCGCTGCCAGCGTTCCATCACAGTATCGACTTCGCCATAGCGATCGAGCTGGTCGCGGAACAGGTTGGTAAAAACGGCCACTCGCGCCTGAACTGTGCGCACAACTTGCGGCATCACGGCTTCGTCCACCTCGAAAATCGAGATGGCCTGACCCGAGCGACGCAGGCGTCCGTTGGGACGCGTACGAATGACCAGCGCTCCCGCGATGCCACCCATCAGATTGGAGCCTTCGCGGTTACGCCACACACGCAGACCAGCATCGCTGAGGATCGCCGCAATAAAACCACTGGTGGTCGTCTTGCCGTTTGTCCCTGTCACCAGCAGACTACCCTGCTGCAATTGCATGGCAAGGTGTTCGACGATCTCAGGATAGACGCGCTGGGCGACAAGGCCTGCGATACTGGTCCCACCTCCCAGGTGCAGCCTACGACTCAACGCACCCGCCGTACGCCCACTCACTACAGCTACACTGGCCCGCAATGAATGAAGCGGCCGACGCTCCATGCGGCGAGGGCCTGCTGACGCGTCCAATCGCTGCTTAGATTCGTCAGATACCTGTATCTCTTCCTCGACCGTTAAAGCAGGTATATCCGCGGCTTCCGCGATCTCTACGGCTTCCACGGTAGTATCCTGGATATCACTCGTCTCGTTGTTTTCAGACTCGCTGGTTTCGGCTGTCTGCGCCAATTTTTTACTGCCGCGCCGTTCTTTACGTGCGTCTCTATTCCCTGCGCGAGATGGCCGGTTCTTTTGCATGCAGTTCCTCCATACCAACGTCGTTTCAACGCTGGCAACAGGTGGGAACGCGGGGGTACACTGGTGGTCAACCCTGACTCTGCCGCTGGTAGTTTTCTCCCACGAAGCTGTTACTACGTTCCCTTGTGGCTACGCTAAACGATTCCTGAATGACTTGTCTTTCTTTCTTGCAGCATAGCATGCAGGTGCAAGCCTGGTCAAGATTACTGATCCTGATAACTCAGGGTTTCAACTGCTTTTTCTCTCTTAAAACAGCAGTAGAGCACTCTTCCTACAAACCTGGTCTGTAGAAGAAGTACTCTAGATAGCTTTGTATTCTTTTAATGAGAGATAAACCACTTGGCTTAATTTTTACGCAAGGTAAGCACAGCAGCCAAGCGATTAAACATCATAATACCAATGGGTAAGGTGATGAGGACTTGACTGTATGAAAAGAATATTTTTGCAGCTTCTGGGTCCGAGAAAAAGGCAATTTTTCCCGCCGTGGGCTGATTGGGAATAAAATTGCCTCTTTAACTCTTGTCA
>DAOTTJ010000427.1:0-14211 GCA_034437695.1 Ktedonobacteraceae bacterium
AACACAGATTTACAAGATATGCGACCTTCCTGCCCGCACTATCGTGTATTGGGACACGGTAACGTTTCGCGCCTGGCGGCTGTATCTCGCGGCAACTGAAGTCGGTTTGTGCTGTCTGACGCTGCCCGCTGGCACTTTTGAGGCTCTGCACGATCGAGTCGCCAGATCGATCCCTGGGGCGCAGTTGGTAGAGAGTGCGGTGCAGATGGAACCATATATGCGTCAGCTAGTTGAATACCTGCATGGCGAGCGAAGTGAGTTTACGCTGCCGCTTGACCTGCACGGTACGCCTTTCCAGGTAGCTGTATGGGATGCTCTATGTCGTATCCCCTATGGCGAGACGCGTAGCTATTCGGAGATTGCTCAGACTGTAGGCCGAGCGAAGGCGGTTCGCGCAGTAGGGGCTGCGAACGGAGCGAACCCGGTTGCGGTCATTGTTCCTTGCCATCGTGTGGTCGGTAAAGATGGTTCATTGACCGGCTATACGAGCGGTGGTCTGCTTGTGAAAGCCGAACTCTTGCGCCTGGAAACAATGAAAGACTGCGTCATTGCCTGATACGGTCGTTTGTGATTATGGCTGCTTCAAGCAGCCATACCTGTTTGGAGGCTGGCCCATAAATGATACAGGGCGTATGCACGCCAGGGACGCCAGATTTCGGCTTGTCGAGTGATACTCTTCACGTCTGCTGTCAGCCCGCGTTGCTCAAATGCTCGCCGCAAGCCCAGATCGCTTGCGGGAAAGGCGTCTGGATCACCAAGCGCACGCATAGCAATGTACGATGCTGTCCACAATCCCACGCCTGGCAACGCGAGGAGTTGCTCTACTGTCAGCTCACGATCAGCGCCCTGACTCAGCATCAGGCCTCCCTCTGCGACCGCCCTGGCTAATCCTTGTAGTGCGGCTGCCCGAGTGCGTGGCACACCCATCGTCGCCGGATCAAGTTGGATGATTTGTTCTGGCGTCGGGAAAAAGTGCGTCAGGCTTCCATGTGGCTCGGGGAGACGGTCTCCGCAGGCAGAGACGAGCCGTCCAATCAACGTTCGCGCTCCGGCAACAGAGATCTGCTGACCAAGAATGGCGCGGACAGCGAGTTCAAACCCATTGAGCGTGCCTGGAATGCGTAATCCGGGGCGTGCTTCTACGAGCGGTGCTATACTAGGATCGCCGGTCAACAGAGCATTGATCGCCGCTGGATCAGCGTCGAGATCAAAGAGATTGCGGCAGCGTTGGGCAATCTGGCCGAGATCACTCAGTCCATCGAGCGAGAGATGGATCGCGAGCGCGTTTTTCTTCGCAAGTGGCTCGACTTCCAGAATGCCTTTTGAATGGGGAAACGCAAGTGTGCGTCGATATCGCTGGTCGCTGACCTCCTCAACGCCGGGAATAGCTCGCTTGCTCAGATAGGCAAAGATTCCTTCCGCATCGAATGGTGGACGATAGTGCAAGCGGAGCACCAGATGTCCTCCATCGGCAGTCTTGCCTGGCTGGATAGGTCGTCGTAACTCTGACGGAGTGCAGTGGAAGGCTTCGCGCATCGTTTCGTTAAATTGACGAATACTTGGAAAACCAGATGTGAAGGCGACAGTAGACAGCGCGAGGTCAGTTTGATCGATAAGAAGTTTCGCGGTCTGAGTGCGGCGGCTGCGGGCCAGGGCCAGTGGTCCCACACCTATCTGCGCTACCAGTTCGCGATGCAGATGCCGCTCGCTGACAGCCAGACGCTGAGCAAGTCCGACCACGCCTTCGCTATCGACCAGACCATCGGCAATCAAGCGGAGCGCACGTGCGGCGAGATCGGCTCGTGTATTCCAGTCGGGCGAGCCGGGACTGGCTTCGGGATGACAGCGACGACAGGCACGGAAGCCAGCCGACTCAGCGGCGGCGGCACATTGGTAAAAGCGTACATGGCCCGCCTGTGGTGTCCGTGCTGGACAGATAGGTCGGCAGTAGATACCTGTCGTTGTAACGGCAGTAAAAAAGAGACCGTCAAAGCGAGCATCGCGGCTACATACGGCCCGATAGCAGAGGTCGAAATCTGTGTGAATATGCCTTGTTTCCATGCCAGTATCATACTCACTCATTGCGAGACTGGCTAGTAGTTTTCGGACATTGTCATCAGCGTCCCTCTACGTTTTTCTTTTGTTGTATCTCTATTGAGAGTCCTGCGGAGAGCCTAGATCCCACGGAACTACACTCCAGATCAGGATCAATTTTCTTAACTCAGCGGTTTCGAGCGTACAGGCATTTCCAAGTCCATCGTCAGCCAGCGTATCGATGACCCGCGTGAAATCTTTTTTGATTTCGAGCGCACATACATTGCCTCTCACTTCCAGGGAGAGGGCTTCTCCCCTTTGTACGCGGTCTATGGCAGAGAGAAAAAAGTCTGCGTTAGACAGTTGAACATCGCTGCCTAAGAATGTTGTTCCTAACTCAATCTCCTCTGGCAAACGCATGACAGGTACTTTTCTCTGAGGACCAATCTCAATATAATCAATGCTATAAGGATACTTCATCGATAAATGCCATTCTGTAGCTGCGTCGATCTAAACATTCTTTTTAAAGCAATGTAATTATACTTAGATACATTCACACCACAGCATAGAGATCCAATCTTGTATTTTTCCATTGGACGATCGTACCCGCACGCAAGATTACTTCTCGATTTTCCGCAGGTAGAATGATGTTGCCAGCGGTCGTTGCTACAAGCGCCCATTTTTGCTGATATAGCTCTGTCCGTCTCAACTGAAAAGCGTTCTGGGGAGCTTCCCAGCTTGGGTTGACAACTGTACCTTGCCAGTCATTGGAGGCCGTGGTTTCCTCTGAAGATGAAAATGTTGTGCCGAGATCCATTGCTCCGACAAATGGAACCAGTATCATTGCTATTTATATCTGACATCGATATATGCTCCTGATATACCTTTCAATAACGCTTCTTTCTTTATTCGTGTGATGTAACTATTCTATAAATCACAACCAGAAATGTTTCAAAACGTTACAAAAAGAGAGGAAGAGCGCGACATTCAGTCAAAGCTTTCAATCGTTTTCGACTCGTTGGGCTGGCATAGAGAGACAGGCGAACAGTATGAGCACCCTCAACTGTTCGCCTGTCTGTGTGGCGGACTTTTAGCGACTCTCTTTCAACTGGTGTCTGTGAGCTTCGCCTTCACATCTTGGTCTTTTAGCTCCAGTTTACCGCGTCGATATAAACGGTGGTGCTGGTATTGTTGGGTGATTCATAGAATTGAATGCCAATGCGTGAGGCACTGCCTGAGAACGTAGGAATGGTATAACTGAGGTAATTCCAATAGGTTGTCACCAGAGTTTTGATATTCTCTTGATGCCATGTCCCGGTGCTATCCTGGACAAACAGTTTGGCCTGGATGGTCGTCGAAGTACCGGCTGGCACATAGACATAGGCGGTAAGGGTCTGGCCGGATACTGGTCCCTTGGTGGGAGCGACGGAGACATAGGGTAGATCGCTATTGCTGCTCGAATAGAAGACGGTCTTGAGCGCGTGAGTTCCGTCTTCTCCGCTGGCCGTTGTGCTATTACTCAGACTTGTGACATGGCCAGACGAGGTCCAACCATCCGTGCCACCGTCTTCAAAAGAATATTTCGGCCCCGTTGGTGTAGGCGTGGGTGTTAACGTTGGTGTGGGTGTGGGTGTAAATGTTGGCGTTGGTGTGGGTGTGGATGTAGAGGTTGGCGTTGGGGTAGGTGTGGGCGTAGAGGTGGAGGATGTTGGCGTGGGTGTCGGGGTCTGCGTTGGGAGTCCCTGATAGTAGGAACTCATTGCGGTAAGTTGAACGGTTGCGGTATTATCCGAATTGAGTAAAAGCTGCGTACTGGCATCGCTGGCCGCGTACTGCATCGAGGCAAAAACCTGATTGGAGACCAGCGCCTGGAGTGCGTCGTCGGTCCAGGTGGTCACGAAGGAAGCGTTATTCAACCTGGGATCGTTCTGACCGGCGTCGTAGTTCCATTCGGTGATCATGATTGGTAGGACAGTTCCCAGCGTGGAACTCATAAAAGAGCGAATGTTCTGAATATGTGTACTCCAGGAGTTAATGCCGTTGTAGCAGGTAGTATCTGGCTGGCTGGCTCCACAGGTGTATTCGTGCCAGCTCAATGCAAAAGGACGAGGCTTGGCGTTCTGCACAAAGTATTCCATATACGCCAGGTCGTTACCTCCCAGATAATTGGTTCCCCCGGCAGAGAGTACGGGGCCAATGAAAAAGCCATTATCTGGCTTGAGTTGGGAGACGACACTGTTCCAGGATGAGGTATACGTCTGGGTGGAGATGACCGGGCTGGCAACGTCCTCTTCGTTGCCATATTCGTAGTAAACCGGTGCATTGCCAACGGCTGTATTGATGGCTTTGACAGCATTTGTATCATCGGTGAGCACGTTGCTATCGGTTGCGCCGTGAAGCACAACGAGGGGAATAAACCCACCATTGACGAGTTCCTGAACCGTGCTGGCGACGAGTTGGTCATCATCGCTGCCATTGATATTGCGCAATGGCAGGCGCACAAACTTGATATGGTTCTGCGAGAGGGTTGTACGGGCCGCCGCATTAGCATACACCTGGTCGCTACTGCCGTAGAGTCCCAGATTTGTACCGAAAACGAGCGATGGATCATATGTAGCCGCGTGGGCTGTCGGGTTGCTAATGAACCATATGATGCTAAGCAGGAGGATAACTCCTATGAGCGAAGCATTCAATACCATCCTGGCATGGTTCCTGGGAGACCTGGCGATTGGTGTTTGTACCATAACATCTGCTCCTCTTGAGAGTTTCTATCAGCCTGTCGACTGCCTGTCCGCATGTCGAAGGTGTGACAGATCCTCGATACTGTGAATAAGTCGAGACAGAGAATATACATGTACTCTTGTCTCGAGAGAACATACCATAGAATGGAGCCGTTGAGCATAACACCGTTTATCAGTTTTGAGATCATTTTCTATGATATAATCATGTGGCTATACAGGTGCATACAAACTTCGCGAGAAACCTTGCTTGATATATGAGGGAAGGGAGATCCTATGCCAACGAGAAAGGCAGCTATCAAGGGGCAGGGCAACCAGAAGCTTCAGGAAGAACGCTTGCGACGTGGATGGACGCAGCAAGAAGTTGCCAATCGTGTAGGCACAACTGTTGTCAATGTCAGTCGTTGGGAACGAGGCGTGACCTCGCCTGGTCCCTATTTCCGTCAACAGTTAAGCACGCTTTTTGCCAAAGACGCCGATGCCCTGGGCTTCGGCTCGGACGAGTCATCCGATATGATTAATGCCGATACGCGAATACTATCTGCCAGTAGCGCGGCAGATGAGCAAGCCCAACAGCAAGAGGTCCAACCTATAATAGTTGTGTCCTACCCGGAGCTTGACGAGGGACCGGAGCCTGTAGCGGGCATACTGGCTGGACAGTCCATGCCCCTTGAGGTATCTCTCCACCCCCCTGCTCGGCGTAAGGCTCGCTGGATTATCGGCCTGTCGGTGGCCTGCATCCTGCTGATTATCAGTAATGTTCTGCTTTTTCCGAGAGTTTACACTCGTACGGCCTCCAATGCGCACGATGTATCTCCTGTGTCAAAACAATCCACGCCAACTTTGCTTCGTCCACTTCTGATGTATTCATTTGAGGATGGCGGGACCGACGGCTGGACAAAGGAAGGCCATATTGTACAGTTCCAAAATAGCAATGCAGTAGATGGTTATGACGGAACTCGCACTTTGCAGGTCGTCTTCAGTTCTCGTCAAGCTACCGACCTGCCCTATATTTCAGTCAATCCGGTGGTTGATGCGCCACGTTCAGGCGAAACCATCAGTGCCGCTGTATTTGTCCCATCTACGACAACAACGATCGTTATCGCCAGATTCTATGTGCAGGATATAATGTATACTTGGCATCTTTCGCCTTCTATGCTCTTAACGACGGGTAAGTGGAATATCTTACGTTTTATAGTTCCCCGCTTTGCTGGACCCAGCTTGCAAGTTGGTATCCAGTTTCTCACTACGCCCTTTAATGTTCTGACAACCCTTTATGTCGATGCTGTCGAATGGTGGTAATGAGGTTTTACTTGGCGGGTTATTGACTAGACCATCCTGCTAGACAGAAAGAGGCATACCATGGCCGAGACCCTTCATTTTGAAGGTATTAGTTTGCCGGTGAGTGACGTTGAACGCTCTGTTGCATTTTATCAACAGTTCGGTTTTGAGGTGCAAGTCCAGAATCCGCACTTTGCCCTGCTTCGCCTGGGTGAGGGAACGATCGGCTTGCTCAAAATGGACCTGTCCAAATGGCCCGACGCTCCCCGAGGCGCGATCCATATCGAATTGAGCACACCGGATCTCGATGCCCTTTACCAGCAATTGGAGAGCCAGGGGGTTCATTTTCTCCAGCCTCCTCTGGATCGTCCCTGGGAGCGGCAGATGTTTACCAATGACCCTGATGGCTACCGACTCGAGATTGCCCAGGGACGACGAGGGTAGACATACCCGAGCAGAATCCTGGACTGTTTGTTTAAGCCGATTGATCGCGTAGCGCAACCAGTTCAGGATCGCTCTGTGACCATTCTTTGATGTGGCGGCTTTCCACAAGGATACTATTGGTTGTGTCGTCTGAGAATGTAACCCTGGACTTTGGTTAAAACGCTCTATTACAGGCTCGTTCTTAACCGCTTTCGGTGCTATGCTAGCGGGAGAGATGTATGTATGTAAAGAAGGGAGCGATACCATGTCGGAGGCTGAACAGATAGAGACGGGTTTTGCTGAGGTAAATGGTACGACGCTGTATTATGAGGTTGCAGGTGTGGGGCATCCACTCGTGCTCATTCATGGACACCTGCTGGATCGAAGTTCGTGGGATGAGCAGTTCGCGGTCTTTGCGCGGCAGTATAGGGTTGTGCGCTACGACCAGCGCGGCTTTGGCGAGTCGGGGCTGGTTGTGCAAGGGGAGGTGTATTCTGATCGCCAGGATCTCTACTCATTGTTGAAATTTCTGGGCATCGAGCACGCGGCGCTGATGGGGGTCTCGGGAGGTGGTGCGCTGGCTATAGATTTTACGCTTGAGCACCCCGAGATGGTTGATACGTTGATCCCGGTCACAGCGGGCGTCAGCGGATATCGGCCGTCAGCAGAGATTATGCAGACGTACCCGGAGATCGTGCAAATGTATACAGACCTGAATGAAGCGTTTCAGAAGCACGATGTTCCGCGAGCGGTTACGATCTCGCTCGCCCTGTGGACGGATGGACCGGGTCGGCTGCCGGGTCAGGCGGCTCCCGAGGTACGCGAGCGCGTGAGCGCGATGACTACCCACAACTGGGAGCGTCCAGACGACGAGGTGCAGAGCGAGACTCCGCCTATGCCATTGGACCCGCCGGCCGTCGGGCGTCTGTCGACGATCGGTGTGCCGACGCTGGTTATTCTTGGCGAGTGGGATGGACCAAATCCCCTGGAGCAACTGACTGCCGAGATCCCCGGAGCGCAAAAGGTGGTCATGGCGCAGACTGCTCACCATCCTTTTATGGAGAAGCCAGCCGAGTTCAACCAGATCGTCCTGGATTTTCTGGGGCGCTCAATCTTTCATAGCTAGTAAAAACAGGACGATCCCCGCGATACGAAGCGGGGATCGTCCTGTGTCGTCTGTCTGCATAGAGTGCGCTCGCAAGTGTGCCAGCCTCAAGCCTCAGACGATCAGGAGTCTGCGTTGACTGCAAAGACGCGTGTTCCCCAGTTTACCTGGCCGTCGGTCGTCTGGCTACTGACCGGAGGAACGTACTCAGTCGCCAGCCAGAAACGGTCCTGGTCGGGATCGAGCACCGCGTACGAATAGTCACCCCAGCGCGTGCCATTCACATACGGACCTGTGCCATTGGCGACGATGCTGATATGTCCGAAGGAGTGACTTCCCTCGCCCATAATGGCATAGGCCGGGCTGGGGAAATTGTTGGGACCGCTAAGCGTGAAGACCAGAGCGGCCGCGTGGTCGGGTCCGGCCTGGATCGCCGGGTAGATCAACTCGTTCCCCAGCGAAGCCACATAGCCCTGGTGCTCGATCGATGGTCCGCTGATAATCCCATGACTGAGTTCTGGTTTTACCTGGAACCAGGCAATCGCGGCCCGTTGGGCGCTATCATGCGGGATAGTGAGAGCCGTGCCAAGCGCCCCCCAGAGATCGCCGTCGATGAACTGAACCTGTTGCATGCGGTCGTCGCCAGAGTCCAGCGTGCTCGCGTTCCCCTTCTGGATAGCGGCGGGAGGGATACTATATGCCTCGGAGGTAACGACCGTGCTGGAAAGCGTGGGGATACCGCCTTCGCCGACTCGTTCGCCGTTGGTGAGCGCCCAGACCCCGATGTGGGTGTCGCCTGTCCCATTGGGATCGAGCGAATTTAAGAAAAATCCGGTATCTGACCAGCTACTGGAAGAGGCGGGCTGAACCGAAGTCGCTGGAAAGCCACCGATGGCCAGATTGTCAAAATGCACGAAATGGACATGGTCTGAAAGGCCAAAGAGCTGCGCTTTTGAGATCGCATAGATCTGCGCCCCGTTGAATTCGGGTCCCAGGATGGAGAACTCGTTGGTGCTGACGTAAAAGTTCTGCTGATCTATACCGATGAGGGGCTGATCTCCCAGGCAGGGACAACCGGCGTGATTTGGCATACCATTGGTGCCATCATCGCTCGCCTCCAGGTGGTAGGCCGTCCAGGGCTTTGTGGGATCGCCTGTGTGGTTGACCGCGATATCGGTGCGCGACTCACCAGTAAAATTACCACTGGAATCGGTGCCAATGAAAAGGATAGTCGCGACCCAGGTATGCGTCGGTTTATCGAAATAGCAGCGTGGATCGCTAGTAAATTGCGTCAGTCCCTCATCGAAGAGCACATTGACGTTCAGCGGACCCAGCAGGACCTTCCCGTTCGTGTTGTAGATAGTGAAAGCCGAGTTGACCGGCTCCACCACAAACCCATTGCCTTCGCAGAGACCCTGGTCGGGCGGCTCAAATTCGGCCCCGAAGTTGGTCTGCTCGCTATCCAGACTGCTTACCCCGTTAAAGTTTTGTAGCAGCTTGCTAGCATGCATCTCAAGACCCGCTGCATTCGCAGGTGCGCTTGTGGCAAAGGCGTGAACGGCATTCCCGCTATCGTCGTGCGCATCCTTGACTTTGTGCGCGGTCGTTGTGACCGGAACGGGTAATGATCCCGCTGGTGGATTGCGCGGATCGGTGACGCCAAATGGGGCAAGCGTGCCTTTCGTCGCACTCGTATAGACGGTGCTCGGCTGCGGCTTCTGCACGGTCTGACTGTTAGCGCCAGCCGGGAGGATATGGAGAAAGAAACTGCCCACAATCGCGACGCAGAGAACCGTGAGCGTGCCAGCGACTTTGAAGAGGGTTTTTCCTCCAGGGGGAAGAGAGTACATACGACAGACCTTCCTTTCACGCACAAGAAAAAGCTTTCGCGTGAAGTGTTTGTAGGATGAGAAATATAGGATCGTCCCGCTTCATGCGAAATAAAGAGAGATATTCGCACCAGACATATACATATACTATCATCTGTTACGCCAAGCCGGCTCGGCGTATAGCCCGATTGGGTGTATGTCGTTTGATGGTTGGGACTGTTGCAGGGAGGTAAAAGTTCTAACATACATGGAGAATATAGCTGCTGAGGTAATGGAAAGCCTACCGCCCAACCTTCTAAAGGGTAAACAACGTACTCATAGCTATTTTTTCGATATTTTCAATATCAGCCAATGCTTTAAAGTCGCCTGTCAGCCGTTTATCAGCTACTTTTGTTGCCTCTTTGATGCTCAGCCCTCCTTCCTCGTGAAGTCTCTCTACTGATAAAGCCAGTTCACTAAATTCCTGCCAAATTCTCTTATTTACTTTTATTTTATATCGTCTTCCAGATTATATTGATATTCCCTATCTGTTTCAGCAATGTAAATATAGACCGCAATATCTAGCTGGCTAAGGTATCTGGCCATAAGAGGATCTACCTCGTCCCAGGAAAGTTGTCCATTCTGGCTAATTCTATCAACTCTCTTATCAAGATGCATAGACTAGAGAGAAAGATTCCATTAGCGATACATCATCCTGATCTCTATTATTGAGTACAAGGAATACTCTTTTGATGAAGATTTTCGGGAGGCCGCAGGCTATTGGAAGAAGGCATAGAAATGGCTATTTCTCCGCGCAATGTTGCTCTGGCTGAGGTTGTGGAAAAAGCGAGCCAGGCCAGAGCACAGGCCCCTTCTCTACCTATTTTGAGTTTGCCAGCTCTGGCTCCAACTAATCTTCGACCAGGAAGATCTGACTCTGGCCCTCGGGCAGCAGGTCTAGATCAAACCGATTATCGGCCTGCGGGTCGACGATTGTGATCTGTACATGCCCGTGATTGGTTTCGGCCTGGATTACGAGAAAATGCTTGGGAATCCAGCAGACGTAGGTAGCATGCTCAACATGTTGTAACTTGGCAGTAATCAGATCGCGCAGTTGCTGTTTTGAATTGCACGCCTGTATCGCTCCAACCTGTTTTTGCTCACTAATCTTTGCGGCGATCTGCCCTAGATCCAGCCAGTCAGGGTGGTCGAATTGCTCCATGAAATCGTCCTGGCCTCGGAGCCTTTCGGCGCTCTCTTCGTCTAAGATATAGGCCAGGACACAGTAGCCACAGTTGTTGTTGTGTCCGATCGGATTGACATCGAGTACGGAATCGCCGCGCTCTTTGGCATCCTCGACACGGGCCTGGCGAGCCTCAGGACTGTTGTTCTGGAGACGTTGCACCATCTCTTGATATTCGTGCGCCGAGACCTGCACCCACTTTATCTCACTCAAATCACTCAGCCTGCCTGTTACCATGACCACCTGCGGATCAGCCTGTTGAAAGCTGGCTAGCTGGATGGTCTGAACTATCGACTGCATCCAGAAAAAAGGCAGGTCATACGCGTCGTAGTCTTTCTGGTTTGGATAAAAGGAGTTGCTGTTGGAAAATTTCATTGGTCGTGTCTTTCCTTCCGTGCTTCTGCTGCTTCTAAAGGCAGGCGAGCAAATACCTATGTTATCACTACGAAAATCGCGGAAAAGTCAGCGCCTGAAAGTGCTGTCCCTGGTGTCGTTGTCTCAAAGACTCTGTTGTATCATACGTTAAGAGCGGCAAGCGAGCAAGAGCAGAGAGATAGGAATTTTTAAGCAATGCTTGAAAAGAGGCCTGGAACAAAAATGGATAGCTCAAGCCCCTATGCGATACTTGTAAAGGTTTCCATGAGAAATTTGACATCTGCATAATTAAAATGTATGCTTATTAGAACACTTATATAGAAGTACTGCGTCAAACATAACTCCAACCCGCGCCTAAGACGCGCTGCCTGCTCCTCAGATCTGGCTGGTCATTTCTGGGGACGCTGTCGTTCTCAAGCGTCTGGCACTGGTTGTTCTGTGAAAGGGGGTGACTATACTCAACCCTTTGCTCCACTGGAGGAGAAGCGACGGGATGATCCGTTGCTAGATTGAGACTTTTTATCAAGGAGGATATATGTTTCGAGCAACTTCACGGAAACCGCTTGTTATGTTGATAGTAGGTATGTTCCTGCTTGCCAGTCTAACCCTGCCTTTTTTCCCAACCTTAGCCACTCACGCCGCTGGCGAAAGCGTTTCCGTCTGGCTTACCACGCCGGATCAGGCACACCTGCTAAGTCCCCAGGCCAACCTCACCTTTGGGGGCGTCGGCTCTAATTCCAGCGTAATCACGGTCAACGAGGCTCAGACCTATCAACAAATGGTAGGGTTTGGAGCTTCGCTCGTTGACTCCTCGGCCTGGTTGATGTACGACAAAATGAGCCAGAGCCAGCGCAATCAGTTGATGGCAAATCTTTTTAGTCCGAGCACTGGCATTGGACTCAGCTTCCTGCGTCAGCCCATTGGAGCCTCAGATATGGCTCTCAACGAGTATACCTACGACGACGTGGCGAGCGGTCAGACTGATCCCAGCCTGAGCCACTTTTCCATCGCTCACGATTCCGCCTATATTATTCCGCTGCTCCAGCAAGCTCTCCAGCTCAATCCTAACCTGAAGGTCATGGCGACCCCCTGGACGGCTCCAGCCTGGATGAAGACCAACGATAGTCTGGAGCAAGGGAACCTGCTCGCCAGCGATTTTCAGGTCTACGCTCAATACCTGGTCGATTTTATCAAAGCCTACCAGGCACAGGGCATTCCGATTTTTGCTATCACGCCCCAGAACGAGCCTGGCAACGATAATGTGATGCCAACGATGCCAATGTCGGCCAGCGACGAGACAACCTTTATCGCCAACAACCTGGGTCCAATTCTCGCGAGCAACGGTCTCTCGACTAAGATTTTTGACTACGACCATAACTGGGATAACCCCGGCTATCCAACCACCGTTTTGAGCAACGCGACCGCTGCATCCTATGTGACCGGTACCGCCTGGCACTGTTATGGCGGCGATCCGAGCGCAATGACCACCTTCCACAACTCGTATCCCAACAAAGATACGTATATGACGGAGTGCTCTGGCGGAACCTGGGAAGGCTCAAACTGGCCAGCCGGGTTCAAGGATACCGTCGAACTGGGCATCAATTCCGCGCGTAACTGGGCCAAAGGGATTCTGCGTTGGAGTATGGCGCTTGATCCCAACGGCAACCCCCATGTGAATAGTGCAGATGCCTGTAGCACCTGTCGCGGGATCGTCACCATCGATCAAAGTACCGGCAACGTCACATATAATTCCGACTACTACGGTTTTGGTCAATTCAGCAAATTTGTCGTACCGGGCGCTTACGCTATTGCCTCCAACTCCTTTGGCAGTGGCAACATCGAGGATGTAGCTTTCAAGAATCCAGACGGCTCGAAAGTTCTTGTGGCCTACAACGGAGGTGGTGGAAGCAGCACATTCCAGGTCAACTGGAACAACGAATCCTTCGCGTATACCCTCCCGGCGGGTGCCGCGGTAACGTTCAAGTGGTCCGGTAGCGGAAGCACCACGACGCCAACGCCAACGGCGACAGCGACGGCAACACCAACACCGATCCCTCCAACGCCAACACCCAGCGGTAGCTATAACTATATCGAGAACCTTCATAGTGGCCTGGCACTCGATAACACCAACGGTTCGACCTCCAATGGCACGCCGCTGCAACTGTGGACACAATCAAACGGCAATACCAACCAGGAGTGGAGCCTTGCCTCAGCGGGGAGTGGCTACTACTATATTATCAATCGCCAGACTGGTCTGGTCATCGATGATACCAACGGTTCGACCTCCAATGGCACTCAGATGCAACTATGGACGGAGGTGAGCGGTGATACCAACCAGGAGTGGAGCCTTGTCTCCGCAGGAGGCGGGTACTACTATATCGTTAACCTGCATAGCGGTCTGGCGCTCGACAACACCAACGGCTCAACATCCAACGGAACCATAGTCCAGCAATGGGCGCAATCAAACGGCAACACGAACCAGGAATGGCGTCTGGCACCCGTATAAAGCACCTTATCCTGGACCCACCTTCTGTACATTGATACCTACCTGTCCAGAAGGACAAACATTTTGCTTGTTTCACAGGTCGCTACAAGCGACCTGTGAAACAAGCAAAATAGGTTTTTCGGGGACGCAGTTCCCGATCCCCCAATCACGGGACTCGCCGCCCTGTCCTCTTCACTCCTGCTGCGTTGCGTCGACCACATTCTTCCAGGGCTATGTAATGCTCGGCGTGTGGCCCCTCCCCCTCGACAAAGGATCGGGTTGCGAGTGTGAAGGCCGCCGCCTCCACGCTCGCAACCCGATCCCAAAACCCTGGTGTGGGGGGTGCAAGCCAGAGGCTTGCAGTGCATGAAATCACCCCGACATGCTTCTAAAAAATATTGACGCCCCTACATTTAAACCTTACAATAACCAGTACAATGAGTAGTATACCAAATGAGTAGTATATCAAATGAAATAAAGAGGCGGGACCACCTCAGGAGTACTTTGATTATATGAAATTCGCCAAACCGACCGCGCGAGATCTGCGCCGTATGAACCGGCAGACAGTCTTTCAGCACCTCTATTTTGACGGCCCAATGAGTCGCCAGGAACTCGGTCAACGCTCGCAATTGAGCGTGAGCACCATCGGTCATGTGATCTCTGAACTCTTTACCGAACACCTGGTCTTGGAAGCCGGGTTTGAAGAATCGGATGGGGGG
>DAOTTJ010000428.1:0-6269 GCA_034437695.1 Ktedonobacteraceae bacterium
CCCCCATCGGCTGCGGCCTCGCACAACTCGTCCGCCTCTGCGTCGAAGGGAGCCAGATCTACAACACCCCATAGACATGAAGTGAAGCGGCAGCCCCTGTCCGGGGGACAGGTAATCTGGGGTGTCCCCAACAGCCTTTTTCTTTTATTTCGCATGTTTTGCGGGAGGCAAAACATGCAAAACAGGAGAGCAGAGAGGGATCTCAGCTACCTTCATGTCTATGCTGGGATCTGGGGCAATGCCCCAGCCTTTCACTGTATACTGTGACAACACAGAAGACCTAAAAACCGACAATCTTACCACTAAATTGATCTATTTGTTTTCTTTAGGTATAATCTCCGCAGAGCGAGAAATTATCAGCTTTAGCCTGGGGGGACGAGAACCAGGGTGCTTTCTACACATTGACCCGCATCACATACTCTCTTTTGCGTTGTGTAAAGCCGTCGGTTGCGCCCACCCGGATGTCCTTGACGCGGTTCTTTAGGATCTGCCTTTTGCCGATCCTGGCCGCTCAATTCCACCTCAATTCCGTACGTATCAGGTTCGAGGTTTGTGTTATGGCTAAAGGCAATGGCTACATTGGGAAACAAATAGGGAATTATCGCGTGACTGCAAAGATCGCCAGTGGCTCTTATGGGACGGTCTATCGTGCGCAACATACTATCCTTCCGCGTACGGTGGCGATCAAAGTTATGCACGTTGCTCACCTCAATTCGGAAAAAGAGCGCGATGCCTTTTTAAAAGAAGCCGGGTTGCTGGAGAGGCTCAAGCATCCGTATATCTTGCCGATCTTCGACGTAGGGATCGAAGACGAGTCGCCCTATATGGTTGCTGAGTATGCCTCTAAAGGTTCGTTGCGCGGCCTGCTCAAACGCCAGGACCGCCATATCCTGCCTCTCGACGAGGGCCTGCGTGTCCTGGCACAGATCGGCGAAGCCCTCCAACACGCTCACCAGCAGGGCATAGTTCACCGCGATCTCAAACCAGAAAATATTCTGTTTAATGGCAATGGCGATGCCTTGCTCGGCGACTTTGGCATCGCGACTGTGCTTGAAACCGCCAGCATTAAGCACGTCGATGCCAGCGGCACACCACCGTATATGGCTCCCGAACAGTTTCAAAGTACTATCAGCAAAGAGAGCGATCAGTATGCCCTGGGCTGCATTGCCTACGAGCTTTTTACCGGCGAACGCGCCTTCAATGCATCAGATATTTTTGTGATGTGGCTCTACCACCTGCGCAACTCGCCCGTGCCTCCCTCCCAACTCAATCCCGCTATTCCTCCCCACATCGATCAGGCGATCCTCAAAGCTATGGCTAAGAACCGCCATGAACGTTATATCGATACTAGAGAATTTATCAAGGCACTTTTCCAGGGCGACACGCCGGAGCTATTGAGCGAGGAAAGCCCTTTTATGACCAGTCCACTGGTGAGCCAGCCGACCTCGCCTCGGCTCCTATTGAGTACTCGTCACTTAGAGGTGGCGCAGCGCGACAAGGGTCAATGGATCGCCGAGGGGCGGACGCTCTTTAAGCAGAGCAAGTATGCCGAGGCGCTGGAGGCTTTTGAGTGCGCCATCGAGATCGACCCAAACTCCGCTTCGGCCTACAATTTTCGTGGTCTGGCCCTGGAGGAGATGGGCGAGTTTGAGCGCGGCCTGCTCTCATATAGCGAGGCGATTGTTCACGATCCCAATTTCCCCGATGCCTGGCGCAATCGCGGTGAAGTGCTCTCTCTCCTCAATCGCCACGAGGAGGCGTTGATGGTCTACGAGCGCCTGCTGCGCCTTGAGCCAAATAATGCCGCCGATTACAACCGCAAGGGCAATGCACTCTGGCAGTTGCGACGCTTTCAGGACGCCCTTGAGGTCTACGATCAGGCTATCCATCTCAAGCCTGGTCTCTCGGTCGCGCACAATGGACGCGGCAATGCTCTGCGCGAGCTGGGACGCCTTGAGGAGAGCCTGGCCGCATACGAACGGGCCATCCAGCTCGATGGTCAGGAGGCGATCTTTCAGAATAACTACGCGGTTTCGCTCTATCGTCTGTCTTACTATGAGCAATCGCTGCTGGCCTGCGAGCACGCGCTCCATCTGTCCCCCGACTCTGCGTCCGCGCATGGCAATAAAGGCGAGGCGCTCTGGCAACTCCAACGCTATCCCGAGGCCCTGAGCGCTTACGACCACGCTATTCAGCTCGAAGCAGAGAATCCTTTGCTCTATAAGGGACGCGGCTGCTCTCTCTGGAAGCTTAAACGCTATGACGAAGCCTTGCTGGCCTACGACCGTGCGCTCGCATTAGACCCCACCCTGGCCTTTGTCTACTACGCCAGAGGTCTTGCACTCTTTGCGCTGCGCGATTACGAAGAGGCGCTTGTGGCCTGTCGCCAGGCCATCGATCTCGACTATAACGACGCAGGCGTGTATAACGCGATGGGCGATGCGCTCTATCGGCTCACACGCTACGAAGAGGCGCTGGAATCCTACGAGAGCGCCTTACAGTTGCGCGAAAAGTACGCCGCACCCTACTACGGCACTGGGAATGTGCTCTATCGCTTGCAGCGCTATACAGAGGCGCTCAATGCCTATGAGCTGGCCTTGCAGTTGGAACCCGACTATATGCTGGCCCACCGTGGACGCGGCAATGCGCTGCGCAGTCTGGGCCGCTATCCCGCAGCGCTTCTGGCCTATGAGACCGCGCTCAAGAATGATCCACAGAACCCCTGGTTGCACTACGAATCGGGCTATACTCTCTCTCTCCTGAAGCGCTATCAAGAGAGTATGCTCTTCTATAAACAGGCCATCAACCTGCGCTACGATCAGATGCAATTTCATCTGAGTGCCGGTGAAGCGCAGCTCCAGCTCAAAAGTTATAGCGAAAGCTTAGTCTCTTTCGACTGTGCAATCCAACTCGATCCGTCCAGCGCACCAGCCTATGTTGGCCGTGGCGACGCTCTTTTTCAACTGCAACGCTATGCCGAAGCTCTCGTCGCCTACGACCAGGCCCTGGTCCACGATGCACAGATAATTGGCGCTCACCTGGGACGTGGCGAGACGCTTTTCCAACTGCAACGCTACGCCGAAGCCCTTGACGCCTACGATCTCGTGCTCAGCTTTGATCCCGCCAGCGCCCCTGCCTATCGCGGCAAAGGTCACACGCTGCTCCAGCTCAAGCGCTACGAAGAGGTACTCTTCGCCTACGAACAGACGGTGCGCCTGGGCGGCGAAAGCGTTTCGGTCTACAATGGTATGGGCGATGTACTCTATCAGTTGGAGTGGTATGAGGGAGCGCTCGAATCGTACGAAAATGCCCTGCGCTACGAGCCAGCTAAGGGACTTTATCATTTTAACAAGGCCCGCGCACTCTATAAACTCAATCGCAATAAAGAGGCTTTGGACGAGTTCGAGAACGTCCTGGAGCTATCGCCCGTCCATCCCGAGGCCCATCTAGGCTATGGAGATACACTCTGGCGTCTAAACCGTGATGTCGATGCCATTAAAGCGTACGAACGCGCCCTGGAACTCATGCCCGCCAGCGCCGCAGCCTACGATGGCAAGGGCAACGCGTTGCTGGCTCAGGATCGCAAAGAAGAGGCGCTTCAGGCTTTTGAGCGTGCCATCGAGCTGGATAGACAAAACGCGATGTATTACAACAATAAGGCGATGGCCTTCTATCGTTTAAAGAACTATACCGAGGCCCTTGCCGCCTATAAAGAGGCGCTCAAGGTCGATCCAGCCAACGCTGACGCCTATAACGGCATGGGCAATATCTATTACCACCGCCAGAATTGGGAGAAAGCCCTCAAAGCCTACGAGCAGGCCATCCAGCTCGCGCCGCGCAAATCTTCTTTCTATCGCAACAAAAGTACAGTCTTGCGCTGGCTTGGCCGCAACGACGAGGCCGAACAGGCCAGTTCACGGGCCAGCGTGCTAGATAATGTCACCTGAGTCAACTCTGCTGGCCCATTCATCGCGCTTCTTTTATTTATATACATGAGTCAAAGCAAGCTGTGGGCGACTACCCGCAGCTTGCTTTGACTCATGTATTGATCAGAATAATCAGGCTACCCCTCCGAGCGGAGTAGCTGCGTGTTGTCCGACGAAACGTCGGGCCGCCTCCTGCAAACGCGCCTCGCTGCGCGGTCCAAAGCCGGGCAAGGTGCGGATGCGATGTTGGAGCGCAGCGTACCAGAGCTTTTCGGGGGTATCGATATCGAGTTCTTGATACAGGCGTATCGCCGTACGAATGCCAACGAAGTGAACGGCTGTCAGGGCGCGTACTCCGCGTGGCAGCGATTGTAAAAACAGATCGTTATAGAACGTCATAGTACCGGTCTCGACCAGTTCGGTGATACGTTCACGCAGGCGCTTGCCCAGACCCGGCACTGGCAGCGCCACGCCGCGAGCTAGCAGGTCTGCTGCCTGTTCTTCCAGGGCCAACACGCCGCGCGACGCATTGCGATACGCCTGAATGCGGTACGCATTGCTGTTCTGAAGCTCCAGCATCTCGGCGATATTCGCGAGTACCTCCGCGATCTGGCGATTAGTCACTACAAGTTTGATTACTGTCGGTTCGGCCTCCATACCAGGTAAGGTTGGCTGAACTACTGCCTTTGTCGCTTTGCTCGTTGGGACTGGCAGCAATTGAATGGTTTGGGTGAGCTGCATAATGTTCATGCTTGCTCGCTCCTCTCTCTGGTTGATAGAGAAGACTTAAAAACACATTTCAGATACTAATCTATTCTTTTTGCGGCCTTCCAGAGTGGAAATGCCGGGTTCGTGTACAAAGTACATTGAAATCATGTTCTAATTATATCACTTTCTCATAGCAACGTCAAATCGTCTCCCTGCGCTCCCCACCGACTCGCACGCCCTACAGACATACGTTTTTTTGAGAATACTTCGCCGCAGGCGAAGCAAAGATTTCAAGTGCAGCAAGGTGTTTTTCAGACGCATAGAATGCGCCTGAAAAACACCTTGCTGCACTTTTTACTCTAGGCGTGGGGCGGTTTCGCCCGACATGTCTAGTGCTCCGTCAATCTTCGATTGACGGCAGCAGGGATGCAAAGGGTGCAACCCCTTGACTGGGGTCTGGGGCTGTGCCTCAGCCTTCTTCAAGTCCCTTTTCTAATAAAAAATTAATGTTTGAAGGTTTTCAATTAGATTACAAATCAGGTATGCTGTGATGAAGAGCGTAGCGTGGAGAATGTGTAGCGTGGGCTTTTCCTATTTCAAGGTGTTCTTTTTCTGAGAATGGACAAATACATCTATAAAGGACGTGACGTTGCAAATTTCTACTGATCTTGTCACGATATTACAGGTAGTGCGTCGATTTGGTCGCAGTGGTACATTGCGTGCCGAAGTACCTGAAGGCCTGGCCCGTCTGGCCCGACCGTGTATTGTTGTGCTCGATTTGACGAGTGGTGAGGTAACAACCTGTCTGATTAAAGACAGGCGTGGAGTAACCTTGCTGATCGCGCAGGAAGCGTTGCGCACTGTTTCGAACGCGGGCAAACTAAACTGGGTTTTCACCCCTTCGCACGAAGAGGATGCGCCTGGCAGACAGATCGATCCACAGATGGCGTCGGTTATGGTCGGGCGTGGACCCTCAGCCCGCACCGGCTCTCTTCAGGCCGAGTCTTTCAGGGCTTTACCCACTCAGGCGAGCAGTCTGGACGGCAGTTTGCGCATTCCGCGGCGCACTAGAGAGCTGCGCTCAAACGATATGCGCTCCTGGCCGCGTCGCCATCGACAGGTGTATGTTCTGGTTGACAATGTGCGCGATGTCACAAAGATAGCCGCTATCCTTTCCCTGCCACCTCCGCTGGTGGAGGGCGTTTTGCGCGAAATAGAGCGCACCGGGGCGATAGTCCTACTTGCCCAGGTCTGATGACCACCAGAGCGGTTCTAGCGAAGGTGTGGGTTAGACTTTGATAGGAAGTGTTTCACGTAGCGTTTTCTGAATGTATGGCAGGACAAACCACATATTTCCTGCGCCAAAGAGAGTACCGGTCAGGATGCGCAATTCCCACGTGCTTTCGCGCAACCCAAACATCTGTGTGCCTCCATCGATTGCCATCGGCAGGATCAGCAAGATCCATGCCCACCAGGGAATGCCCGGCAGGCGTCTTTTGCTCAGCACAAAAACCATCGTTCCGACGAACATTGAGGCATAGACCGAGAAGTTGCGTGCGCACATTCCCAACTGATGACCCAGAATATAAAATGAGTGGGATGGAATCTGGGCGCAGAGCAGGTGGAGGGTGAAAA
>DAOTTJ010000429.1:0-2387 GCA_034437695.1 Ktedonobacteraceae bacterium
CGTGAGAAGCATCTTGTGACTTTTCACCGTTCCTATCACGTTATAATGAAAGACCATGATCGCGAGGAAGTCTTTGCCAAGACTGAAGCGTTTATCTTGCATCACGCGTATGGTATGCATCTCGATCCATTTTAAGGTCGAAGATTATCACCATTGCGGCCTGAGGAAGCCTGATCTTCGGGTAGGAAGGACACTTTTTAGTGTTACCTGCTAGTCATATTCAGGGAGAAATACTAATCTTTTGTCTCAACATGTAAGCGTTTCGCCGGAAGAAAAAGAGCTGCCGGTCGTGCCGGAGTCTGTCCCAGTGCCAGCGCAAAGAGTTTCTTTACGCCTCTCAAAATTGGGTCTTGTGACCTTTTTTGTGCTGATTGGTCTTTCGCTCATCCTGTTTTCGGGACAGATCCTTGTCGGTATCGCTCAGACCAACGCGCCGGGAACCGCGCAGGCTGCCGGGCCTGCGCCGTCGACTCCGAGTGGTCCTGCGGGTCAGTCAAGTCCTCTGCCGACTACGACTGCCACCGGGGTAGCTACGCCGCAGGTTACCGCTGCGCTGCCTTTTTTTTCTCCTGATAACGCTACTGCGACTCCGTTGCAAGTGCCGATAGAGCGTTATGTGGTTTTTCAGGGGCCGACGCATATTCTGTTGATTTCGACGACCGACAATAGTGTGCGTCCGCTCTACACGCCTGGGTACAGTTATACGCAGGCAGTTCCCCCTGTGCTGATGCCCGATGGTCAACTAGTGTACAGTGGGAGCCAGGGGATCTGGCAGACTAACGTTTTTACTTCACAACAACCGACGCAACTGGTACAGCTTGAAGTCAATACGACTATTACGTCCCTGGTGTTGAGTCCAGATGGCAAAATGATGGCCTGGAGTACCGAACCTACGGACGGGAATGGCTCGATAGATATCTATGCTGGTCCATTGACCGACCTCATGTTGATCCGTCAGCAGTCGGCCCTGGACTGTCCCTGTTTTCGCATATTCTCTTTTTTGAATGGGAGTGGAACAGGTGTGGATGCGACCTTGCTCTTGACCGACGATCGGGGCAGCAACGAGACAGTGCAGTATGGTTTGTGGTCGTTGGATCTCACGAATCCTACAGTAGACCCGCAGTTGATTCTGGATGAGGACCCTCAGCAGGGGCCATTGGCGTTGTCTACAGGGGGCAATACGTTACTCTACTCGACGTACGAAGGGGCGGTACCTGTGCCGACCGATGGTTCTGTGCCTGTGGATGTTGCGGCTCTCTCGTATGCAAACAGTTTGAATATCACCTCGCTGAGCGGATCGCCCCTCTTATTGGGCGATGCGAGTGTGGTTTTGTCGGAGCAGCATAATCTGGCCAATAACGCGCAGTACCATTGGGTGACCACGCCGGTTTTCTCGCCTGACGGTGGGACACTGGCGTATATTGAGTTCTCAAGCGATGCGCAGGACCCCTATGATCGGCATAGTGCGCTGTATACAGTGGGGCTTAGTGGTGCGGGCAATCAGATGCAGATAGGTAAGCCTGCACTAGTTGCCGTTTCGACCGCCAACCTGCTTGAACTGGGTCCCTGGCTGAATAGCCATATTGTCACGCTGTATGGAGATGGCATGCTCTATGCTCTGGATATCCAGAGTGGGGCGTTGACCCTGCTGGCGCACCCTGGCGGCTACTTGCGTATTCTGGGCGTGATAGATGCCACGCAAGTGTGAGCTTATGCGGCTCGGTCGCCAGGGTGAGCGATGGGCGGATTACTGGTCGAGTGTGATCGTCCCGGCACTCTGATCGACATTGATCTTGACCGTTGCCAGGGGAGTGAGCGCGGGTCCATTGATGACCGCAGCCGCTTTGTTTGGATCGAAAGACGCGCCGTGGCAGGGGCAGACCAGTTGTTGGTTTGAGGGATCGTAGTCGACCGGGCAGCCTTCGTGAGTACAGGTGGCGTCGAAAGCGACAAACTGACCATTGTTGAGGTGAACGAGAATGCCTGGATCGCCGTTGGCGGGCAGGTTAAAGTTGTAGGACGAATTGACCGCTACATCGCTGATATTGGCGATCTTGCCGCCAGAGGCGGGACTGCTTGGAGTTGAGGCGGTCTGAGTCGAAGGTACAGACGGATTGGTTGGTCCATCGCTCGTGGGCGAACTATCGGTGTAGCCGGGCAGAATATGCAGCGTTTCGGAGAGCCAGGCCAGGACGAGCATTCCAGCGCCTCCCGAGAGAATCCCCCAGAGGAAGTTACGCCGTCCCTGCTGCTGGGCCTGTTCGAGCTGCCACATGCGGTATTTTGAAGATTTTTGCTGGACTGAACCCTGCGAACGCGTGCTCGTCTGGGCAGGTATAGTCGGAGAAGTGACCAGCGTCGTTGCCTCCGACTCGTCGATGCTGGCA
>DAOTTJ010000430.1:0-9132 GCA_034437695.1 Ktedonobacteraceae bacterium
AAACACCGTGTATACACGCATTAGTAGCACATAGAAACATTTTGTCATGAAAGATAAAAACGCTTTTATGTACAAAAAAACACCCGACATGCAAGAAAGAAAGCCATATAGCTAAAGCCGGTCGATGAGTGTATATTTGTAAACATATGTATGAAAAATGAATACAAAGTCATTTATTTAGTAGACAAATTCATACAATATTCATACATTTATGGTATCCTCCTATAAGTACGTGTAACACATATTGATAGTTGTTTTATACATTTGTGGGAGGGTGAGTGGTACATGACTCAGATTCCAAGTGATCAGCATATTACATACCAATTGCAGTATCGGAAGTGCGGCAAACAATCGTGCAGAACCTGCCGAACCACGCAGGGTCATGGTCCCTATTGGTATGCCTACTGGCGTGAGGGTTCGCGCTTGAAGTCAGGATATGTAGGGAAGACCAGTCCCAACAGCGAGAGCTGCTAGCTTAGAGTAATCAAAGATTACATAGTCTGTCGCGTAGACTCCATCTCCAATCAAGGATCGAGCAGGTGGAGAAAGGAGCGCGGCGAATTCGCCAGCAAAGTCTCATAAAAAGTGTAGACGGGGAAAAAGACGTTTGCGCAACCCTGTGCTTTTCTTTTGCAAGATCCATCTTTTGACACACGTGTTACGATACGTAGAATTACTACGCCGTGCGGAAAGAGTCTCCAACAGAAGACAGAAAAGATGGGCCAGGGAGCACACCTGGAAAGCAAACAGGAGAAAAATCAGGCATGAAATGTCCATTTTGTGGATCTACCGAGTCACGCGTGAAAGACTCGCGAGATGTCGGGGATGCGATCCATCGGCGACGTGAATGTGAACAATGTAAAGGGCGTTTCAGTACCTATGAGCGAGTCGAAAAGTCTCAGCTTATGATCGTCAAACGCGATCAGCGGCGTGAGCCTTTTGATCGGCAAAAATTGTTTGCAGGTATCAGTAAGGCCTGTGAAAAACGTCCTCTGCCTGTAGCCGAGATTGAAAATGCGGTCGAAGAGATCGAGCAAGAATTGTACCGACAGGGCAAACAAGAGCTACCGAGTAGCGCAATCGGTGAACTGGTGATGAGTCATCTGCGCCAGATGGATAAGATAGCCTATATTCGTTTTGCCAGCGTCTATCGCTCGTTCAACGATATTGAGACGATGCTCGGAGAGTTACAAGACCTGCTCTACCGTAAACAGGTTGACGTGGAGGGGCAGGAAAAACGCGGGCTATAAGCGACCAGCCACGCGAGTAGCGGGCTGATGTGGAACCGACCTTCAGCCCGCGCCTGGCTGGTCAGAGAGCCACAGTCCTGGCGGTTTCACGCCACACCCAGGACAGAGCAACAAGCGAACAGTATCGACTAGGGTTTGTATATATGGCTTTCAGCTTTGCGTAGGCGGTGACTGAGAGTCGCCAGTAGCTTTAAAGCAATCTCCGGGTGACCTTGCAGGATGGTGTGAAAATCCCAGATAGGCAGAAGCAGAGCGGTCACATCCTCTAACGCGGTCACTGTGGCCGAACGAGGCAGGTCATCGAGCAAGGCTATTTCACCCAGCACCTCACCCTGACCGACTGTCCCCAGATCCTCTTCAAGACGATCGGGATCGATCATCTTGGTGATTTTGACCGTTCCACTGGTCAACACATAGAGTCCGACGCCCGTATCTCCCTGCTGCATAAGGATAGATCCCTTAGCAAATTTTCGTTCCTGACAACTATTGCTGATTAAACGTAACTCTTTTTTATCGAGACTGGAAAAGAGATCGATGTGGGCAAGCGTATCTTCGCGCATAAAGAGGCCTCCTTTATAGCTTATGAGGACAGAATAAACTGGCGCAATACATGTTTCAAGAAGAGAGTACCCTATCTCAGCAATGCTGTCAAGCCAATCGCGCATGCTTCTATAGCTCCGTTTTTTTGACTTTCTCTGGCAGACACACTAGAATACAAAGGACAGACTATCAGCGTAGCCAGACGCTCCCGAGGTATAGAGAACGTTTGTGATTGATAGATCGACCAGGCACGCGGCTCGTTCGTTTGTGCCAGATGGGTCTACCTGGCAGCAACGGGTTCCAGACAGACCTGAGAGCAGAAAAACGTTCACTTGGCTGAATGGCAAGAGATGAGATAGATTGATATGGCAACACAGGAACAGGACACGCAAGTAGCGGAAAAACGCTTTAACAAAGGAATAGAAGCATTCAACGACGGCAAGCTCGATACTGCGACCGAGGCATTTACCGACGCAGAGATCCGTTTTCGCATCGTGAGCGATTTTAAACGCGCGGGCGATAGTCGGATGATGATTGCCGATATTCAACGCCAGTTGAGCCAACTGGAGCAGGCAACAAATAGTTATCAGAAGGCACGTAACCACTACCGCGAGGCCAGACGACCACTCAATGAGGCCGGGGCGATCCTCGCGTTGGGACATATCGAACGCCAGCAGGCGCATCTGGACCTGGCGCAGCAGGCCTATGAAGACGCCCAGGCGCTCTACCTACCCCTGGGCAATAGGCAGGGGCAGGGCAATGTGGCGCTGGCGCTGGGACACATTACACTCCAACGAGGAAATATTCAGCAGGCGCTCCTGACCTATCAGCAGGCCATCGAGTACTACGTTCAGGCCGCAGATGTGATCAATGAAGCCGACGCTCGGCGCAGCGCCGCCGATATCTTATGTCTGGAAGGACGCTATCCCGAGGCCAGCGCCGACTATACACGCAGTCTGGAGGTCTACCGCCAGCAACTCGATTTCTTTGGCACAGTCGACGCTCTGGTTGGTCTTGGTAACATCGAGATCGAGCAACAGCATCTAACAGAGGCGAGCGACCTGTTTGCCGAAGCAATTGCTCAGGCGCGTACTATCGAATACGAGCTGGGGATTGCCGACTGCAATCTCGGGCTGGCAGAGGTTGCGCTGCTCTCTCACCGCGTCGATCAGGCGCTTACCAGCACACAGTTGGCTCTGCAAAACTATGTCAGCCAGCAGAATGCGCTCGGGACGGCCAGAGCCAACGGCCTGCTGGCCCGCATCCATCTGCGACGTGGACAGCTCAACTACGCCAATTCGCTCATAGAGCGTGCCTTACGCACCTATAAAGCCGTCTCCTACCGTGCAAGCATGGCCGAGGCAATGGTCGATCTGGGAGAGATTGCCCTGGCCCGCGGCTTTCTAGGACGCGCCCTGGATGCGTTCCAGGAGGCTCAACAACTGGCAAGAGCGTTCAATAACCGACAACTTGAAGGCGCGGCCTTGCTCGGCAGCGGCGATGTCTATCGCCAGCGCGGCGATTTCCCCCTGGCCCGCCAACGCTATCAGGAGGCCCAGACGCGAACGGCGCAGGCCACTAGTGGACCGGGCATCAGCGGCGCGATCCTGGCCGGTCTACGTCTCGCCCGGTTGGCTATTCTGAACGGTACGCTGGACGCCGCAGAACAGGCCCTGGCCAACGCCCGGTCGCTAATCGCTAACCATTCCCTTGCTCAAGCCCTCGCGCCACAGGCGCTGCTGGTCGAAGGTCAGCTCTGCCTGGTCACAGGCGACTTCCCCCAGGCAGAAGCGCGTTTCAGCGAGGCAAACAACCGCGCCGAAGCCCTGCAACAGCCGCTGCTGGCAGCGCAAGGTCTGCTGGGACTGGCCAATACACGCCTTGCACGCAACGAGCTGGACGCAGCCAACGCCACCTTCCTGGCAGCCGGTCGCCAGTTCCAGATTCTGGAAAGCGTCAATGGCGACGGCGCTAGTCAACTGGGGATCGCCGAAACGCTTATCGCCCGCACCTCATGGGAGCAGGCGATCGAAGATTGTCAGGGTGCGCTCCTACGCTTCAACCAGACCGACGACCAGCCGGGGCGGGCAGACGCCGAGCTGGCTCTGGGTCTGGCTTACCAGGGCAATCAACAGAACGACGAGGCGCTCACCCACTTTGACCAGGCGCTCGCGCTCTATCGCGAGCAAGCCCAGCCGCTTGGTGAGTCCGACGCGCATTACGAACGCGCCGGGATCTTGCTCGGACGCGACGATCCATCGTCGGCTTTAGCAGACTTACAGCAGGCCATTGTACTGATCGAACGCGTCAGGCAGACGCTCACTGGTCCCGCAGTGCAAAAACGCTTCCTGAGCCAGTATACCGAACTATACGCCCAGCACGCACTGACCCTGGTGCGTCTGGAACGCGAAGATGAAGGGCGGGCCAGCCTCCAGAGATTTGCCAGTGTTGGCGATGCTAGAGTCTTGAAAAACTACCTGCAAGCCTTTGAAGACTCTATTCCCTTGACAGGCGAGGAACTCAGTAGCACACAACTAGCAGAGAACCAGGCCCTTTTAAAACGTCTGAAACAACTGAGAAGGGGGCTGTAAAGCCAGCTTGCAGGCGGTTGGAAAGTCCTGGCTGCCTTGCGTAGCTTGTCATAGACCCCGAAAGAGCATATTATTAGAGGAGAACACAACTGCAACCATCGAAAGAGCGTATGATAGATAGGTGGCTGGCACTACGCGGAGAGCCAGGAAAACTAGTGCCAACACACGAAAAAGTTTCTGGCTAGCACACATCAGGGAAAGGAGCGGCGGAGCGACCTCCAAGGAGGCCAGACGCGAGTATGCACCGCCAGATACAAAGAAATGACTATTCAATTTTTACGAGGCAACTCACAAGCCCCTAAAGGCCACGCGATCTTTGTAGCTCGGAGCACGGTTAATCCCGATGTCGTGCTCTGTACCTACTGCGTCGTGCCACCCATGCCTCTCTCTCTCGCAAAATATATCCCCTCTTTTCTGGCTGCCCAACTCTCACCAGAGGACCTGCAAGATTCGTCGAGCATGCCTGTTATGCCCATCCCACCAATGCTCGAAGAGGGCGGTCCACTGGCACGGTTGCAGATGCTCGCCGAGCATCGCGACGACGACCTCTGCGAGATCGGCAGGATTAATCCGAAAGACGACACGAGCAGCATGCAACTGGTAGCTCAGGGCTGTCAGGAGTATGGACAGCTCTATATGAACTATGCAAGCAGCTTCCAACCGAAAGAAGCAGTCGGCAGCCTACCAGCCGGAGAAGACGATGCAATAGCGATGGACGACCTGGATACCGACGAGCTATTAATCCAGACGATGACCGATCGCCAGCGCCTGGCCGAACTGAGCAAGATGGTCGGCGTCTCACGCTATGCACTCGACGGACGCGATACTCACCTCCTCCAGGAGACCAGGCAGCGCATGCAGCGCATCGCCCGCCCCCTGCCCGAGAAGTATCGCACAACAGAGCTGATTACAGCCGCTACCGATCCGCAAACACGCGGAACCCGTCTAGCGGAACTCTATATAGAACGTGGCTACAAACTGCTCGATGAGGAATATGCAGATATTCCCGGCATCGAGCGCTCTATTCGAGAATTACAAAGCTAGTACGCCAGCCGTGGCTACGGCTGGATCGAGGGTAAAAGACGTATGTCATCAGTTGCAATTCGTAATAATCTCTCTACATTTATTGACGCCATCCTCAATGGCAATACCAGCGAAATCGAACAAACAGCACGCGAAGTGATCTCGCGTGCTGAGGACGCTTCCGAGTTGATTGGCCAGATCGGACTGGCCGCCATGCACGGCGACAGCGATGGACACACCATCCTGACACTCAGCGCAGCCAGCATGATGTGCCGCTGGCTTATCGCGCTGCGCTATGTGATCGGGGACGACACAACCGGCATGACAATGGGCATTCCCCTGGTCATGCAGGCGCTCACAGCCGCCGCCCCCGCCATCAGAGCCGGTCAACAAACCAGCCAGAGCTACCCGAAAGCAATTTTCCCAGGCGATCTCCCGGCAGGCGAAACGGTGGCCACTGCGCTCAATAAAGCTATCTTTGGCCACGATCCCCTGACGGTTGAGCGTCTGTTATTTGGACTCTATGGTACCGGCGCTGACTACCGCACTATCTCGGTGCGTATTTATGATGGTATCTCCCAGACCTTCCAACAGGGCGGTCACGTCCTCCAGTGCGCGATCCGCGGCTCCCAGGTGCTCGACGCAGTACAATGGGGCGAAGATGCACCCCACTATCTCCACTGGATCGCCCCGCAAATGGCTCTCCACAGCGAAGAACCCGCCTGGATCGCAGACGTTCGCACCTTCCTGGGCGATGCCCAGCACAGCCTGGCCAGCTACCGCACACGCCTGGCCGCGCCGCGCAACGAAAACGCGCTCCCGCTGCGAGCACTCCTACTCAGAGACGCCTCAACTCAACAAATCTGCCAGGGCGTCTATGACTCACTGATCACCAATGGCGCTTCATCGCAAGGGGTTGGCTCGGTCATCGCCCTGGCCGCAAACGACCTGCTCCAGGAGATCGACGACGACAGCCACGACCTCTTTCTGCGAGCCGCCCACGGCCTACTGACCGCCTCGGCCACACGCCTGGTCTATACGCAGGTTCAGGAAGTGGAAGCCTTGCCGCTCCTCTTTACAACGGCAGCCTCTATCCACGCCTTGTATCAGGAACTCAGCGCAACTATCGCTCAGACCCCAAACAAAGCGGTCCATCCTAACGTCTTTGGCGGCGGTCTGATCGCACCAGCCCTGCTCGAAGCTCTGCACGAGCAGATAGCTGCCAAAGATATCGCCGGGGCGCTGGCCACAACCCGCCGCTACATCCAACTGAGCCACGAGAAACCAGCGCTCTTCGCCATGATCGGTCTGGGAGCCACACACATCGACGCAGGCACAGACCAGGGACACAGCCTGCAAATTATCCAGGCGGCGGGCGATGAGTTTATGGCGTGGCCCGCCGAACTCAATCAGACCAATATTGAAGGTTTCCTCCACACCGCACTGCGGGCCGCAGCTCTGGGCTAACAGACGCACCTGAACAACAAACAAGCCACCCGAACTGGCAACAAGAGACAAAAGCACTCATTTCAGTGCTTTTGTCTTGTGTTGTGTACCAGGAGCAGCGCTAGCAGACGCTACCGGCTCCACTTGCACAACACCGACGATTTTTCTAAGGCTCCGACCTTTTGTACTAAATATGCATCATCTAGCCAGCGCTGCGCGTTAGTAAGTCTATATCTCGTACATCGAACGCTAACTATGGTGGATGTTTTCTGAGGAGATGTCAGCACATGTGTATAAGTAAAAATAAACTTCAAAGATGGCTACCCTCTGTTCTGGGACTGTTAGCTACCCTTTTATTTACCAGTTGCTCACTTGTAGGCGGGGGACCAACTCCCCCGGCCAAAGCAGGCAAAGCGCCAGGCAAACAACAGGTCTTTACGTCGCCTCTCCTTTTCTTAAACGGCGGCGACGATCTGGCCACGCTCGATCCCGCCCTGGCCTATGACCAGAATTCACTATCAATTATTTCAATGATCTACACAGGCCTGGTCGAAGTGGACGACCATATGCAAGTACAACCTCAACTTGCAAAAAGCTGGCAGGTCAGTTCAGACGGCCTGGCCTGGACCTTCTATCTGGAAACTGGCCTGAAGTTTAACGACGGCACTCCGCTCACAGCCTCCGACGTGGCCTATAGTATCGATCGCGCCTTACAGCCAGCAACAAAATCAACTGTCGCACCGATCTACCTCGGCATCATCCAGGACGCCGATAAGGTCCTGAGCGGCAATCTCTCGACGTTGATTGGCGATAGCCTGCAAGTGGTCAACCCGAGCACACTGAAAATCATTCTCAAAGAACCAGCTCCCTACTTCCTGGCGATGCTCGCACATTCCTGCGCCTATGTTGTCGAGCCGAAACTGGTCAAAACCTACGGACCAACCTTCACCGACCATCTCGATAGCGGCGGCGGTGACGGTCCATTCATCGTCAAACAATACCTCCACGGCCAGAAAATCACGCTTGTTCCCAACCCGAACTACGAAGGCCGCAAACCTCAATTAAACTCGGTCGTCTTCCCATTCTATACCCAGGAAGAAGCTGCCTATAATGCCTATGCCGCCGGTAAAGTAGATACCGCTGGTGTTCCACTGGTCGCACTGCCCGCGATTATCAGCCGCCCCGACTACCACCAGGTTCCCCAACTGTGGATCAACTACTACACTATGAACTATAAAGTTCCACCATTCGATAATACCTCCATCCGCCGCGCCTTTGCCCTGGCGATCGACAAAACCGCCATCGCCAAAAATGCCTGGCAAAACACCGTTATCCCCACCAACCACATTATTCCCCAGGGCATGCCGGGCTACAATGCCGCGCTCGACGGTCCCGACGGCACACAAAACCTCAAAGGCAACGCCAAAGAGGCCCAGGCACAGCTACAAGCAGGCCTTACCCAGGAGAAATGGACGAGCGTGAGCCAGATGCCCGCGATCACCCTGACCTACGCCAGCGGACTGAGTAGCTTTGACAAGGAAGTGCAGAGCATGGTCCAGATGTGGAAAACCGTGCTCGGCGTGACCGTCACCACCCACCCAATCGACTCAAATACCCTGCTGGACGAAGTCTCTGCAGCCACCGGCAATTCGCAGGGCATCCAGATGTGGGGCCTCTCCTGGGTAGCCGAATATCCCGATTCCCAGGACTGGCTCTCACGTCAGTTTGGCTCCGGCTCCGTCTACAATAATATGAACTACGGACAGAACGTCAGCGACGATGCAGCACAACAACAAACAACCCAAAAAACTCTGCTTTCAGCCGATAGCAATATGCAGGCCACATCCCGCCAACAAGCCTATCAACAGGCCGAACAACAACTGGTCAACGACGTTGCATGGTTGCCTATCGAACAGGTCACAAGCCTTTTTCTGCGCAAACCCTATGTCACCGGCATAGTCGATAACAGTATAGGCCTTATCCCACCCAACGACTGGGGAAAGATCTACATCTTGCAGCATTGACCAATCTATCATGAGTAAAATTAGGCAGTGGGTGATCACCCACTGCCTGATTTTACTCATGTATAAATAAAGACTCTGCTGGCAAATGATATTTTTAATCGCACCTAACCCACTTTATATTTATAAATAGGGCGGGCGCGTGGGGAAGAAAAAACTTTTGAGAAACCCCATAATCTTTCCTCGATTACCATCAGTTAAAAAAGCTAGATCCGATTCCGTGTGAGATTTCATTTAGTACCTAACGAAGTACTAATATGC
>DAOTTJ010000431.1:0-11762 GCA_034437695.1 Ktedonobacteraceae bacterium
ATTACTGATATGTATACTCTTTTTACATTAAATGCACCTTATATATCCATCACACTATATCCCGTTAGCAGATCACTCTGAAAAGGCCGGCTTTCCCTCTCCACACATGCCGCAAAAATGGAACCAGATCCTTTGTTAGGGGAAGGGCGGTTGCAAAGTCGGGAATACAAACAGCAAGGCGAGGGAGCAGAGAGCGCAGCGTCCCTGCCAGAGCTTTCAGCCGGGGCAAGCCCCGCAGTGCGAGCGCGGAGTGCCGGGCCGCAGGTCTTGCGCTCCTCGCTCGCACCAAAATCAGGGGGTGGGGGTGAAAGACGCAGGCTTGAGCAAAATTGGAAATCCCCACCCAAAACCCTTGACAAGTCTGTGGGAATCTGGTAGTATGTGTTCTGTTAAGAGAAGACGCTTGCATGTGCAGGCGAACCGGTGACTGTAGCGAAGAGGGTACACCCGTTCCCATCCCGAACACGGAAGTTAAGCTCTTCAGCTCCGATGATACTTTGGGGGCAGCCCCACGGGAAAATAGGGCGTCGCCGTTTCACCCGCCCACACAGGCGTTTTTCTTTGCTGAACTAACTTAATAACTGGCCAATCTCTCCCTTGTTTTAGTCTCCGCTCCCTCTCTACACGTTCTTCCCTTTTATCGCACAGAACAACTTCTTTTTGCTTTTGTGCTTCCATCACTTACGTATTGTGAAATACTACCGGAATACGTTCTCGTCAGCGCTCAAATCGATTTTACAGACAAGCGTAACGCGTAAAACATGTACAATAGACATTCTCGGGTATAGCTGCCAGGAAAAATGCGCTCTTTTGTCCTTCGCTTACTACAAAAAGCGGCAGATTTTTCTCTTTGCAGCCTGGTGACCCGCGATACGTGTGTACAATCTTTTGGTTTAGAACGTATATAGTAGTGGGTAGGTTCTCTTCCTGCTCTTTTTGAAAGGAAACAGTGATGTTACAAAAATATAAAAATCATATATGGTTGATGAGTCTGACGCTTCTCTTTGTCGTTCTTTCGGCCTGTGGTGCGGGTCAGGGAAACTCGCCCCAACAAACGTTGGCCAATAGCGCGACAGCCATGAGCAAGCTTAATTCGGTGCATTTCACTCTACAAACGACGATCTCCGCTCAGTCGACCACGAGCAGCGGTGGAGTGACCGCTACTATCAGCGGCAACGGCGATGTGGTTCGACCGAACAAGGTTACAGCGAAATTTATGCTCGGCCAGAACCAGTCGCTGGCGGTGATCAGCACTGGCGACAAAGTCTATGTCCAGGAGAACAATGGCACCTGGTATGTGACGAATGCAAGTACTGCGACAAGCGGAATGCAGAAAGTCTTCTCGCAGGACCTGCTGAGTCAGTTGAGTTCGTTCATCACGATTTTGAAAGATGCCACGTTGACCGATCACGGCAACGAAACGGTGAATGGTACGTCGTTAGATCACATCACCGTGACGCTTGACTCGCAGACGCTCCAGGCGCTTTCCTCGCAGATCAATAGTCTGCTGCCAGGAGCGGTCCAGAGCAACCAGAACGCGATCAACCAGGCCAGCCTTGATCTGTGGATCGATCCAACCACCTCGTATATCCACCAGGCTAACCTGAGCCTTGCGGTCCATCTGGACCTGAGCAAGGTCCCGGCGTTGAGCGCCAACGGGCAAACGGTTAAATTGCCCGCGACGGTCCAACCTGCAACGGTTAAATTGCAGCTCAATCTGAGCAACTTTAATGAGTCGGTAACTATCAATGCACCCGCCAATGCTCAGCCTCTTCCGCAGTCATAAGGCGTAGCAAGCGATCGATCAAGCAATGAATCCAGAGGCAGGGAAGCAATGGTTTGCTCCCCTGCCTCTGATCTTGTTTGAAGGCGCGAAAGTGTCTAGTACCTGCTGTCTCTCTGCTCAGTACCTGCCCTTTTCTTTAAGCAAAACGTTACCGCGGCTCTACGCCTGGCAAGCGAGTCTAGCCCCTATGAGGGACTCATACCCAGCTTTGCCAGGATAAAGTTCACGAGTTCAGCGCGAGGCACTGTGCTCTGTTCTGACTGCACCAGATCGCGCACGACGGCAGTCTGCGTTTTGCTCTCTTCTTCGCCAAGCACCAGCGCCAGACGCGCCTCGCTGCGGGATGCCTCTTTGAGGGCTTTCGAAAGCGCAAGTTCCTCCAGCGGAACCACCGTACGAATATTCCTGGCCCGGAGTTCATCGGCGAGGGCTTTGCCCTCGCGGCGTTGCGGGGTCCCAAGAGGAACAATGTACACCTGGGGATAGATCTCTGGCTGCGGCGACAACTGGTGAGCCTCTAAGAAATCGAACAGCGTCACATCGCCCATGCCAAAGCCAATGCCAGGGACGCGCTTATCCTTGCGGAAAAGCGAGACCAGATTGGCGTAGCGTCCACCCCCAAAGAGCGAACGCTTGTTGACTGACAGGGTGTCAAAGACCTCAAAGACAGTGGCGGTATAGTACTCAAACGCGCGAATAATCAACGGGTCAAACTTGAGCGGGACTTCCGTCAACTGATTTTTAAAGATCTGGACAACGTTGGACTTCTCAGCGACTTCGCTCGGACAGACCTGAATATAGTCGTCCAGGCTCATCGTTACTACCTGCTTGATGCGCTCGATCTGATGCGTCTCCAGACCCGAGCGGGCCAGTTCCTCTTCGCTGGTAGCCTGGGGATATTTTTCCCAGCGATCAAGCACCTCAAACACGCCCTTCATCTTCTCTTCGTTCACGCCCGCGTAGGTCTGCAAGGCACTTTCTACCAGCAGACGGTCGCTGACGCGCAGGACAAAAGAGTCGGCGGAGGCACCGATATTCCAGAGCATATGATGAATAAGCTCGAAGATCTCGACCTCTGCCTGGGGAGATTCCGCACCAAAGATATCCACGTTAATCTGCCAGTGCTCGCGGACGCGCCCGCGTTGCGGTCGTTCGTAGCGATGACAGTTGACATGTGAATACCAGCGGACGGGAAACTGAAGTTGATCGACTTTACGAGCGATGAGACGCGCTACGGTCGGTGTCATCTCGGGTCTTATCGCCAGTTCGCGTCCGCTACGATCAGTCAACCGGTACACCTGTTCACTGACGATTTCGTGGCCAGATTTGGCCTCATAGATCTCTATTGGCTCCAAGATTGGGCCATCGTATCGAGTGTAGCCATAGGCTTCTATTACACGGTAGAGCGCCGAGAAGACTTGCGTACGCATAGACATTTCTTCCGGGAAGAAGTCTCTGGTCCCTCTATACGGTTGTGTGTTGAGTGCTGCTGCCAACTCCGCATCTCCTTGAGCATGTTTTTTTGTCAATCGATGAAACAAAAGTGAGTATGACAAAACCTGCCCTGCTCCTGATAGTCGGGTTTACGTGTCTGCTGGAGAGAGGGCGATCCCAGTTCTAATTGCTCCTTATGCTCAAGGCATTATAGTTGGCTATGTTTAAAAAGTCAATCGATGCTGGGTGCGCTGCGTTGCTTTTTTGCGTAAACCTGCGGTTTACGCCCCACCCATAGACATGAAGGTAGCAGAGAGCACCTCTCTGCACTTCTGTTTTGCGTGTTTTGCCGGAGGTAAAACACGCAAAACAGAAGAAAAGTGTATTGGGGACACCCCAGATTACCTGTCCCCCGGACAGGGGCTGCCGCTTCACTTCATGTCTATGGGGTGTTGTAGATCTGGCTCCCTTCGACGCAGAGGCGGACGAGTTGTGCGAGGCCGCAGCCGATGGGGGCGATGGTGAGCGCTTCCTGGAGGGTATGGGCGTGTTCGCTCAGGGTTACGCCTACGCATACGGCGGGGATGTTGAGGCTGATGGGAATGTTGGCGTCGGTGCTAGAGGAGCTGTAGCGCGGCTCAATGCCTAGCCAGCGCAGGGTGGTTGTGGCGAGTTGGATCAAGGGGTCGTTCAGGCTGCGCTCGCCGCCGGGTCGCTCGCCCAGTACTTCGATGTTTACAGCTAATCCTGGACCGGCCTGCTGCTCGATAATCGCTTGCGCCTGTGCTGCCAACAGGTCGAGCTGCTGGACATCGCTGGAACGCATATCGAGCAAGGCCGAAGCTTCGGGTGCGATGGTGTTGATGCTGGTTCCACCTTCAATCATGCCAACGTTGAAGGTTGTGCGCGGTGTTTGCGGGACGCGCAGGTCGGCGAGCGTGGCGACGATGCGGCTCAACCCATGAATGGCGCTGGGCATGCCAAAGGAACCATACGAGTGTCCACCCGGACCCAGCACGCGAATTCGCCAGCGTTTAGAACTGACGGCTCCGTAGGTCACATACCCGAGGCCGCCATCGATGACTATCACCGAGCCAAGACGTTCACGGTAGCGCTCGACCGCGGTACGCGCTCCCAACAGATTGCCCAGTCCCTCCTCACCAACGTTGGCCACGGCGATAATCTCGCCCGGCGTCTCGATACCCAGCTCATCGAGCAGATCGATGGTGTGCAACATAGCAGCCACGCTCACACTATTGTCGCTGATACCGGGTCCAAAGAGTTGGTCACCGACGCGCCTGACGATGATTGGCGTTGAGGCCGAAAAAACGGTATCGAGATGGGCCAGCAGCAATAAGCAGGGGGCGTGTTTGCGCTGACCACGGCGTCTGGCGTAGACGTTGCCGACACCATCTATCTCGGGTTTATAGCCACGTTCGCGCCAGAGCGTAGAGACCAGACGCGCCCGCGCCTGCTCCTGGCCGGTGGGCGCTGGTACTTCGCAGATACGCTGCGTCAATCTGGCCACGGCTTCTATATGGTGCTCGGCTGCGTGACGCAGACGTTGGAGTTCAACTGGCTGCATAGCTTTATTCTCCCTCCAGAGCCTGCGCGTAGGTCCGAGCGTCGACGTTCCCCCCGCTGACAAGACAACAGACGCGCTTGCCGGCGAAGCGGGTCGGGTTGGCCAGCACGGCTGCCAGAGCCAGCGCTCCCGTTGGCTCGACCTTGAGGTTGAGGGCAAAGCAAGTGATCAAACCCGCCAGGATGGCTGCCTCGGAGACTTCGACGATCTCGGCCACACCCTGACGCATGATCTCCCAGTTCAGTTTGCCCAGACTCACTGTCCGCGCCCCGTCAGCCACGGTCGGCGGCTCGTGCTCGTTGCTCAGCAGTTGACCGGCACACAGCGAACGTGCGGCGTCGTTGGCCAGAAGCGGCTCCGCGCCGACGATCTCTGTCCGCGCATTGAGGTAGTCACGGGCCACTATCTGGCCGGAGCAGAGACCACCTCCACCGACCGGCACGACCAGCGTGTCGACTGGACCTGCGTCCAAAATCTCCCGGCCCAGCGTCGAATTGCCGGCCACAACGCGATAATCGTCGTACGCCTGGGCCTGGAACGCGCCCTCCTGCTCGCTGAGCAGTTGCTCGACCCGCGCCGCCCGGCTGATCTGCGCCGTGTCGATCAGATCGACCTCGCCACCGTAGCTCCGCACAGCGGCGATCTTCACCTGCGCCGAGGTCGTCGGCATGACAATTGTGGCCGTCCTGCCAAGCAGTCGCGCAGCATAGGCCAGGGCCTGACCGAAGTTGCCCGAGGAGGCCGCGACGATACGCCTGTGGGGTACGCTGGAGAGCAGGTTATAGGCCGCGCGAAACTTAAAGCTTCCGGTATATTGAAAGGTCTCGCTGGCTATGACCAATTCACAGCCCAAGTGAGCGGAAAGTTCGGGAGCCGGGAGGAGAAATGTGGGGCGAAGATACAGTGGTAAGGTCGCCCAGACCTCTGCGAGATACGCACCTGTCAGCTCTGGCGCGGTTGTATAGTCGAGCATAGTGTATCACTCCGCATAGTAGATTCTGTGGTTTCTTTTCTATTGTATCATCCATACAGGGAAAGGCGCTGTGGACGGCGTTTCCCCTTTGCAAGAATCAGGGGGAGGGGCTACACGTCGAGCATTGAATAGCCCTGAGGGTGATGGTTTGCCTGTGGGCGAGCGGTTGAGCGCTGTGTTATGATGGGGTGGGTCTGTCAGGAGGCTTGAGAGCAGAGGTAATGCAAGGAATGAATAGTATGAACGCTGATCTCGGTATAAAAGATGGAGCGGTCGAAGGAGAGACGCTGCACGCGATAGGGAAAGTGGCTCGCCTGGTGGGCGTCTCGCATGGTCTGCTGCGCTTGTGGGAGCGCGAAGGATTGATCTATCCACAGCGCACAGCGGGGGGCCATCGCTTTTATACAGAGGAAGATATTGTGCGTCTGCGACGGATCGTCCACCTGCGCCGGGTGGATCGGCTGAATGCGGCGGCTATTCGCCGCGAGCTGGGCTACGCCGAGCGCCCATCGGCACCGGAAAGACCCGATGCTAGACCCGAGACTGGACGACGACTACGCGCGTTACGCACCGGTCAGGGTCTCTCCCTGGCGATCGCAGCCGAACGCGTCGGACTCTCGACTTCGTTTCTCAGCGCGGTCGAGCGCGGCCAGGCCAGTATCTCGCTGGCAAACCTGTTTAAGCTGGCAGATATCTATGGAACAACTGTACCAGGGTTATATATCGCACCTCAGAACAACCAGCGCATCGTCCATCCAGCAGATCGTCCGCGCTTCGTCGATCAGTCCGGCCTGGTCGTCATTGAAGATCTGATTACCCATCCAGGCGCACTGGAAGCGCAACGCATCGAGATCCAGGCAGGCGGCGGAAGCGAAGAGGCCTATACCCACCCTGGTGAAGAGTTTCTCTATGTTCTGAGCGGACAACTAGATTTTTGGATCGACGAAAACGAACACTACCGTCTGCAAGCTGGCGATGCGCTCTATCTCCCGAGCACGCAGGCGCACCGCTGGCGCAACGCGCAGGAGATACCCGCTGTTGTGCTCTGGATTAATGCGCCCCTGGTCGTCGCAAACGCTCCTGGTGCGTCCACAGAACGGAGACAGGCCCGTCAACGACCCACTTGAAAATTGCGCGGAATCCGGGTACGATTAAAAGAGATTGCTCCGCTCTATTTTTAGTAGAGCTAACTGGCAGTACGCCCGAGAACAGAAGCGAACGGACAAATCATGCTACCAGGAAACGATATCCCGGTCACGAATAGACGAGCAGACGCACAGAAAAAGCGCTGGTATAAACCTGTACGCTGCTCGATCTGCCTCAACTTTATCTGGCTTCAGCCAGTCATGTTGCACGAACCAGTTGAAGCACCAATCCCTCATCATAGCTGGGTTCTTTGCAAACGCTGCAACGATGCACTGCGCGTAGAAATGAACCGCTCGGAACTGCGTACCTCTCTGCGCCTGCGCATTGCGGTTGGACTGGTTGCCGCAGAACGTTCTCCGCAGGCGTATCCTGCGAATACACAGGCCAGCGAACAGCAGACGTTTCAGCGAGAGTTTGCCTGGGTAATGTGGTCGCTGATCTTTTTCGCTCTGCTCCACCTGGTGATTCTTGGTCTGATCCTGACCGTTCCACGCTAGAACCTGAGCATTCAAAGCGTGTGGCCCCGCCCCCTAAACAACCGATCGAGTTGCGAGCGTGGAGGCGGTGGCCTCTACACTCGCAACTCGATCCCCAAACCCTGGGGTAGGGAGTGCAAGCCAGAGGCTTGCGGAGCATTCTATAGCCCTGCCGCTCAGGCTACCCCCTTGACAAATTTGCGCTTATTCTGTACACTTCTATTTAGATATACATCTAAATAGAAGGAGTTCTTAAACGTATGCCACCAGAAGACTTTGAAACACTGCTGCACTTCTTTAAAGTACTGGCCGATGAGAACAGGCTGAAGATCCTGGGGATTCTCGCCACGCGCGAGTACAGTGTCGAGGAGTTGGCGGCGCTTTTGCAGTTGAAAGCTCCGACGATCTCACACCATCTGGCGCGATTAAAAGAGCAAGAGCTGGTAAAGATGCGCACGGAGGGCAATACCCATTTCTATCAGCTCAACGCGGACAAACTGCACCAGACCAGCAAGGGTCTACTCTCGGCAGAGAAGGTGGCTGGACTGGTGCCGCTGCAAGACCTGGAGAGCAACGCGTGGGAGCACAAGGTGCTCAGAGACTTCTTTGAGGGTCCGGCGCTGAAAGAGATCCCGGCCAACCGCAAAAAGCGTTCGGTCGTTCTGCGCTGGCTGGCCAGACTCTTTATTCCGGGGACGCGCTATAGCGAGGCCCAGGTCAACGAGATACTTCAGCGCCATCACCCCGACGCCGCGCTACTGCGCCGCGAGATGATCGGCGAGCATCTACTTCAGCGAGAAACGGGTATCTATTGGCGTAATGAAGAGCCACTATGAGTCAGCAGACCGACCTGCCAGCGCCGACTTATCTCCAGCAAGCGGGGCGGCAGGTTCAGTCAGTCGGAGCGGGTGTCAACGGACAAAGGTAGAGTAGATCAACACTTACTATAGAGAATCAGCAGAATGGTCAAAACGTGCAGAAACTGGTCAAGCCAGATAGGGCCAATAAGCTTATAGCGGGCTTTGAGTGGATCGACCAACAGATGTGCGCCCAGGAGTATGGCCACCGCTCGCAGTGAGGGGTGAGCAAAAAGCACAAAGACAGCCGTATACGTTGCTCCATGATAGAAATTAACTTCCCAACTTTTTCCCTTCTCCATGCTCATCCAGGCACTTTGAAAGGCAAAATCCCCCACGAAATGGCAGGCCAGCCAGATAAGTAACACAGAGACAGAAATACCACCAACAGTCGCTGGCATGAACGCTCTCCTCTCAACTGCTCAGACATCGCGCAACAGCAGTATGCGACGCGTGCAACGTTTGCGCACCGATCTGGACAAGGTTACCCCCAGAGTAAGCCATGTCTTGAAGATCTGGCTGTCAGTGTAGTTCACGCAAGCGATCTGGACAATGAGCTACCTCGCCCTACGATTGTCGGATGGTTCACATTTTTTCGTCTGGCCACGCTCCCCGTCAAGCCTGCGAGTACCGCGACGTGTTGATAGACAGCAAGCAGCCAGGAGCACAGATGGAGAGATCTCCCTGGTCGCGCTCCTGGCTGAGGATGTCGCTTATGCGGAAAGTTGTCAGGCGGTGGGGAAAAGCGCGAGGTTCTGGAAGGTAGCCTGCGTTCCCGGCTTCGCGGCTGGCACGTTAGAGACAAAGATAGCCACCGTCCCGCCCTTATAGGTCGTATCGGTCAGGGTAGAGACAACGACGTTATTGATTTGCAGCGTCAGCTGCGTGCCTTTGGCAATCACGGTCACATGATTGACCTGACCGGCGTACAGAATTGCGCTATTTGCCGCTTTGGGTTTCAGGGCATCGCTGCTGAGCGTGCCATCGGTAGACTGAACACCTTTGTAGATCGCATAGGTGCCATCGCCGTAGACTTCGAAGCGATAGTAGGTCCCGAGCGTGCCATCGCTGGCCAGAGCGCCACGAATAAATATCCCATATCCATTGGCCTGATCGCCCTGGGTCAGATCGATATCGGCGTCAACGCGTAGATCGTTATAGGTCTTGCTCCCAGGCAACAACTCCTCAGAGATCTTATTATCGTTTGACGACAGGACAAGTTTGCCACCGGAGATAGATATCGCTGCACCGGGAGGTTCAGCCGTATTCCAGCCGTTATTGTTATTTTGAAATGTATCGCTGAAGAGGGGTGTACCCGTTGGAGTCACAATCGTGACGGGTGTGGGGGCTGCTGTGGGAGAGGAGCTATTGTGGTGGCGCAAAAAGTAGACAGCGCCATAGGTACCGCCGCCGAGCACCAGCAGGACGAGGATGATAATCCCAACCAGGGCCAGGGCGTTAGGACGCTTCTTCTCGTTCGCTATCTGAGTATCTAGAGCGCCGGGGCGATACGTTTGACGCGCCTGATTCTGCCAGTTGCGCTGGGTCTGACCAGCCGTTGTGTTCCTGCCTGCGGCGTCGGTGCGGTTTGGCGAGGTGGCGTTGAAAAAGCTACCGATGGACGAGTGACCCTGGTATTGAGAAGCAGAGGGATGCGCGTTCTGCGAAAAAGATTGATCTGGATTCTGCGCAAAGGCTCCAAACGTATTGTTGGCGGGAAAAGACCCCTGACCGGTACCGCTGGTTGGTGGAACAAAACCTGACTCAAGTTGCTGAGAAGGCGTACGGGGTACCCACCCTCCTGCCTGTCCCGTTGCTCCCCATCCAGTAGATCCTTGAGCATTCGACCGGCCTGGATTAGGCACTGGCGTATTTTGCTGCTGGTTCTGGTTTTGCGCACCCTGCGACCCCCATGCCTGTCCCGACATCCCTGGCATCGCTCCTGGCCGAAAGAGGCCGCTTCCCTGTCCCTGCTGGGGAAGTGGATTATATGTCCCACAGCGGGTACACTGGACCTCGTTCTGAGCAAGCGGATTACCGCAACGCGTGCACGGTCGATTTACTCCACTATAGGATGGATACATTGAAGACATATCAGAAAACCTCCCAAAAGCTTCGCACACGGGACCCCACTCGAAACGAGCAAATCCCTCGCGGGAAGGCATAGGTACCAGGAATGCCCAACCATAAACTACCGTTTACCTGGCTTCCTTCTCTTCTGAATCTGTGCGCTCAACAGGTCAGAAAAAGTCACCCGCTGATGCCCTCCTGGAGACATGCGGAAGGTTTTTGATGGGCGAAAAACGGTATGTGATGAGTATCTCACATCCTCTGCTTGCTTGTCCATATAATAGTACAATTGCGTCAGGGTTATTTTATTTTCTGCAAGCCAGAGGCTTGCGACCCCTACATGAAGGTAGCCTCTCTACACTCCTGCTTCACTTCATGCCTATGGTGGTCGGAACTGCCCCGCCTCAGGGGGGTGCGAGAGATGTTCTTGCTCTCTGGGGGTTCTAATTCGTCATAATAGAGAGATTGAGGAGACAGGAGCAAAAAAGAGTGTCAGTTGATAGTTTACAGGCGAGTTGCGAAGTAATTGTTTTGACTGCGCTACCGGTCGTTTTTCGTGCGGTTATGGCCTATATCAGCGAACCAGAGGAGGTAGTACACGAAAACACAGGGACAATCTATGTAGTAGGTCGTTTTGCCGGGCAGGCTGGTGCGTTGCGCGTGGCGGTGGCGGAGATCAGTCAGAGCGGAGTAAGTGCGGCAGTCGAGGCAGAGAGGGCGCTCGATCTGTGGCGACCGCGCGTCGCGCTGCTGATTGGCACAGCGGGCGGGGTCAAGGATGTGCGGCCGGGTGATGTAGTAGTGTGCAACAAGATTTACGCCTACGAAGCGGGCAAGGCCGGACCGCGCTTTACCCCGCACCCGCAACTCTGGATGGCCAGCTATGCATTGAGCCAGAGAGCCAGCTTTGAAGCGCTCAGCGATGACTGGCTGGCGCGTCTGTCCGTGCCGCCAGTCACGTCACCGCAGGTAGTGATTGGTCCAATCGCCGCTGGCGCTCAGGTGCTGGCCTCGCGCAACTCCGACCTCTATCGACTCCTTCAGAGCAGCTACAACGATACGCTGGCGGTCGAGATGGAGGGTCACGGCTTTCTGCACGCACTGCACGCCTATCCGAGCATTCAAGGACTGGTAGTGCGCGGCATTACCAACCTGCTCGACGACAAAGGCACCAGCGATACCGCCAGTCAGCGCACCAGTGCGGCCCGGCACGCGGCTGCCTTTGCCTTTCATGTGCTCGCCACATTTACTCCACCCGGCTAAACACGCAGAGTCGGGAAGGGGCGAGCGCTCTACTCAAAAATCATTGGTGCAGACTCCACGACTTCGTCCTCGCCCTGCGTGCGAGAGGGAGCCGACGGCGGCCTGTATAGACGGACAAAACAGGCGGATATCAGCGCCAGGAGCAGCACGACCAGGATAAAACGGAACGTGT
>DAOTTJ010000432.1:0-2278 GCA_034437695.1 Ktedonobacteraceae bacterium
CAGACTTTATGCCTTTACCTGCTCAATGGGAAATGCGATCGGAGTTTATCAAGCGCTATGGTCAGGTGGATGTTTTCTATTTTGATTGGTATAGTATCGTACTATCAAAGATGCAACGGGCGAATCGACAAGATGTCGTTGATGTCCAACTCCTGGTACGCCAGGGATTTATTGACCTGGCTGAACTTGACCGGCCACTAGAGCGGGCTACTCGCTGGTTTTATGTGCTCAGAAGCAATTTTTCCAGTGAGCCACCAGCACCAACTGCTAATGGATGGGATGCCGGAATAAAGCACAAAGGAAAGAGTTCTGCGCACTCCTATCATTCTGCCCTTGATCTTTTCTCTCTGGTGCAGGAGCGCATGCGCTTCGTACTGATCAATCAGCGAGATTTTGCTGAGATCTTCCACTCTTATGATAGATCGCGTGTGCTTTTCTATGCTGATCCGCCCTATCTGGGATACGAGCAGTATTATCATACAGGAGGGAGTGTCTTCTCACCGACGGACCATCAGCGCCTGGCAACCATGCTTAACAGCACACAGGCATATGTTGCACTCTCGTATTATCCTCATCCAGCAATTGATGAACGCTACCCGAGAGAGAAATGGTACCGGACAAGCTGGCATGTGCCAAAACAGAGCCAGCGAACCAGAAATACCCGCGAGATTGCTACGGAACTCTTGCTTACCAACTATCAGCCAGGCGTTCGCGATTTGTGGGGGGAGGTGAGCGCATGACTGCATTCCCCCTGACTCACCAGGAAAGGCATATTGCCATTGCTGACGGGCCTGATATCCAGGTGGCGTTTCAGCGTGCGCAGGAACGGATCGCGATCCTGGAAGAAGAAAACGACGCGCTTCGTCAAGAAATCCGATGGATTGATAAGCTTCTGGCGGTTCCCGCGTCGATTCTGTCCCCAGCCAGAAAGTAACGCTGCGAGCGGCGTCCAAAGCTATCCAGCGTCATGGTCCGAATCAGGCATGATAATTGGCCAGGATCGTCCGTGTGGTGGGGTGCTCGTCACTCAGGACGCGTTGACAAATGGCGAGGGCCTGCTGAAAGAGGGGTTCGGCTCGCTCATATTTGCCCTGGCTGGCTCATGAAACTAGAAGCTGAGAACCGGAAACTCTAACACTAACTGAAAGTCGCTCTCAGCAAGGTATATGAGCAAATCTGAACGTCTTTTCCCCTTTCGTCCTGGACATATCTCACACGTATCTTGACCTCAAGACCTCACTGAAGTCGAGATAAGCGGCCACCAAACCGGGACAATAACACCTTTAGCCGTCAATTCTTCGATGTTTGCCAATGCGTGGAACTGGATTAGATCAGGGCGTATGGGCATACGAGGAGTTCACCATATCGAAGGCGCTCCTTCAATATATTTGCACCTATCCTCAAGTAAAGGTTGCTTATAATATCTACATATGGTATCGTTGTGCTTGATATCGCCTGCTCCTGGCGTAAAAAAACGTCTTTTACCCCCTGCCATCGCAGGGACATGACAAGAGGCCCAATAGTATGAGTACAAACAACGATACATCACCTCCCGTCCGTCTTACCTGGCTCGCTCTCTTCGGACTCATCCTTCTAATCCTTATTCTTCTGGCCTGTCTTCTTGCACTCTTTCAGCCCTCCCACTTTGCGGCCGCCGGCCGCTTTCTCTCTTTTCCGGCTGATGCTCAGGGAGAAATAGATACGGATAACCATAGCAATACCCCAACGACTACCCCAGTAATCGGCGTTTCTCAGGCAACCGCCACAATGAGTAGCGCAACGCCATCGCCAGTAGTCACAATGAGTAGTGCAACGCCATCGCCAGTAGTCACAACGGAACCTATTTTAACGGTCGCCTTCAATAAAGGTGCAAACGCTGCAATCACCCAAAAGGCTTATCAGGGGCCAGTCACGATTACGGTGAAGGGGTCTGGACAGGCAAAACGCCAGGCTTTTTCGGATGCTTTCTACATTTATACTGATGGGCAGGGACATGCCACTAAGCCGAGTCGCATGCCATATTTTGCTACGTTATGTATCAACGAGAAGCCGGCCAGTGATTTCGTTCGGTCTATACCAGCCTACAGCAAGACCCACATCTATACTGTTATATTGAATGCCCCTGGTGGTCAACTGACCTTCGGTATTTGTGATAGCGGCCTCTTTGATAACACAGGCTCGCTTACCATCACCTTTGCTTGAGAAAGGAACTATTATGAGTACTCGACCAGGAATATCCAGGAACTATAGACAGCGCTTTTGGGAGTTCTTCATCTTT
>DAOTTJ010000433.1:0-4983 GCA_034437695.1 Ktedonobacteraceae bacterium
AACAACGAGTTGCAGAGCAAATTGGTACCACTGAAGATGTCATCAGTCGTTGGGAACGTGGTATTAGGACGCCAAGCCCTTTTTATCGCGAGAAGCTCTGCCAGCTTTTTCAGAAGAATGCACATGAACTGGGTTTTGTTCAGGCTCCCCCCGTAGAAACCCATGCTTATAATGCCAGATCTTCTTTGACAAACGTAGAGAAACGTAGCGTTATGGCTTACTTGGAACATTTTTCGTTTGGCACTGTACCCAGCTCCTGGATCGTAGTTGATGGAGATGGGATGTTTCAGTATGCCCCTTATAATGTGCTTACTCATTTTGAGCTTGCAACAGAGGCTCTTCCCCCCGATCTTCTGCTGCGCAAGGAATACATTACTCAACAGCAAATCGAGAATCGAGCATGTGGATTACCGTTTTACTGGAACGGTCTGCGCTATAGTCTCGATCGTTTTGTCATCAGCCGTGAAGGTCCCGAAGAACATCTTGCTCTGGACCTCTGGTTTACGCCGTCCGACTACTATACATTTCTCGCGACCAACATGGCACTGGACGATACTTTGTTGCGCGACCGTTATCTGATGAAAGCAGATTGGAGCCAGCCCGTCCCGTTTTTTTCCAATTCCTTTGGCGTTTATTTAAGTGTGTTGACCGCCGATCAAAAGATCTTGCTCACCTATCGCGGCAAAGGCGTTGGTAGCCGTCCAGGCGAGTATAGCGTCTCGGTCTGTGAAGGGCTGAGCGCGATTGACGCCAGCGGAAACCCTCTACAGGCCCCCGATATCTATAGCTGTGCCAGACGCGGCCTGGCCGAAGAACTAGGTCTGCGCACGCCTGGCGACTGGGACGAAGGCCACCTTCACTTCTTGAGTTTTGGCGTCGATTCCTGGTACGCCCAGTGGGGTCTACTCGGCTGCGTCAAGCTCTTTAAGAACTCGCTTGAGATTCTGGGGTATCAGAAGGGAGGCGTCAAGGATAGATTGGAAAATGCCCAGATCTACTTTATCGATTTTACGGTTGACTCTATCATAGATTTTATCCTTGCCCATCAGCCCTGGGCACCCGGAGGCCTGACCTGCCTCTATCACACTCTGGTCCATGAGTTTGGTCGCGCCGCTGTCGAAAATGCTCTGAAGACCCGTTAAACTAAGATGAAGTACTCGCGGTTTATCTGCAATGCTCGATGGTTCATACAACCAGTGTGTTCTCTGAACGACATCAATGTCGAGGTCGTTTCACTTCTATTGTCTACTTATTCTCTGCACGCTTTTTTTACTGAAAAGCTCTGCTTTTGTTCAGCCGACAAATGTGATACACTAGCAGCAACAACTAACCATTCCTCTATTAAAATAAAAAGGACAGGCAAAAGTGGCATCCGCACGCATTCCTTTCGAAAAACTCACTGCGATTCACCCACATCGGCGTATCACTCTGGAGACGGCTTCAGCCCTGCTTACAGGCCGTATGATAGATCTTTTTGTGCCGCTAGGATTTGGGCAACGAGCAATCATTGTAGCGCCGCCCAAAGCGGGCAAGACGACGATTCTGCGGGAGATAGCGCTGGCAATTCGTCAGAATTTTCCTGAGGCTATGCTTTTCCTGTGCCTCGTGGACGAGCGGCCCGAAGAGGTGACAGAATGGCGTACAGAATTGCAGGGACCCGGCGTGCGCCTCTATGCGTCGAGTTTTGACGAGGAATTACGCCGTCATGGGCAGATCGCCGAGCTGGCTCTGCGCGAAGCCAAATATCTGGCCGAGCAAGGCAAAGATGTGATTATGCTGCTCGATTCTTTGACTCGCCTGGCTCGCGTCCACAATCTGAGCAATGAGATGTGGAGCGGTGGACGCAATCAACGCGGTAATACTGGCAGCCGCACGCTCTCAGGCGGAATCGATGCGCACGCTCTGGAAGTTGGCCGTCGCCTCTTTGGCGCTGCTCGCGCTATTGAGGAAGGTGGGAGCCTGACTATTGTGGCTAGCTGTCTGGTCGAAACTGGCAGCCGCCTGGATGAGGTGGTCTACGAAGAGTTTAAAGGTACCGGCAACCTGGAGATCCGCCTCTCTCGCGAACTCGCCGATCGTCGCCTCTTTCCCGCCATCGATCTTCTGGAGTCGAGCACACGCCTGGAAGAACGTCTTCTCTCACCCGATGAATTGCGTGCCATGTCGATTCTACGCCGCAAGATCGCCGATCTCCCACGCCGCGATGGCACCGAACAGGTTATCCGCGTGATGGAAAAGACTCGCTCGAACGCACAACTGGTATCTGCTGTGCTCAAGCAGGAATAGATAAACAGATATCCTCTGCTCGGTGAGAAACTGTCCGCTATTCGGTTCAGATCTGGCGCTCCTAATAAACTGCTACTCAGACGCTAAAAGGTGGTCCTGGCTCACGAGACAGGCACATCACACTTATTCCAGACGCCTGTAGCCCCAGATTTCGTGATCCCAGGTGAAAATACTGTCGCCGCCTTTGCCTCTGCTCAGGGCTTCTTCGATTCTTTCGGCTACTAACATACGCACACGTACTACTGCATAGTCGAAAGGATATCTTTGCAATAGCTCGCTGAGCTTTTTCCAATAAAAAGAGGAGATTCCTATATGGACGGTGATATCGGTAAGTTCGATCAAGCTCTCGGTCAACACTGGTTTGCCGGGCGCAGCATGCAGCGGATAGAGCCGATATGGACCTTCTTTTAGCATCTCTTTAAGCAGCTTTGCCTGGTTCTGTACGTCCTTGAGCATGTAGCCGTTAAATAAGAGGTAACATTTGTCTGCGCCAGCGCGGAAAACATTTACATGAGTTAAACTCTCTGTGGCGTGCATGCTGCGTATGTAGTTACGGATGCGCTGTCCCACTTGCTGGCTCAAATTCTTTGCAACCTGGTTGCCATACTTGCTGGCCAGACGAGTCTGGTGATCGATATCGATCGCGAGGATCGCTAGTTCCTGCTGATAGTTCTCTTCCTCTACTCCCTCTGCTTGTAAACTGGTTAGAAATGCCTCAATCTGCTCGACAAATTCTCCCTCCGATTTAAGCCAGCGAAACGCCGGGTCGACCATCACTGGCTCATCGATGAAATTTCCCAGCTTGCCGACGATCTGCCGTCTGCCCTGTGCTGTTAACAGCATCTCCTCCAGCATCCGACTGAGGATACGCAACATGGCCAGATCGTCATCTGTAAACGCCTGGGGTTTCTGCGCGGTGATATAGAGCGCACCAATCGCAGTACGTTGCCCACCAATAATAGGGATGGCCAGCGCTGAGCGCGTCGATTGTTCACGCCCCAACATATCGACCGCGAGGTCGTGCGAGACTGTCGCGGATATCGTCGTAGCCGTCTCGCCAAAATAGACGCGATTAAAGCGGATCACCTGTCCACTTTGCAGCGCTTTCTGGCTCAGACTATTGGTCTGCGCCGGATCAACGACGGTTACCCCTATCTCGTAGGGCGAATTGCGCGTCTGGGCATACGCGATCAACACTTGCTGCTGAATCGGCAGTGTGCTATCTTTTGCCACATAGAGTACGCAAAAATGCCAGCGCGACTGTCCCTGCTCATCATATCCGCCCAGCTCGACAATCCGTTCAAGCAGCGCATTAAAGAGCATATCCCCGGCCACCCGCGATGTCTGTTCCAGATCCTGGGTCTGGTATAGCCAGTCGTGCGTCCCCTCTGCAAAGCAGGGATACCACGTCTCCACACGCTCATAGAGCAGTCCCAACAGACACCGCGCAGTCTGAAGCAGACGTGGTGAGAGCGAGAGCGGACGCGTATCGCGTTGCACAACCAGCAAGACGTTATCTAGCACGCGCTCTTGCGCAGGGAAGATCTGCACGTTTGCTTTCCGGGTCTCAGGATCGATCAGCGGGCAGACGCGAAAATCGGTTGGATACTCAAAATCGGGTTTATCGGTGAGAAATGTATAAAAGGAGCGAGTCCGGCCTTGCCAGCCGACCAGCGAGAGTCCGGGTTTTTCCGGCAACTTATCAAATGAGCATTCATGCAGCGTACGCGCTATATAGAGTTCTTCCAGTGGCAAAATCAGGCCGGCCGAAGTCTCGGGCATATCTTCACACATGAGCATCAACAAGATGCGCATCACCTGAGTCACAAAGTAGCGCCAGAACTCCTGGCGATCCATCTCGCCAATCCGTCGATCGATGAGCAGGGATCGATCATCTTTATGAGATTGGTGCAGCTTAAAGAGCGCCTTATCCGCCTCTTGTGTATGGTTATATTTTGTCCCGACCAGCATACTCCAGATTTTGTCTACATCCAGTGGTATATCTGTTGGTGCGTATCCCTGGTCTATCAGTTCGCGAATAATAGCCAGTTTGTCAAGTTCGGCTGGCGTATATTGCCGATGCCCGGTATTTCCTTCCTGAGAAAGCAGTGAGCGCTCGGTTTGCACCAATCCTCGTTTCTCCCATTCACGTAGCTGGCTCTCGCGAAATCCATAGAGTCTTGCCGCCCGACTGATCGTCACCGTAGCTTGCGTACGTGCGGTCTGCATCTTTCGCCAGATCCGTTCCTGCACTTCGCTTTTCTCCAGATACACGTGGATGGATCGCTGGCTGTTGTCGCTCATACTGCTCTCCTGACTGAGGAAAACTCCCTTTATTCATCATCGCTTCACAGATTTTCTCACAAGAAATTATAAGATAACAGATTTTCTCGCATAACTGCTCTATAACGATCTTTAAACGCACTTTTATGAAAATTTCTTGGAATTACTGACAGAAAGTTTACAATATAGCCTTTTCCCTGTCAAGAAAGTTTAACTGGCAAACAGGGAGCTATACAAAAGTCGTCAGAAGCGGAAGTGCAGAGGGCGGCAGTCCTTTGCCGGCACCTTGTCCCCCGGACAGGGAATCTGAGGTGTTTGACACAGGCTGGAGCGAAGCATCCAGCGAAGCACCCCTCGTACGTGCAGGGAGGCGTTGTGCGGGCGCAGGCCTGCACGTACGAGGGGTAGGGCGGT
>DAOTTJ010000434.1:0-4568 GCA_034437695.1 Ktedonobacteraceae bacterium
TGTTTAGCCGTTTTGATGCATCAGTTGAAAATGGAGGCAAAGAATGGAAATGGCGTCACTAATTACAGTAGTATATATGAATACTTCTTTTGTCATCTGTAACTGGCTAAAACCAGTCACAGAAAGAGAAACGTGTTTCCCTCGCTCTCCCGTCTTTTCGTAACCTTTGTTATTTCCCATAGGGATACCACCAGGATTTGGCCCCACCCTCAAAATCCCAATGGACATGCTTGGTTTCGCGGAACTCCTCCAGACCCTCTTCGCCTAGTTCGCGGCTGCCGCCGCTGAACTTAAAACCACCGAAGGGAGCGGCATCATTATCGGTTAACGGGTCATTGATCCACAACGTACCCGCTTGGACCTCCTCGAAGAAGCGCTTGGCTTTCAGGGGATCATGGGTATAGAGGTTGGCTCCCAGGCCATACTTGGAGTCATTGGCTAATGCAATCGCCTCATCAAAGGTCTGGTAGGTCATGATAGGAATAGTTGGGCCAAAGGTTTCTTCACGCATGATTGGCATAGAATGATTGAGATTGGTCAGGACAGTTGGCTCGTAGAAATAGCCACGTTCAAACTGAGGAGGACGGCGTCCACCTGTGAGAATACGCGCACCGAGAGTCCGGGCCTCGGCGACCTGAGCCTCAATTTTCGTGCGGTAGCTTTCGCCAATGATCGGTCCCAGGTCGGTGGTAGGTTCTATACCCGGTCCCAGACGTAGTCCGCGAGCATAGGTCACAATGCGGTCAATAAATTCTGGTGCGATGGATTCGTGAACATAGACACGTTCAGTCGAAGTACAGACCTGACCTGTATTAAGAAGGCTAGCCCAAGCCACAGCGGGAACCGCGACCTCCAGGTTAGCATCCTCGGCGACGATAAAGGCATCTTTCCCACCTAGTTCCAGATGCAACTTCTTCATCTGCGGTGCTGCCAGTTGTGCAATCCTCTGGCCAGTTGCCAGTGAGCCAGTAAAGGCGATCACGCGCACGCGGGGGTCGAGCACCAGAGGCTCTCCGCAATCCGCACCATAGCCGCTGATGATATTCACCACACCGGGCGGCAGATGCTCAAATACCTCAGCAAGAAGCAGCGTTGAGAGCGGAGTCATCTCTGAAGGTTTAATCGCGATCGTATTGCCCGCAGCCAGTGCAGGAGCGACCTTCCAGGTCATCAGCAAAATAGGATAGTTCCAGGGTACAATTGCCGCCACCACGCCATATGGCTCTTTCAACACCATCGCCAGTTGGCTTTCTTCAATAGAGGGGATAACTCTGCCGCGAGAATTTCTTCCAAGTTCGGCATAATAGCGAAAACAAGCAGCAGACCAGCCCATCTCATCTCTATTTTCAACCAGCGGCTTGCCGCCTTCCAATGTCAAGAGATGTGCGATTTCTTCGGTACGCTCAGTCAATTTTCGTGCAACTTCATGCAGCATCTCTGCTTTCAGGCCAGCAGACATACGTTTCCATGCGGGGAAAACAGTCTGAGCCGCTGTTACTGCACGCTCAACATCGATAGCATTGCCTGCGGGAGCAGTATCGATAATCTCTTCCGTTGCAGGATTTCGTACTTCAATAACATTGCCTGAACTGCTGACTGTGTACGCGCCGTTAATCCACATCTGATAAGGCATAGTCCACCTCGTTGTATTGTATTAGGGCTACTCTGGTTCTCAGCAATAAAGAATAGAGATTGAAAGATTGCAGCGGTTACTGAATGTATCATCTACCGTTCTTTATTGTGCAGTATTGGTTTTCTGCCAGCCTATCTTACCATATGGGTAAGGTCAGAGCTAGTTAACCAGAGGCAAAGCAGATTGCCCGCTAGGGAGAACACCATGCCAGAGCCAGAACTTATTCGTATTCTCTTATGTGAAGACCAGACGCTGATGCGCCAGGGCTTGCACACCGTTTTGTCCCTTGAGCCAGGCTTTCAGGTAGTCGCTGAAGCTGAGGATGGCGCACAGGCTGTCAGGCGCTATACCGAGTTGCAGCAACAGAACCTCGGACCCGATGTTGTGCTGATGGATATCCAGATGCCCCACCAGAATGGTGTAGAAGCTACCGCCGCTATTACTACAGCATATCCAGAGGCGCGGATCATTATTCTGACCACCTTTGACTACGATGACTATGTCTTTAATGCCGTCAAAGCTGGCGCGATGGGCTATCTGCTCAAAGATGTTCCCGCTACCGAACTAGCCGAGACGATTCGCAAGGTCTCAGCGGGCGAGCCATTTATTCAATCTAAAATTGCCAGCAAACTGCTCATGGACTTTGGCCGCAAGGGTCGTCCTCTCGTCCTTCAACCCGCCGAGGAGGGTCTGAGCACGCGTGAGATTGAGGTCCTGAAACTCCTGGCCACTGGCGCGAGCAACCGTGAGATCGCCGAGCGTCTGACTCTCGCTGAGGGGACGGTGAAAAACCACGTCTCCAATATCCTCAGCAAACTGCACGCCGAGAATCGCACCCACGCGGCTAACCTGGCTCGTCAACGTAAACTGATCTAGTAAGCTTAGAAGACAGCGTAGTTTTAACAACAATCAGGAAAAAGCCAGGGCTATGTAATGCTCCGCAAGTCTCTGGCTTGCGACTCCCCCACTCCAGGGTTTGGGGATCGAACTGCGAGCGTCGGGCCATAGCCCCACGCTCGCAGTTCGATCCTTTGTTCAGAGGGGGAGGGGCCACACGCCGAACATTCCATAGCCCTGGGAAAATGGGAAAAAGCAGACTCGACAGTCGTGAGTTTCTATGGTAGACTCGTGGCAGAAAAGTGTGGGCAGGGAAAGCTGAACAACCACGGGAAGAGCCAGGGAAAGATGACTCATCTACAGAATAACCACGAATCGCAAGATACTCACAGTACTCAACCAGTCGGCGAGTTGGAGCGTCTTACCCGTCTGGCCACCGCTGCCGAGAGCCTGCTTTTTGTTTCTGGACGACCCCTTGAATGCACCGAGTTGCGTAAGCTCCTTGACGTAGACGACGCCCGGCTCGCGCGTGTGCTAGATCTTCTGGGGGAGCAGTTGAACCGCGACGGGCGAGGTGTGCGTTTGCAGCGTCAGGAGCACCAGGTGCAAATGGTGACTGCGCCCGAGAATGCTCGCTATATCGCTGCGTTGCTGGGTCTGCCCATGACAGCTAAATTGACAACCGCAGCTATGGAGACCCTGGCGGTGATCGCCTACCGCCAGCCGATGACGCGTGCTCAGCTTGAGGCCGTGCGCGGGGTCAACAGCGACCGGGCTCTGGTCAGTCTTATGCAGCACTCGCTGGTCGCGGAGGTCGGGCGTGCTCAGACCGTAGGGCGGCCTGCGCTGTTTGCCACAACCCCTGAATTTTTGCAGCAGTTTGGTCTGACAGCCTTGCACGAGTTACCCCACATCGACCAGGCAGTGTTGAATAGCCAGAACGGAAACGCTCAGATGGCGAAGTCGGTTGACGTAGTACAGAGCGAGATGCCGGGTCTGGAGAGAGCGGAGGAATAATGCGGATTGGTCGTCATATGCCCCTTAACTCGCACGCGATACGAGCGGCTGAGACTGCTCAGCGGATTGGCTGTAACGCCATTCAGATCTTTGCCAGCAACCCGACCGCCTGGAATCCGCCCCAGGGTGGCGTTGAAGCCTGTATCGCCTTTGCGCAGGCTGCGCGTCTCTATGATCTCTCGCCTGTAGTTCTGCACGCTCCTTATCTGATCAACCTGGCTTCGTCCGAAGAGACAATCTGGGAGAAGTCGATTGCTTTATTGCGCTGGACGTTGCAGCGTGGCGAGTCGCTTGGTGCTGCATATGTCGTTTTTCACGTTGGCAGCCACAAGGGCGTGGGCGTTGATGTCGGGGTGACGCGTGTGGTGGAAGCGATCGAGCGCATTCTGCCGGAGACGCCGGAGCAGGTAGTGCTCTTGCTTGAGAATAGCGTCGGGGCAGGTCACTCGCTGGGTGGATCGTTTGAGCATCTGGCTGCTGTGCTCGAGCGTTTACCGGCCTACCGCGCTCGACTCGGTGTCTGCCTTGATACCGCTCATCTATGGGGTGCGGGTTACGATATCTCGACGGCTATCTCTGTCGGGGAGGTTTTGCAGCAGTTTGATAGCATGGTTGGTCTGGAGCGCCTGAAGGTCTTGCATCTGAACGATACAGAGAAAGACCTGGGGAGCCGCCGCGATGTCCATGCCCGCGTCGGCGAGGGTATCATTGGTCTGGCGGGTTTACAGACCCTGCTCACCGATCCACGACTTGCACACGTTGCAGTGCTTCTAGAGACCCCCATTCGCCTAAACGACGAAGGCAAAGAAGACTGGGTCCACGATAAACAACACCTGGATAGTATTAAGCAGTGGCTCGAAACAGCGTAGGCGCTCTATTGAGCGTTTCGCGAGCGGTTGGCCAACCTGACCCGCAAGAGTTGGCTGTTGCAGTACGCTTACAGACGTTGCGAGCGGAGATGCACGTTCCTGGCTATATCTACACTTTCTGCCTTGCCCATCAGCTCTCTACTCAAGTTCCTCCCGTGAGAACCTGGGGTCAGACCACATACCAGGACGAACTCGTGCGCTTTCCAGCACCG
>DAOTTJ010000435.1:0-6330 GCA_034437695.1 Ktedonobacteraceae bacterium
CCAGAACACGCCGTGATCAATCCAGAGAACGCTTACATTTTACCGTTTCACCTGCTTTGCGCAGTCAATGAAACGCCATTGACCCCGGACGATTTTGTTTTGTTTGGCCCACAGACCAAATCGACTATTGAAACACTGGTCGCAGAAGAACAACTCAGGGCAAATGAGGATCGCTATTTTCCGATGTATCCGAATAAGAGCACTGCTTATCACATTGATTTGCGCCAGGACTCTGGCGTGCAACTAAGCATTGTACAGGCTGGCAGACGGGAAATCATCGAAGCCATTGACCAGGTCCATGCCCAGACTGAATGCTATCCGGGTGCGATCTATCTATCACAAGGCCGATCTTATCAGGTGGCTGTCCTGGATTTGGAAGCAAAGCGAGTAGTAGTCGTACCCAAAGAGGTGGAGTATTACACCCAGCCAGTTATCAAGTACGCTATAGAAATCTTGCGCATTGAGCACCACCAGAGCAGATCAGGGATAGAACTGTATACCGGGCAGGTGCATGTCCAACGTGATGTGAATGGCTATGTCCGCGTCATCGGGAAAAGTATCCTGGAACGTTGTGAGTTCGATAAACCGCTGACTATGCCGTTAGAAACGAAGGCGCTCTGGATGCTCCCAGCCCCGAAAATCATTACCACGCTGGCCGAAGCAGGATATGATATTCCAGGGTCGCTTCATGCGTTGGAGCATGCTATGATTGCGCTTCTTCCTTTGTTTGCCCTGGGTGATAGCCGTGATGTGGGTGGCGTGTCTATTTCACCCCAACATCATCAAACAAACCAGGAAACCATCTTTATTTATGATGGCTATCCTGGTGGTATTGGTTATGCGGAAGAAGCATTTCGCCAATGGGAAGCTTTGGCCAGGGTAACTATGGACATATTGGAACACTGCGAGTGTGAAAGTGGTTGTAACTCCTGTGTGATGAGTCCACGATGTGGATCGTGTAATCGGCCACTGGATAAGAAGGGAGCCTTGTTCCTTCTGCAACAAGTCCTCCCTTCCGAGCCTCAAATAGCCGCTTCATTTGCTTCCACTGAGAAGAGTATGAAACAGAAGCAGCAAAATTGACAAAAATGTGGTATGGCCCGGCGTTTCACTGACTCTTTCTTGTAAAAAGGCTCATCATAGAATATAGTAAAACAAACATGGCTGCGTAGACGAGATAAGGAGGACCCACCATCATGCTTTTCGCCCTGGATATCGATGGCACCATCGGTCAGGACACCAACCACATCGCACGCATTCTGACGCGTGAGTTTCAGCTTCCTATTTCAGAGTCAACCCTCGATCGCATCGACTTGCTGGGCGCATTCCTCCATTCAAACACTGTCCAATCCTATCTCAAGCACAGTGCTCCTGAGCTGCGCGAACAGTTCTGCAAGGCGCTGAAAGCAGCAAACAAGCATCCTGATGTCCAGCGCAATCGTGTGCCCATACCTGGCGCGGTTGCAACCCTCCAGGAACTGGCCCAACAGGGAGGCAGGATTATCTACACGGCCTGCCGCCCGCCTCCATACCAGAAGATAAGCAGCTTTTTCAGACTCCTTATTGATATTTGGTTTCTTTTAATAACAAAAGAAATCTGAATAGCGTCTCGGTCGCTCTCTCCCTCCTTATGCCGTGATTTTCCAAACAATCGCAATGATAAGAAAGGCAAGCGCGAGAGAACCCGCCAGGAAAAGGACTCCGGAGATGCGCAGCCAGAGCATTTTGTGGTACGTAATTTTATCTCGCTCGCGGCCCAGAGCGCCGATGTTGTACAGGTAACGACGGTAGACGCACGGCTGAATAGCCCACATTGCTGCTCCCATGGCAATGAAATAACAGACGGCTCATTGACCTTCCTCCTTTAGGAGATACTCCAAGCGTCGGTCCAAATCCTGCATGCAGACTCGGACCCGTTCCGCTGTTTCCCGTCCACTGAGCTTGATGTAGAGCTTCGTGGTTTCCAAATTCCGGTGACCGGCATATTGTGCGATGGCGTGGATCTCCATGCCGCCACGGGCTAAGTCTGTCAACCGAAGGTGGCGGGGGGTATGGGTCGTAAAACGATGATGGAGTCCAGCACGCTGAGCCAAGCGTGTGACCACCTTGTCCCAACTCTCCGCAGTCATTGCTTGCGTTCGGTTTCGGTCTGACTGTGAACGGAAGAGCACGCCCCCAGAGATCTCTTCGTCAGCACGTTCCTCCAGGTAGTCCTGCAACAAACTTCGTGCGACATCTCCGTACATGACCACCCGACCACGACCCTTCTTGGCAATTTCTGGACGAATCGTGATTTGTTGATAAGGAAAGGAGAGATCGCGGACCTGCAAAGCGACCAGTTCACTTCGACGTAAGGCTCCATCGTAGGCCAAAAGGAGCATGAGCCTGTTGCGCAACGGTTCCTGGAGCGTGGCGTCAAGAAGACAATCCCACTCATCGCTGCCAGGTATCCAAGGAAGTCGTTCATAGTGCCGTAAAATGCCCCGTTCGCGCTTGCCTGCAAAGGCGCGACTTGGTGTGAACTTGCCTTTGCCAACAGGGTTACGCTGATCCACGCGAATACGCTCGTCAATGAGGTAATCGTAGAGTAACCGAACAACCGTCAAGCGCTGCATCATGGTCGCGTTGGAGAGACCTACTCCTGAATGCAGATACTGGATATTGTTGCCTTTCGGATTCGCTCGATGAGTCATCTCGTCAATGTAGGCGACAATATCCGCTTTCGTTGCTTCGATGAACAGGCACCCTGTTCGCTCACAGAAAGCCAGATATTCGTTAGCGCCACGCCCATAGGTATGAACCGTATTTTGAGCCAAACCGAGCATGCTTTGCGTTTCTAGCCACTGATGTGCGTGGAGATTTTCAGCAACAAGGGGATAGCGTTCCCAGCGGATTGTTTGCATGGACATATACCTCTTCACTTCTACTTTTCCACTCAGCAAGCACTGCCAATCAGAGAAAAGGTCACTCTCTGTGAATGCTCTCTTGTGTAGAACGGGAGAGGTGTATTCCGAATAACAGACACATTCCCCTGGTCCTGCTCGCCTACGCCTTCCTGGTCAGCATGACGCTCACCTCTCATCCTCCTGGTTCGTCTCCGCTGAGTGTTTGCGCTCTCATCCCCTGGACCCCTTCCGAAGTCCGCCATGTGCTCGCTCGCCTCTTTTTCCCCGCGCCTATCTCTGGGCCACTGGTCTGCCAGTGGTCCTGCTGGCGGCGCACCCACCACTACTGGGCCAGCTACGACCATCGTCGTCGCGCAAAAACCGGCTAAGCCGTTTCTCTCACGCACCTCTGCTTCCCAGGAAAACTCCTGGGACTGTTTCGTGTTCCTGCTGTTTGTCCTTCGCGTTTCGTCTGTCTCCCGAAAGGAGTTGCCTGATGACCCTTGTTTCCTTTGCCGACGCCTGTCGTCTCTTGCACGTTGATGCCAAGACCTTGCGCCGCTGGCTCGCTGATGCTCACCTTCCTCTCCAAAACCATCCTCACGATGGTCGAAAAAAAGAGGTGCTCAGCGTCCACCTCGAACAGCTTGCTCACCTGCACCATCGCTGCCTGGCTCCTCGCACCGACGTTGCGCCGCCCACCGCTCTCCTCGCTCTGCCGGAGGCTGTTGCGCTCTTGCCGTCTCAGATCGCTGCCTTGCAGTAGCAGGTTGCTGATCTCACCCACCTGCTGACCCTTCGCTTGCCCTCGCCTGCTCTCCCAGCGACGCTTCCGCTCCCGACCGATGGTCACCCACGAACCCCCAAAACCACCCCTTCCTTCCCCATCCCATCCTCGTTCTTCTGCCTCCACCAAACCGCCTCACAAGCCGGTTCATGTCATCCCTCGTGTCGAATATGGCAGAGATGGACAGTACGTGGTGATCTGTCCAAAGAAGGGCCAACTTCCCCTGGTGCCTGATACTCCTGAGTGGGTTGCCTTGGTGAGGGAGCAGGACTCATTTCGCTTTGTCGGACAAGCTGGCCACTTCACCGCTCATCATTGGTGGCGCGTTCCTGAGGGAGCCTGGCGGGTGCATCGCCATATCCGCAACCACCGCTACCATCTGCGTCTTGCACCCAATCACCATCTGACCATCGCGGTCTCGGAGCAGGCCGCTCAGGCTTTGCAAGCCCACCTCGCCTAACCATCGCTTCCTTTCCGCATCCCAGGGGTGCTCTGCTCACAAACAAGTGTCACTGTCGTGGGTATCACGGTTTCAAGCCCGAGCGGGCGTCCTCAGCCATTTAGCCATCTTTTGTATGTGCTCGAAATGTACAAGGACATCGTTTCAAGCCCGAGCGGGCATCCTCAGCCATGTAGCCTCTTACCCTAATGGTTATGTTGCTTACCGCATGTAGAGTTTCAAGCCCGAGCGGGCATCCTCAGCCATTTAGCCCCGTAATTGATGTTTCTGGTAGTATGGATGATTTCTTGTTTCAAGCCCGAGCGGGCGTCCTCAGCCATTTAGCCACTGTGCAATTGCGTTGGGACCAGGGTGTGACTAATAAAGTTTCAAGCCCGAGCAGGCGTCCTCAGCCATTTAGCCTTTACGCAACAACGATTGAAATTACAGTGCTGGGGTTTCAAGCCCGAGCGGGCGTCCTCAGCCATGTAGACCGCAAAGGCGCATCTGTACAACCGAATGCGGGAATGTGTTTCAAGCCCGAGCGGGCGTCCCCAGCCATGTAGCCAAAGGACTCTTATGTTGTTGATTGTTATTATGCTTTGTTTCAAGCCCGAGCGGGCGTCCTCAGCCATGTAGCCTGTTGCTCTTCGAGTATAGCATGAGAAGCGGCTTGAGACAACCCTTTGCGCGGGTCTCGTTTTGGGGGGTCTTTTCCCTGGCAACATGCGGGCATTTTCTGTCCTCTTTCCTCGTCAGGCCGCTTGTAGAGAGATGCGCGGGTCTCTGCTCAGAACCTTCATCACTGAGACCAGCGCATTCTGAGTCTTCCTCTCTCAGAAAGAGCACATTTGGAGCTGGCGGTGGTTCTCCAACTGATGCTCCTTTGTTTCCGCCAAAGGATGAGTGTAAGGTTTCCTCTCTTGCGGCTTCAACGTTCCTACGCATTTTTTTGAGTCTCTGCATATGAAACGGGAGCATGCCTGAGAAAGAGAGGAAGCGCCTGATCCAGGCTTTGCAGGGCCTCCTCTAACAATCTCTGGCGCTCTTCTGCCCTGTCCGCATGGGTGGTCCGATCCCCTATTGGCCTCCCCATGCGTCCTGGCGTCCCGTTCAACCATACCAACGGGTACCGAGCGCAGCGTTTCCACTGTCCGTTGCTTTTTCCTCTGCCAACCGGTCAGACCTGCGATCACGTCCAGTTCGGGAAAGGCAAAGGCTGCGTCAAGGATGTCAACTAGCAACCTGGTGGCATCCAGCGCGTCACCTTGGATCGTCAGACACCGCTCTTCCATGCCATCTCCACCCAACGCACCGCCTGCGAGCGTCTCAATAGCCAGGCAAAGGAGCTTGGGATCGAGCGGCCACGCGTTCGCAATGGTCGTTCGGTCGCCAATCTGAATACCTTCATTTCTCTGGTTGTCAATGTGCGTGCGCTCCAACGAGCAAAAACGATCAATGATGGACTCCTTTCCATTACGAAAGGAGTTCTATACATGGATTACTTTCACCCCTCTCAGACGCGATGGGACGAGTCTCAACACGGGGTGTTTATTCTGATCCTGGTCGGAGTGTCTAACTTTCAATCGCTCAGACGCGATGGGACGAGTCTCAACGGAGGTCTAACCTCTTTTCTACATCTTCTATCGTTGTAGTCTTTCAATCGCTCAGACGCGATGGGACGAGTCTCAACCGCGGCGTCCCGTTCGGGCTTCCACGAACAAGCAAAATACTTTCAATCGCTCAGACGCGATGGGACGAGTCTCAACAAGACACAGCGTATCTGAGAAACGCTGTACGCAAAGTGGCTTTCAATCGCTCAGACGCGATGGGACGAGTCTCAACATTGGCGTGCGCCACCATCAACGGGCTACTATCGACTTTCAATCGCTCAGACGCGATGGGACGAGTCTCAACTCAAGGCAAACAAACGGTCACACCTGTCGAAAACATTGCTTTCAATCGCTCAGACGCGATGGGACGAGTCTCAACCTACTGACCTTGTAACCTATGCTCGTACAGTATTAGCTTTCAATCGCTCAGACGCGATGGGACGAGTCTCAACCAAGCTGGGACGGGAGATAGCATGCCACTACCAGACATCTTTCAATCGCTCAGACGCGATGGGACGAGTCTCAACGTTGTAATCAAGAATTCGCATGATGGCACTAGTGCACTTTCAATCGCTCAGACGCGATGGGACGAGTCTCAACAAAGGA
>DAOTTJ010000436.1:0-8436 GCA_034437695.1 Ktedonobacteraceae bacterium
AGTAGGTTCCAATCCCTTTTCGGGCTTCTTCTCTCTTTTGACGGATGCTGTTGCTGCAATCGTGTTGCAGTATGGCCTGTTCCAATCCCTTTTCGGGCTTCTTCTCTCTTTTGACCTGATAAAAGCGCAGGCTGTTGAGAGCTTTGAGGGCAGTTCCAATCCCTTTTCGGGCTTCTTCTCTCTTTTGACGATATGTCCGGGACGTTTATCCCAAAGAACTACAGGTTCCAATCCCTTTTCGGGCTTCTTCTCTCTTTTGACCGCTCCATCAATAGAGTAGCACAACAGGCCGAAAAAAGCCAGGGTTTGCGAGCGCCTCTTTTGTAGTCCTGTTTTTTGGTCGGGTAATACGGGCATTTGCGGTGTCGTTCGGCTGAGGCCACTTCTGGGGCCGTGCGAGAGGCTACGCTTGGAGATGTCGGAGCACCACCATCTCGCAAGGCTGAGCTTTTTCGAACACATATAGGATGATCCAGGTTTTCATTTATCTTCTAGCAGAGATGTATTTTGGTATGCTTCTGCAACTGAAAATTGGACTCCGATACTTGTTAAGGTGAGAGAATCATTGAGGTCAAGGGTAGAGATTGTCCATAGACCGTTCTTCTCGCGTCGGCAGAGTTCAATCATGGGAACGTCTGTGCTGACAAGGAGATACTCCTGGATCGTCTGGCTGGAACGATCTTCTCTCCCCGATCACGAGCTTCTGTTGAGGACGAGAGCACTTCTACGATCAGAGAGGGATAACGGATAGCGTCTCTGGCTCTGCGATCTCGCGGATCGCAACTGACGGTTACGTCAGGGCAAACACGATAATTTTCTACTAACTCGACATAGACATCTGAGTTATAAACAATACAGCGACGCCCTTGTAGTTGATTGCCGAGGATTCTGCCTATATTGTAGCCAGTAATAGAATAGTCAGGGCTTGCGCCTGTCATCACGTAAATGCGCCCAGCAAGATACTCATACCCGTGCTCTGGATCTTTTTGTAGAAGAGCGCGATACGCCTCAAGGCTTATCAGTTCCTCAGGTGTTGGGTGCTGTATTGTTATGGTCTTCTTTCCTTACTGGCGTTTTCTTCTGTCTGCAAAGAATCTTTTCCATTATACCATAGCTTAAAGCCACGTCAGAGAAGCGTGCTGCCACGCCAGGGTATAATTCTCCGCAAGCCTCTGGTCTGCGATTCCCCACTCCAGGGTTTTGGGATTGGGTTGCGAGCGTGGAGGCCGCGGCCTCCACGCTCGCAACCCAATCAGTCGTTAAGGGGGAGAGGCTATACGTCGAGCATTCCATAGCCTTGCTGCCACACAACCAAAGAAGTTTGTTTATATACAAAAAAGCTATCTCATGTGGCTTCTAGGGCCATTTTAGGATAGCTTTTCTGTTTGGCTAAAGCCGGTGAAGGGACTCGAACCCGCGACCGCTCATTTACGAAACGAGTGCTCTACCAGCTGAGCTACACCGGCTTATTGGTCCATGAACTATGGACTAACGGGGACGATTATACCCGTTGCAAACGGTTGTGTCAAGCGTTTGTCTCTGCGTTTTCTGCCGTCTCTCACGGCCTTTTTTCTCGTCACCCTGTCACTTACGCTGCGCCATGAGATACAATAAAGTTAATAATCGTTTTTTGTTCGACAGAGGGGGTGTTGTTTCCTATGGCTACACTGATGGAGAGTGCTGTGTCACACGCGCAGACACCATTTAAAAATGCCCCGATGACCGATTTTTCTCGGTCTGAATCTCGCCAGGCCCAATTAGAGGCTCTGGCACAGGTACACAATGAACTGGGGCAAACATATCCGCTGATTATCGGCGGTCAAAAGATTTCAAGCGAGGCTACCTTTGCCTCTGTTAATCCGGCAAAGCCTGAACAGGTAATTGGCTATTTTACTAGCGCTACTGTTGAGCAAACCAACGCAGCCGTACACGCCGCTGAAGAGGCTTTCAAGGACTGGAAACGCGTCCCGCCCGCAGAGCGCGTGGCCTACATTTTTGCCGCGGCCGAACTGCTACGCCAGCGTCGTTTCTACTTTAATGCCTGGATGATCTATGAGACAAGCAAAAGTTGGGTCGAGGCCGATGGCGATATCGCCGAAGCTATCGATTTCCTGGAGTTCTACGGGCGCGAAATGCTGCGTATGGCCGACGAACAACCGATCGTCAAAATTGAGGGCGAAGATAATCAACTGCTCTATATCCCACTAGGCGTGGGAGCAGTGATCCCTCCCTGGAACTTCCCGAGCGCGATTATGGCCGGCATGACCAGCGCTTCCTGGGTCTCCGGCAATACGGTCGTGCTTAAACCAGCCAGCACTTCACCTATGATCGCCTGGCAATTTATGCGCGTCCTGGAAGAGGTCGGCCTTCCGCCAGGTGTGGTAAACTTCCTGACAGGCTCCGGCGGCTCGATCGGCGATACACTGGTCACGCACCCCAGAGTACGCTTCATCGCTTTCACCGGCTCACGCGAGGTCGGTCTGCGGATCAATGAACTCGCCGCCCGCTCACAGCCTGGACAACTCTGGCTGAAACGCGCTATCCTGGAGATGGGCGGCAAAGACGCTGTGGTGGTCGACGAAACCGCCGACCTTGAAGCCGCTGCCGAGGCGATTGTTGCCTCTGCCTTTGGTTTCCAGGGACAAAAGTGCTCGGCTGGCTCGCGAGCGATTATCGTCTCACAGGTCTACGACGAGGTTCTCCAACGCGTCGTCGCTAGAACGAGTTCACTCAATATGGGCGACGTTACGGAGCAGACAACGTATATGGGAGCCGTGATCGACGGAAACGCGTTTAAGAAGATTAACGAATATATCGAGATTGGCAAGAGCGAAGGACGCCTGCTGGTGGGTGGAGGCCATCATGGTCCCGGCTACTTTATTGAACCAACGGTCTTCGCCGATGTCTCGCCCGACGCTCGCATCGCACGGGAAGAGATCTTCGGACCCGTACTGGCCGTGATTAAAGCGCAGGACTTCAACGACGCACTGGCTATCGCTAATAATACTGAGTATGGCCTGACCGGCTCACTCTTCTCAACAAACCCCGCGCACATTGCGAAAGCGAAAGAGGAGTTCCATGTGGGCAACCTCTACTTTAACCGCAAATGTACCGGCGCTCTGGTCGGGGTTCATCCTTTTGGTGGTTTCAATATGTCCGGCACCGACTCTAAGGCCGGAGGACGAGATTACTTGCTGCTCTTTACGCAGGCCAAAGCAATCTCTGTCAAGATATAGGGGGACGGGTTGACAAAAATTAAACAGTTCAATTCTGGACTCTGGCAGATCTCTCTGCCATTCCAGGACGAAGAAGAGATAATTGGAGCCTATTTGCTGGCCGGAAACGATGAGCTTGTGCTGATCGATCCCGGACCCGGTAGCACGCTGGAAGCACTGCTCGCAGGTATTCAGGAGGTCGGGTTTGATCCCCAGGATGTGACGCATATTTTGCTCACCCATATCCATCTGGACCACGCAGGCGTCACCGGCTCGCTTGCTCGCCGTATCTCCAAAGCCCAGGTACTCGTCCATAGCAAAGGCGCACCTCACCTGCGCGATACAAGCAAACTGGTCCAGAGCGCCCAACGCGTCTTCGGCGACCGCATGCAATACTGGGGCGAAATCGAATCGGTCCCAGAGGGACAGCTTAAACCTATCGAAGGTGGCGATATCCTCAATCTGGCAGGCCGCCGACTTGAGGTTCACTACACTCCAGGCCACGCGGTCCACCATGTGGTCTACTTCGATGTTCACTCCGGCGAACTCTTCTCCGGCGATATCGCAGGTGTGCGTCTGCTGGGCATCGACTACGTACGCCCACCCACACCGCCACCCGATCTCGATCTGGAAGACTGGTCGAAGAGCCTGGATCTGATCAAACGCCTACGACCCGATGTGCTCTATCTCAGCCACTACGGCGCAGTCCGTGGCATCGTCCCCCACATCAGTAGTCTGCGCGAACGCCTCTATGGCTGGGGCGACTTTATCCTGCACGCAATGAACAATGGCAACTCGGAAGAGGAGATCATCGCTCTGCTGATTAAACAGGCCAATCCCGAAATTGAACGCGCGACCCAGACTTTTCACGATGTTGTACGCTACGATATCGCCATCAATTATCCTATGACCGTCCAGGGCTATATGCGCTATTGGAAGAAAAAGTCACAAAATCTTTGAATATCCGGTGGTGAAATTTCGAACTGCGTCCGCTGCGGGTAGCCCTCGCTCGGCCACACAGTCACCTTCACCCCCAGGATGAGCAGTACACCTCGTTTGTCTTCCTTCGTGATGTCGTAGTCGGGATCACGAAGGAACTGCTGTTGGCTGACCGCCCAGGTCTCGAACTTATCCAGGGCGACCAGCAACTTCTGGTTGCGCTCGGTGTTATTCGACAATCGGGCGAGCAGTATGTCTGTCTCGCGGATATCATGCTCCAGGTTTGCCAGGCGCTCACGGTAGAGTTGGCGGGTTGTCTCGCTGGTGGCTTCCTCGGCAACCGCCAGGAGGTTGATGATCTTTTCTCTTATCTCGGCACGATGCAATTCCAGCGCCAGACTTCTGTCCTTACTATCCACTTGGTCGCGCATGGCCGTAATATGTTCCCGAATAAGCGTTGGCGTCTCGACATAGGGCAGCACAAACTCCCATATGGCAGCATCCAGGTTGGCGACACTGACACTCGCGCTATGGTGGTGGATCAAGTCAGCATTTTTTCCCCAGTTTTGTTTGCACTGGTAATCCACCGCGTTTTGACCACGGCCAGTATAATGGTTCAAGTGCATTTTTCTGCCGCAGATGCCGCAATATGCCAGCCCGCGCAGCAGCGAGTCGTTCGGTCGGCGGTTGTTCCGTGGCGACATGTCTTTGTTGCGTTGCAGTTGCCGCTGAATGGCCTCAAACTCCTCCGGCGTTATAATGCAGGGGAAGACACCCTCCGGCAAGGGTATCTGCTCTTCTAGGGCTGTCTTACGGAACGACTTTGAGCCGTCCCTGGTTTTCCGGTAGTTAGCCGCATAGGGATACCCCCGATAGTTCCCATTAGTCAGATGTTGCAGTACCACCCCCCGGTTCCAATCCTTATTACCCTGCTGCGTTGGAATGCCCATCTCAGTCAGCCGCATGGCGATCTGCCGAGCGCTGATCCCTTCCAGGCACAGCTTTTTCTCCAGCATCAGCACATCCATCTCTGTCCATGCTTGGCCGTCGATCACCGCAATAACGTCGGTACTGGGGAGATAATAGGCTTTGGCATATTGTTTGGTATCGACAAACTTCAGTCCGTAGGCTCGCCGGCCTTGTCCAGTGAGTACCATACTGGCGCGGTGGCGTTTGCCTCGGCTGGTGCGAATGCGGGTCTTCTCGGCTTCGATTTCACCGAGGAAACCCTGGACGGCATGCAGCAACCGGCCTTCGGCGGTATCCTCAAACTTTTCGGTAATCGAGATGATATCTACGTCGAAGCGTTTGAAGTACTGGATCACGGCTGCCTGCTCGTTGCCTTTCCGGGCGACTCTGAAAAACTCGGTGCAGAGGATGATATCAAAGCGCCTATTCTCCGCATCGTCCCAGGCTTTCATCAGTCCTTCGCGCTCCCAATACGGATGCTTAAGAGCTGAAATCGCGTCTTCGTACATTAGGTAAGGGGGAATGTCTATGCCATACACATCTCTGGCGTAAGCGCGTAGAGCTTCTTTTTGGGCGTTTAGAACTTCGGTGTCTTTCTTACTGGGGTCGGAATTGCGGACGTAGCCGGCAATAACGAACATATGCTCCATATGGTAAAACTCCTTCGAGCGGATATACATCGAGGAAGCAACTTGAGTATTGGGCATGAGTGACAGTCCTAACCTTTACCATAAATTTGCTTCCTCGAATCTACCCGCAAACTAAGTGGTTAATCAAGTAAAAACGGCTCAAAATGAACGGGGTGCAATAAGATCATAAGCAAGAGCACAATCATTGGATCAAACCGGCGCAAGCATCGGAGCAATGGCTCCATACCTATAAAGTCTCCATATGCTCTGTTGCCGCCGAATAAAACCGAGCCACCCGCCCCTTCCTCGGCAACCGCCCCTGCGCCCAACACGACAGCCAGACTGAGCAGAGCAGGAATGCGACGATCAGGAGCACACCAAGTATCGGGGGACACAGCTTCGCAGTCATGAGGATAAGCATGATCCCATTAAGCACCAGCGCCACGCCATTGACATACAATAGTGGTTTCGCTATACGCATTAGTGTTGCTCCTGACTAAAGGCCGAGCCGGTGTTATACAGCACCGTCTCAAAGCTCGTCCCCGCAACCGACACCACCAGGTCACGCCGTCCGGTCTGGCTGTCTTTCGTGGTCGTCAGTAGCACTACGGGTGTCACCCCGTCGCCCGTGATGCCCGGAATGGTATAGACATGGCTAGCGTTAGTATTGGCATAGGGTATCTCAATGACGATAATCGCGCCGTTGTAGTACTCGGCCAGGAAGTGACACTCCCCGCCATGACCGACATTGGCATCCAGTTGGGTGATACGTGAACTGCCGTACTGCCACTGGGTCTGGACGCTTGACCACCAGGGAACCACGGTATGCGCCCAGAAAACTACCACGCCGATCGTCACGACCATTGCGCTCAGGATGATCGTGAGCGCTTTCGGTGACTGGCGAGGACGCTTAATAACCACATCATCGGTCGTATTGCGGCTGTAGATAATCGTCTGCGATGCAACGTCAGCCTGGGGCCTGCGGCCTGCGCGGGGCGGGACTGGTTGGCGGCTTACTGCCATAGCTGCCCCCTCTCTAAGATGCGGGTGGCATCGTCGGCGGTAATGATCCCTTCGTTGTAGTAACCCAGCAGCTCCGCTTTTATGCCTTCCTGGCAGGGGCAGTCAGGATCGCTGCATGTCGGGTTGTCGGGTGTATGAACCAGACTGTCTGTTGGGATAACTGGAATAAAGTTGTCGCCGTAGGGTTGCATCGGTCGGTCAACTCCTCTCATTGCTAGGAGCGGCTGGTATATGGCATAATGACGCCGTACGAGCCGCCATAAACGGTTTGGAAGAAAACGGGTATCCACTTGCGGGTCAATGCGGGGGATACCCGTTTTTGCGCCCCTGGAAGGGGGATACAATCAAAGGATACCATAAAATTTCCCAATTTTCAATTCTATGCCGCTAATCATGTTATACTCAGTATGGTGCTGAAACAGTAACCGATTGACACACTCTGGTAAGATATACACAAACTAAGGTGGAGCGCCGATGTCGGACGATATATATACAGTTCAGGAAGTCGCACAACAATTTAAGGTGGCCGAACGTACTGTAAGAAACTGGATAGAAAAAGACGGGCTAATCGCTTTCCCTATTGGTAAGCGTGGCTACCGTATTGCTAAGTCTGACCTCGATGCGTGGGTGGAAAATCGTAAGAAAAGACCGCCAGTTGATAAAGAGAGCTGATTTTATTTGCCAAAGTAAAAAGCCTCACATCGGCGAAGCTTTTTACTTGCGCCAGGTGAGGCTAGATTTAGCGGAGAGACTTCTCGATGTCTTGTTTGACAAGTTCGAGCGCACGACCGCTTAAATCACTTTCAGGTAGACGACCATTCCAACCCTCCATGTATGTGTTATACGCATCAATGGCTTTCTGGTAGGTAGCATACGCTTTGGCAACCGGGTCGAATAGCTTCCGCAGGCCAGGCAACTCCTTCTTGATGAGTGCAGCCACAGCCTCGGCCTGCTGGCTCATTGCTTCGTACGACGCGATCATGCCCTCACCGCTGTCTTCGTTATTGCGAGACGACTGGCGCAACTTGGTGATGCTGGTGCTAAGCGTGGCATTCAGCAGACCAAGCTGTTCGCGTACCTCTTCGTGCTTGCGATTGTACGATTTACGGGCGAGAAGATACGGGGGGTAGGTTTCACGGATTGCTTCGAGTAAGGGGGTGCGCCCGGCACGCATCTGGCTGGGAAGCTCTTTCTCTTGAGCTTCTTGCTGGTCTTGTGGCAATAAGGCCACCTCTTTCTATCTGAAAGTGTACACGCAGGAACTTCCTACGATACTCCGAGCGTAGCTCGATGGTGGCTAGGAGGCAAGTAGAAAATGGATGATTATAGTGTTCCCGCTGGTTGAGATTAAAATGGATTGACTGGTTCCCCTTCCCAGGTTCATACTGAGAGCTATGAGCACTGACGAATTTACAAAACTATTCAACTACATGGAAAAGCGCTTCGGTGAGCTAGAAACGAAGATGGATACACGCTTTGATGATACTAATAACCGGATTGACCGGGTTATAGGCTCTATCGAGACACTTGCTAAGCGTCAAGAAATTAACGACGACGAGCGCCTGGTCATGGGACACCAGCTTGAGCGGCTCGACCAATGGGTGCATCTGTTGGCTAAGAAGATCGGGGTGGAGTTGTCGGCATAAGGATATTGCCGAGTT
>DAOTTJ010000437.1:0-15517 GCA_034437695.1 Ktedonobacteraceae bacterium
CCATATCTATTCCCGCCTCAACATTGCCTCTATTGTATCATAAGAGAACAGATAGTTGGTCAGACCATCAGACCATTTAACACGTACAATCAGGCTATAGGCGGTCGCCCACAGCCTGATTGTACTCATTTATAGATTGAGGGGTGATGTCGGCGCAACAGAAAATAGCGCCTTCGATAAAACATATCATTAGCCAACAGAGCTTTGAAGTGCGAGCGCGAAGAAAAACCCTCTGAGCAACCCTGGCGCATGCCGAAAAGACGCTTGCCAGACCCCGCACGACCATGCTAGCATAGGAACTATACGACAATAGAAAACTGCTTTTGTAATGGAGGTCTAAAGTGCAGGCAAATAAAGTGGATTCCCCAAAAAGTTGGTGGGCAGAGGGTGACCTGCCGGTGCGCAGCGATTCTCAGGTCACTTTCCTGGTAGATGGGCGGCACACAATGTGGACATTGTGTCTGCATTTTCTAAAAGCAAGCAAAACTATCTATATGGCCCACTGGGGTCTGACTCCTACCATGCTCCTGGTGCGCGGCAGCGATCACCGGGCCGGACCCGATAATAGTCCCGCACAGTTGGTTCTGCTGAGCGAACTCAAGGCGGCTGGTCTCTCAGACGCTGATATCCAATTCTGGGTCAATAATGAGCTGACCGTCCAACACGTTCTGGCGTATGCGCTCAGCAAAGGCGTGACAGTCAAAGTGCTTCTGTGGGCCTGCCCCGAAGTCTTTTCTCACTATAGTCCGAAAACCGCTCACGAACAGCTTGTCGCGGTCGGCGTGACTTCTTTGCTCGACGACAGTGCCGATCGTCTCCCCCATCCCGAGGAGTCGCTTCACCAGAAGCTCGCCATTGTCGATAGTACCTATGCTTTTGTCGGAGGTATCGATCCACTGATCGAACTGAGCGGCGATTTTGACCGCTGGGATACCCCCTGGCATACTCTTCTCTCGCAACTGCGGGCAAATCCGAAAGATGCGCTCCCTCACTCCTGGCACGACGCCCACGCGCTGATCGCAGGCACAGCCGCACGCGATGCCGAACTGAATTTCCAGCAGCGCTGGAACGATGTAGTAGTTCATCATCGTCTTCCTGAGGAGCTTCTCGTTCCTGCACCGCTACTCGCCGCCCTGGCGGGCAATCCCATCCACCTGACGCAGATCGCCCGCACGATCCCCGGCAAGACCTATAATTTTGCGCCCGAAGGGATTGCGGGCATTGCACAGATCTATGCCAATGCCTTTCATAATGCCCAAAACATTGTCTATCTTGAAAATCAATACTTCTGGCTCCATTCTTTTATCGGTCTGGAAATCGCCGATTTTGGTCCAAATAATCCCCAGATGGAGCAGAATATGCATCTGCTGGCCGAGGCTCTTGAGCGCGGGGCCTCCATGACTATCATCCTGCCCGATCATCCAAACGTAGGACGCAGTTTTACAGACATTGGTCTGGAACACCTGCGCCGAAAAGCGCCCGGAGCAGCAGCAGCCGGACGCATTCAGGCCTTCTGTCTGGCCACCTCGGGTCAACGCGACGGCAAAGAAGACTACCGCCCGGTCTACGTCCACGCCAAAGTCGCCATCATCGACGATATCTGGGCGACGATCGGTTCAGCTAACCTCAATAATCGCGGGATGCGCGACGATGCAGAAATAAATGTCGCTATCCTCAATCCCGATCTCGCGCACGAACTGCGCATTATGCTGTGGGCCGAACACCTGGGACTGCTTGAGGACGACGAACAGTTTATCGTCTCACGCTACCTCGCCCACCAGCCCTTGAACCCCGAGAGTAGCCAGCGTGCAGTGACTATCTGGCAAAGCTTGGTCACGCGTCTGGCCGATCCAGCGACTGGCCTGCGTCTGCTGGCCGAGAATGCTCAGGCCAATCTCGAACGCTTCCAGCACGGCACACCGCTGGTTGGACATCTCTTTCCTTACCTGACCGCTCAGGAGGCTCACCATCTGGGACTGAAATTCCATGAGAGTCACGGACTGTTTGAAACACCTAAACAGTAATCAGAGAAAGGCCAGCCAACCTGGCGTGGCAGGCTGACTGGCCTTTCTCTGACTCCTAACTTTTTACCAGTGAACCGCCTGGTGTACGCCCCTCGCGCATCAACCAGACATAGCTATCTTCCAGACTCGGCTCGGCTGGCACTGCGTTGAGGCCCGCAGGCAGTTGCCCCACGACGCGGTACTGTACGGTTGCGCCCATATTCATGGTCGAGACGACCGTCAGGTCGCCCTCGGGACGCTCTCCATTCGTGGTCACCACCCAGACCCGGCCGCGTGCCTCGTCGGTCAGTGCCTCGATAGTTCCCTGAAAAACCAGACTTCCTTTGTACATAATCGCCAGGCGGCGACACGTCTGAGCGATATCCTCGACAATATGCGTAGAAAGCAGCACTATGCGATCGCCGCCCAGGTCCGAGAGCAGGTTGCGAAAACGAATGCGCTCCTCGGGATCAAGACCCGCGGTCGGCTCGTCGACTATCAACAATCTGGGATCGTTGAGCAGCGCCTGAGCAATCCCCACACGCCTTTTCATACCACCCGAAAAGGTCTTTAGCTTCCGTGTGGCCACATCCGTCAGCGCGACCACTTCAAGCAGCTCATTGACGCGCTTCTGGCGCTTCTGGCGCTCGTCCAACCCCTTGAGCAATGCCACATAATCAAGAAACTCGCGGGCGGTAAGATCGGGATAGAAGCCCATATCCTGCGGCAGATAGCCCAGAATGCGCTTGATCGCCGTGCGCCCCTTCTCGGTCGTAGCATCGTAATCGCCAACCAGGATCGTACCACTCGTCGGATAGAGAATCCCGGCCAGCATCCGCATCAGCGTCGTCTTGCCCGCACCATTGGGTCCCAACAAACCAAACATCCCGCTAGGAATGGTCAGATCCAGACCATTGATGGCCTGTACACCACCACGATATGTCTTGTTTACATGTTCAATATCTATCTGCATAATCCTTGCTCTCCTTAGAAAGAACCTCTAGAGATGCTTTATTTATACCTTCAGACGCTACTGCCGCGCCTGCTCAAAACGCAGGAATTGATAGAGCGCGATCAGCGCGACTATCCCACAACCGACCAGTGCGATAATACTGAAGACCCCATCGATCACGGGCGTTGGCTGAATCCCCCCGTAGGTCGAGATTTTAAAAAAGCTGGCCCCGACAAAGCTCCCAATCGGGGTCAGGATGGTGCCGCTCAGTGTGGGCAGACCATAGGCCGCACCCAGGATATTTCCCCAGAACCAGTAGCCAAAGAAGAGAAATTGGTACAATGGCACCCATACAAACACCGGGCAAACCAGCGAGAAGGCCGAGACAAAGACCATCCCCGGCAGAACGACGGCCAGATAACAGACCAGGCCGAGCGGTATCAGCATCCAATTGTGCATATTTATTGCCGCAAGCAGGACAATCGCACAGTAGGTGAGCAAAGCCGGCAGCAGGGTTGCCAGGGTTGCCCCCAGGTATTTGCCCAACAAACGCAGACGCAGCGGTCCCGGCAAGGTGTTGAAAAGCTCCTCGACCTTGAGGCGTCGATCGCGCGGCAGACGATCTGCCAGCAGAATACCTACGCCCAGAGGAGCCAGCCAGTTGGTGAAAAGCGTCAGGAAAGCCGCGACCTGCCACTGCGATGCGTTTGGAAAAGTCGTGGATATGTTATTCAACTGGCTGAGAGCTACCCTCAAGAGCAATAAGGTGAAACCCAGAAAGGTCAACCAGAGCGCCAGGCGGTGAACTTGCATGCGAAATTCGTAACGCACTACGCCCCACAGCATTTTTAATGAAGACATCGTTAGCTCGCTCCTTTTATTTATTCATCCCCGGTCACATGAGTCAATACTACTTCAGGTAAACGCAGCAGAAACCAGCCCAGAGACCATAGGACAACCGCTACTCCCAATAGTTCAAAACGATTAGTTAACCAATAACTAGCATTGGGCGAAAAGGTCAGAGGAAACAGGTAGATCGGATGATACCACGCGCTGGCATCTAAATCTCCATGAGTAATGATCTCAGCTATAGCCAGGACACAGATGACGGCCCCACTGGCGGTCCGACTGCGCATGAGGACCGCGACAACCAGTCCCAGCGCCGCCAGCCAGAGCATCGAAGAGAGCCACGTCAGCTGCCAGGCCAGAAAACGCCACGGCTCACTCCATCCAGCAATCTGCACCGGCAGACGCCAGTCATGAAACGTGTAGAGCAGCCAGCTCGTCAAGAGACAGATACAGGCACTCCACAGCAGGATCAGCAAGAAACGCAGATTGGCTGTGTGGTGGTATCTTCGCGGCACCGACAACTGCAATTCGAGCGCCCGATCGTGTAAGGCTACTGTGGCTACCACGGTACCAGCCGCGATCGGCAGTAAAATCTCCAGACCAGCCGCTAGCGTACGCGCCAGCGTGGCCGCAGTCACATTGCGGCTGCTCACTGCCAGCAGCGCAAACAGTCCAAGCATCACCAGGGGTGGTGTCCAGAAGACAGGTCGCCCTAACAAGCGCAGTTCATAACGTAAACGATCCCAGAACATAGATCCTCCATAAAAATCAATTGGAAGCCAGACTACCTGCTCAGTCGCTTAACTACTCATGCTGGGTTGGCGCGGTAAAAAGCAGACTACACAGACCAGCAGCACGAGCGCACCGATCCAGAGGACTGGACTACGCGGGTCCAGACTCAAGAGAGGCACAGCGAAACGACCGATCAAACGCTCCATAATCGCAGTCGGGAAGACTTGCAACATTCCGAGCACCATCGTACACGTCAGTGCAAAAGCTGTACTCAGGAAAAGCGAGAGCGCCAGACAGAGTGACGAGAGAAAGATCAATGGTCCCAACCAGAGCTGAACCATTTCCCACAAACTTCCACCGGTCGCAGCCGTAAAGACCGCCGATGCCAGCATCCCCAGCAGCAGATTATAGAGTAAAACGCTTCCCATGCGACAGAGCATAATCAGACGCATCGACGTAGGGGTGGCTATCGTCCACTCAAAACCAGGGTCGATCGACGAGCCATAGATGAATGCACACCCCGAAGATCCCGCCACAATAATAAACAGTACAAGTACACTCCCTGCCGCATGGCGTATATTTACGGTTGATGCATGCAGAACCATCACAAAGGTTAAAATCAGACCCAATACACAGACCAACGCCGAAGCTAGCCAGACGCTGCGCGGAATAATCGGTACCTGCGAGCGAAAAAGCTGCCAGGTGGTGCTGAACACTCGCGACCACGACCAGCGCCGCTGCGTCTGCACATCCAGGGCGGACGCGGCGTCGATCCTGCTCCACACTCCCGCCATCAGGTGCTCTGAGGGCAATGGCAGAGCACTCGCAGCCAGGCGCGTCACTCCCTGCAACACCTCCCAACTGGCAAGCTCACGCTGACAGAGATCACAGGTCGCCAGGTGCTCGCGCACCTGCCCGGCACGTAGATCCTCCAGCTTCCCGCTGGCATAGATAGGCAACAGCTCGACAATAAAGTCGTGCTCGTCAGAGACCCGTAATGTCATCTCGTCTCGTCCTCTCTCGCATCCAGAAGAGTGCGTAAAGTTCGCCGCGCATTGCTCAAGCGACTCCTGACAGTCCCCACAGGGACCTCCAGTACGGTGGCTGTCTCTTGATAAGACAAGCCTTCAACAAAGATTAGTACCAGCACCTCGCGGTGCAGCGGGGTCAGCCGCCGAAAAGCCCCGAGCAGTTCATCGCGAGCCATACTCGCCAGCGCCCATTCCTCTGGCTCCGGGTCCGACGCAGGCAACAGCTCCAGTTCAGCAATATCAACCACAGGCAGCTTGCGCTGGCGCAATGTATTGTGCGCCTGCCGTCGCGCCACGCCGATCAGCCATGTCAGTACGCCCGAACGGCCTGCAAAGCTGGGCGCACTCTTCCAGATCGCAACCAGCGTGTCCTGAAGTATCTCTTCCGCTAATCCATAGTCAGGAGTAAGCTGAAGCAGATAGGTAAAGAGCGGACGCTGATAGCGAGCATACAGGTCCGCAAGCGCCTGCCGGTCGCCACTGGCAATCCGTCCGATTAGCTGAGCGTCATCTATAACCTGCGCGGAAACCATCCAGCTCATTCCTTGCTGTGCTAACAATGCCACTTTCAATTACTCTCAGTGTTCGCACACTACACTCTCTTTTCTCAGGTCTTATCTACCCATTAGTAGCAGATCCATTCCAGGAAGTTCACTCCACAGCATCAAAGTCCGTCTCTCCCCCACCAGACTGACAACATACAGCGAAATAAACAGAGCAAGGGGAGCGCGAACAGTAGCGTTCGCGCTCCCCTTGCCGATCTGAGTATAAGAAGATGAGCACAGTAAAAAATGTGGAAAGGCCAGAACCTCTAACAACTTGCCCCTGCTTGATTAGGACCCGGATCGTTCCCGCTGCCATAGCCGGTTACAAACCAGTCACCGGAGGTATCCTTTTGCACGATTAAAACGAGCGGGTACGTCTGTTTCAACTTACTGCGCGTTATGGTATAGGTATACGAAAAAACTTGCACACCGCCAATCGTCGTGCTGACCGTGTCATTGTCAACCAGGGTATAATCGGTCACCTGCCCATAGCAGCGATCATCGGCCAGCGCTTTCTGTTTAAAAACCGAGCGTGTAAGATCTCCCGTCGTCAGCGTAACATCCAGGTCGTTGTAGGCCTGATCATAGCTTGCTGTCTGCAAACTCGACAGAAAATCTGTGGCCACCGCGCCAGAGCCACTGCTGACGTTGTAGGCGATCACGAAATTGGTTATACCATAGGCAACCACAGCTACCACTATACCGAGTACCACCAACCCAACCAGGCGACCAAGCCACCAGCGCAAGGTGCGCGGTTTGCGGATCTTGGGATCTCTGCGCTGTGGACGCGCCACACGTGGAGTCGTGGGCGGTGGATCGATGCGCGTCATATTCGCGGGACGCTGAGGCACAACTGGCTGCCTGCCATTAAGCTCAGACAGGCGAAATGACGAAGTCGAGGATCGATCGCGGGGAGGCTGCTCTTTCCCTCCCTGTGGTCCTTGCATTTTCCGCTGCCTTTCCAAACGTATGAAAACAGAGAACCGGGAGACCAGTGCAATGCATCTGGCTCCCGCTGTCTTCAATTCATGTTTGCAACTCTTGCTTGTTACAAGCAAACATATCAGATAGAACGCATATATCTAGGGATGCAGCATAATTACTCCGGCCAGCTTGATGCGTGCCTGTTGCAGTTGCTCCTGCGCTTGCCTCCCCTGAGTACGCGTTGTCTGACCCATGATTACTGTTAAGACGGTCTGCTCGGTCAATGCTCCAACCAGCGAAGCATCGGCCCCGGCCAGGACAGACGCACTATGAAAAACGATCATTCCTGACGGCCGCTCTGAAGCCTGGAGCAACGTCCGCAGGCTCGCAATCACCTCGGCCAGCCGCGACGAGAGCAAAAGCGCGGTCCCCTGCATCGCCGCGCTGCCCGCATTAAAAAGACGCAGTCCCGGCACAAAGGTTGACTGTAAAACGCTCCCAATCCGCGCAGGCGTGACCTCGCCAGCCTCCAGCACATCACTTAAACCACCCACAGAGGGTCCCAAACCAAAACGCTGCCGCAAACCAGTCTCAGGCGTGTGCAGATCTGCATCGACCAGAATCGTCTCCGCTCCACTCTGCGCAGAGACGATCGCCAGGTTCGCCGCCACAATAACCTGATCTTTATAGGGCGAGGCACCAGCCACCAGCAATGTATGGACCGGTGGCCCACCCGGCTTCTCCAACTCCCTATCCCTGTGCTCGCTCTCCTGCTGAAAACGAATATTCGCAAAAAGTGTATAAAACGCCTGACTATAGGCGGTTGTCTGATCATAATCAGTGAGCAATGCGTGTTGCTCCGGTGAACGTAATCCCACGGTGCCAGCTCCTCTAGTTGATTAAGTGAGTATACAAGGCACAGCCTATCCCATCAAGATGGACCTCCAAACGGCAAGCCCTCTCTCTCCCCGTGGCCCTGGCTTCTCGTACTATACTCATTTGCTAAGAAACCTGTCAAGCAGGCAAATAGTTCCAGATTGGGCGCGACCATTGACGCCTTTTCACGCCGGCCAGACCCTCAAGCCGACGTTTCTTTCTGAATGCGTGTGACGTGACCAGGAGCGGGCGCAGATGGTACTTCTCCATAGATGGGAAGTTGCAAAAGATCAATAACATCTTCTTTTGTCCGCAAACGATCGTCCAGGTAATCGAGTAAGAAAACCAGGGCAATCGCCAGCGCCAGCGCAATCACTACTAGCAAAGCCAGCAACGTGACCTTGCTGGCCGACGAACCAGGGACCGTCCCAGGATTGGAGGCCGCACTGATCACTCGCGCCGATACTTCCGGCTGGATATAAGTGCCGTCGGTCGAGGTATGGGTATAGTCGGTTGCTACTACATAATCCAGGTATTGCCCGATACGCATCGATGTGATCTCACCAACCGCGTTGGCTATCGCCCACGCCCCAGGCTGCGTATTCCAACTGACATTAATAGTCACTAGACTATGCGCACGCGTCGCACTGAGCGCTCCCGCGATACTCCCCGGATCGGTCCAACTCCCCAACTGGGGATTGACACCATAACGCTGCTGAATCTCGCCCGTATCCAGCCCTATCTGATGCACGACATCACTACAAAACTCCCTGGACGAGAGGATCGGACCAGTGACCAGCGTATCAGCCAGCGCCTCCGAAACCGTCACATTGTCCGCAGGGTTGGGGTCGCCTTTGGTCGTAGCCACCAGACCAACCTGGATCGAAATATTCGCATTATAAGCGGTCAATGCGCCTACTGTCTTACGCAACTTATAATACTGATAACCAGAATAGGCAGCCACAATCACCACGATCACCACAATTAACCAGATATAGCGCCAGATAATTCGCGCATAGGTCCGCAGTTCCACGGCATCTATTCCCTTTCATTTTGAGCCACTGCATACAAAGAGAAAAAGGGTGCTTCCTCTCTCCCTGCACACCAGAGACTGTTCAAGCATGTATCAAGCTTCTCAGAGGCTCTACTTCACAATAAAACCCACATGGCCCCCAACCTCCCCACCAACAAAATATGTATCTCGATCTATAAGCCACTCTGCCCACTAACATACCCATTGCTCATCTTTGCCTCAATAAATTGCAGCATCCGCCGCTGAAAACGCGGCTTGTCAAAGCTCAGCGCGTGCTCGCGGATCTTAAGCGGGTCATATCTCCGCTCATTAAAACCTGCCAGAACATTCGCCAGACTCTCAACGGTCTGCTCGTAGAAAAAGGTCCCGGTAACACCATCTACAATCGACGCCAGCGCACCGCCCGCACCGTAGGCAATCACCGGTCGCCCGGAAGCCTGAGCCTCCAACGGCGTAATCCCAAAATCTTCCTCGCCCGGAAAAAGCAAGGCCCGACAATGGGCCAGATAGTGCAAAACCTCGGCATCGGTGAGGCGACCAGCAAAACGAATGGTCGGACCCGCCAGGGCCTTGAGGCGCTTCTCGTCCCGCCCACCACCGATAATTACCAGCGGCAATCCCAGCTTATTGCACGCCTGGATCGCCAGGTCTATCCGCTTATACGGCGCAAACCGGCTGAGAATCAAAAAATAATTCTCCAGTTGCGCCTCAGGATCGAAGAGAAAACGACTCCCCTCGACAGGCGGCGGGATAACCACCGCCTCGCGCCGATAGTATTTCTGAATACGCTCCGCAACGACCGGCGAGTTGGCCACAAAATAATCGACACGCTGCGCACTGGTCTGATCCCATACGCGCAACCAGGTGATCAGAAAAGGCAGCACACGCCGCGCCATCCCACCCAGTTGCTCGCGCTCAACGTACTCGCGGTAATTCCAGCACCAGCGCATCGGCGTATGACAATAACAGATATGCAGCGTCTCCGGCCTGATAATCACACCCTTGCCAAACGCGCTCGAACTACTCAGCACCAGATCATACCCCCGCAAATCCAGGTTCTCCATCGCCACCGGGTACAAGGGCAGATATGGCTGATGATGGTTGATCACAAAAGGCAACTTCTGCATAAAACTTGTACGAACATCTATCTGCTGAAACGCCGGGTCAACACGCCGGGGATCGTAGATCGAGGTATACAGCGGAGCATCAGGAAACAATTCATGGAGAGCCAGCACCACACGCTCGGCTCCCCCCATCTGATTCAGATAATCGTGGACCAGCGCAACCTTCATCGTCCTAATACGCTCCTCGGCTAAACAACACCGCTGGGATCGTGCGCGAAAGAATACGATAGTAGAGCCGCAACGACCAGTTCTCGATATAGTACAGATCCATCAATACGCCCTCGTCAAACGAGAGATTACTGCGCCCACGCACCTGCCACAGTCCAGTCATCCCCGGCTTCATCGCCAGACGACCCTTCTGCCAACTCTCGTACTGCGCAACTTCGCGCGGCAACGGCGGACGCGGTCCGACCAGACTCATATCGCCCTGCAAAACATTAAAGAGCTGAGGAATCTCGTCAAGACTGGTGCGCCGTAAAAACTTGCCAATCGGTGTCACACGCGGATCGTCCTTCATCTTAAAGAGCGGCCCCTGCGCCTCGTTCTGCGTCAACAGGTTCTTCAATTGCTGCTCAGCATCTCTGCGCATCGAACGAAATTTATAACAACGGAACAAGCGCCCGTTCAGACCAACACGGTTCTGATGGAAAACAACTTCACCCGGCGAGGTTAGCTTGATCAACAGGGCAAAACACAGCCAGATCGGCGAACCCAATACCAGGATCAACGCCGCTCCCACAATATCCGTCAGACGCATCACCGCACGCTGAATGGTGTTTAAAGGCTGCTGTCTGATACCCAACAAAGGCACACCCTCAATCGCCTCCATGTCGATGCGCGAAAGACTCAGCTCGTATAGCTCCGGCACTAGCTTGAAAGACGCCCCCAACCGCTCACACAACCTCACACTACGGATCGTCTGTTGATGCAGCTCAGAGGGCAAGGCAATGATCACCTCATCCACCCTCATCGAGCGAATCACCATCGCTAGATCGTCTAATGTCCCCAGAAGCTTAAAACGACCAAAATCAGCCGGCGGCTCGTGAATATCGTGCAAAAATCCCACAATCGAAAATCCCAGGTTGGGCGTCGCCGCAATATGCTGCATGATCAGCTTACCCAGCCGACCCGAACCAACGACTAGCAAACGCGTCTCCCCCAGACCCAGCCGATGCAGTAAACCCACCAGCGTCGAGATAAACATGCGTCCGATACAGAGCACAATACACGAGACAAACCAGATAAACGGCACAAGTAAACGCGAGTTTGACGGCGGCTCAAAGACAAAGTAGTAGGCTACCAGAATCGAAACACCTACCGTCAATGAGGTGACAATCCCACGCATCTGCATAAACAGGTTGCTTGGCCTCAGAGCATACAACCCACGCACCGCGAAGATGAGCACAACGCCAATAATAATTCCTATCTCCAGCGACATAAAAGAACTTATAGGTGTATAGTCCCCACTCCGCGAAAGAGACCCTCCTCCACCGCTTCCAAAAACGTTGGTACGCAAACGCGAGATAAAATCGCTGTGAAAAAGTACTTCATAACGAATGAAATGCGCGATATGAAACGCAATATAGACAAGAAACACGTCGACAACGATAGTCAGAACAACTTCAAACAGACGCCACTGACGACGATGCGAACGACGGCTGGAGATGACTTTGGTAATCTGTCCCGTCGCTCCCCCCGTAGGGATTGGTCCCTCAGGACCCTGCTCAGACATAAACCTTCCACGCGGTCTGATCGGTTGTGTTAATTCACTGCTGTTCACGAATTGAGCCATATCCTATTTTACTCTCATCTATAGAAGTCCGAGTTGCTGATCCTACATTGCCTGGCACTACATGAGCCGTTACAGCTTGTTCATAAACAGTTAAGGTCTGGCGCAGCATGCCAGCAGCGGAAAAACGCTCACTCACACTGGCAGCCTGAGCACGCGACCTCTCCCCAATGGCAGGATCGTTCAAGGCCCGATGCACGGCCAGCGCCAGAGCATCGACATCGTGCGGCTCTACCAACTGGGCGATCCCCGCTCCCGCTTCAGGCAGACTGGATATACTCGACGTAATCACCGGCACCCCACAGGCAAGAGCTTCTGTCACCGGCATGCCAAATCCCTCATAGAGCGATGGATAGGCAAACACCGCCGCCGCACGATACCAGAGAGGCAGCTCCTGCTCTTCGACAAAACCTGGAAACAGTACCTCTTCCGTCAATCCCAACTCCCGCACTCGTGCATAAATCTCATCATACAACCAGCCCTTCCCACCCGCCAGCACCAGCTTCACCCGCTTACCCTCCATCTGCCGCAAACGCGCATACGCCTCCAACAAGACCAGAATGTTCTTGCGCGGCTCCAACGTTCCTAGATAAAGGATAAAATCTTCCCCCAGACTGCGCCGCTCGCGAAACTCCCGCACAACCCGTTCGTCCACACCGCGCGTAAAACGCTCGTCAACACACGGATAGACCGTCGCAATCCGCTCAGCCTCAATCCCCAATAGTTCACTCGCATCGCGCCTGGTACTTTCAGATACCGCGATAATCCTGCTCGCACGCCGCAAACTACGCACGGTAAACGTCCGATGATACATCCTCTTAGGACGCGTCAGTACCTCCGGCAAGCGCAAAAAGGCCAGATCGTGTAAGGTCACTACCCCCGCACACTCACGCGGCAATCTCTCAGGCAAGACGTTGGCCGGCGCATGCAAGACCTGGATACCACCTTCACGAATCAAACCAGGCAATGTCATCTGCTCCCACATAATCCGCGTCACCGGCCTGGCTTCAGACCAGGCCGCCGCGACAAAGGTAAGCTGCGGATGCCTTATCCCTAAACGCTCAACTACCTCAGAACCGTTGACGAAAATGGTATATCTGTGTACACCAGGCTGCCGCGCTAACTCCGTCAATAAATAACGGATATAACGACTTATACCACCATTACGGTAACTTTGACTGAATGAGAGTAATTGAGCATTAATACCAATATGCATACCATCTCCTCATGGCTCTATAACGTCTCTGAATTTAGACCGGTAACACGAGCAGCCTTTTTCACGCCCCCTGTACCATCACTCTCTCAATCATGCTCAGAAACATCGCTCCGCCGCCACGTCAGGCCGTTGTCGTGCAACGATAGCGCGATCTCTCCGCCCGCGTACAGCGCACTCAAAGCCGCCTGCACAGTCATCTGACACAACACATATTGCGAAAGTGTGGAGATATCCACTTTCTGCGCCACCGCCACCGCACGCAAAATCTCTGTCCCCGGACGCCCCACACCATCAGACAGCGCCTCTTTTACTTGCTCCAGTATACTCTGCAAACGCTCAGTCGTATACTTAATCACCCGTTTGGCCTGTTCTGACGAGGTATACAACTCACCATGTCCAGCAACTATTTGTTTGAACGTTGGGATAGCTGTTTCTTGCGTATTTCCTTCTGCACTTCCCAACAAACTAAGCAAGCGCTCAAGACTCATCAGGCCCTGCCGCACATCGGTATAGAACGGAATACGGTGCTTATCAAGGATCTCAGGAGTGAGAAAGGCATCGCCGACAAATAGCGTCTCACCGTACGCCAGTCCTACCTGCTCCAGACTATGGCCAGGCAGAGGCAACACACGTACCGGGTACCTGCCAAGCTGCTGCTCCTCACCGGTCAGAATCACATCGGCCAGACACGGCTTGGCCAGCAAGAACTTCTGTTGCAGCTCACGCGGCGGTTGTGCTCCGAAGAGATAGAGCGGCTCCAGAATAGGACCAGACATCACAGCCGCCTCCACGCGCGTCGCGTAGACCTTTATACCCGTCTGGCGCACCAGATAGTCCGCACCGCCAAAGTGGTCAGCGTGGGCGTGCGTCACCACCAGCGCCTCGGGTACAAGGTCCAACTTACGCACCTGCTTGAGAATCTCACGCCCCACATCTTTATCCATCCCACTATCAATGAGCAAACAATGCCCCTCGCGAGCAATCACCCCAATATTCGCACCACCCTGAATAACCCAGACATCTTCCCTAAGTTGTTCCAGCTGCATCGGCTTTCTCTCCCCCTTCCGGCCTGCACAGAATGACTTCGCCAGCCCTCTTTCAATCGTCCTATCCCCCACGATCATAACACGTTTGGGAAAGAAGAACTATGCCAGCTATACGAGCTTCTTGCATCACCATCCCCTGCCGGTATATAATTCACAAACAGAGGAGCGCCATACCCTGTACAGCAAACACCCGCAGAAGCCTGCGCGGTCCCTGGCACAACCCGCTGCAACATGCGGACAGCGGACAATGGCACATCCATCCAGGACAGGACACAAAGGCATCGCGTGCCTTTGTACACGAGAGTGCCAGGGACCCGATAGCTCGATAGACAGATGTCTGTACGTTTGTCTGGAACTATCTGTAGTCTTCAAAGGGAGCAATGGCCACTGACGTTCTTTTTCTTCTCGCACGAGAGAAAGGAATACGGTCGCGCAAAGCTTACCCAAAAAGAGATGTGCGTTGCGTTTTTCTCTGCATCGGTGTATTATAGCCTAAACTTTCAGCAACTGGTAGGGCTTAAACACCTTGCAGGAAGCGACATTTCGCACAAATACGAAAGGGCGACCGCAGGGGAACCCTACATTACGGGAGAAAAGTGCGTGGCGAAACTACTTCGTCTCGATGTTGCACAGCTAACCGATGTTGGCCGTAAACGTGAACATAACGAAGATAATATGGCCTATGTCATCCCCAAAGATCCTGTGGCGATGATGCACAAGGGCGCGTTGTTCATTGTGGCCGATGGGATGGGTGGACATGCAGCGGGAGAGGTGGCAAGTGAAATTGCTGTGGACACCGTGAGCAATGCCTATTACCAGGACGATAATGATGATGTTCCGGCTGCACTGCTGCACGCCATTCGACGAGCCAACGCAGCGATTCACCAACGCGCCGCAGAAAATATGTTGCGGAGCGGCATGGGAACAACTTGTGTTGCCGCCGTCCTGCGTGGCAATGTGGCCTATATCGCGAATGTCGGCGATAGCCGCGCTTATCTCGTGCGTAAATCGCGCATTCGTCAGGTCTCTCAGGATCATTCGTGGGTAGCCGAACAGGTACGAGCTGGACTCCTGACCGAGGAGCAAGCCCGGACTCACGCCCAGCGCAATGTGATTACACGCAGCCTGGGAACTCAACCCGAGGTCGAGATAGATATTTTCCGCGAACCTCTGGAAGAAGGCGATACCCTCGTACTCTGTAGCGACGGCCTTTCCGGCTCGGTCAATGACGATGATCTGATGCGCATCATTGACCAATTCGTTCCTCAGGAAAGCGTCTACCATCTGGTAGAACGCGCTAACGACGCTGGCGGACCCGATAATATCACCGCAATCGTCGCACGCGCAATGGAACTGGGCGCAGAACCAACCGGCGTCCGTCAACCTGTCTCCGTAGG
>DAOTTJ010000438.1:0-11508 GCA_034437695.1 Ktedonobacteraceae bacterium
AAACGCTCCAGAACCTGCTGGACACACTCGGCTATCCAGCAGTGATTCTCTTTGTGATGATCGAGAGCGCGGGCATTCCCTTTCCAGGCGAGACCATGCTCCTGCTGGCCGCGTTCTACGCAGCGGTGGCCCACCAGCTGGCCATCCCACTCGTCATTGCCTGCGCCGCCCTGGGAGCCATCGTGGGCGACAATATTGGCTATACGGTGGGCCGAACCGGCGGACACGCATTTGTCCAGCGCTTTGGACGCTACCTCTTTCTCAAACCCAAACACCTCGCACGCGCCGAACGCTTCTTTGCCAAGCATGGCAATAAAACCGTTTTCTTTGGCCGCTTCATCGCAGTCCTCCGCGCCTGGGCCGCCTTCCTGGCAGGTGTCAACCAGATGCCCTGGCCAGCCTTCCTCGTCTACAATGCCGCAGGCGGCATCCTGTGGGCCATCATCTATGGCTGCCTGGGCTTCTACGCAGGCATCCTCTTCCACAGCAACTTTGGCGCAGTTGAAAAACTCGCCTCAACGCTGAGCTGGATCGGAGCGGCTCTCATCGTCGTCGCGCTGCTCGGCTATCTCCTCTTGCGCCTGAAAGGCAAACGCGCAGACAAGATCCCCAAAAGCGAAACTGCGCCCGCCGAAACCAACGAGCACCCCTGAAATTCCGCCCCCGCCTACTTCTTTTCGGTCTGCTCCTGTGGTAAAATGAAACGCGACAGCAAGCGCTACTCAGCGCGAGAGTGAGGATATAGGATGCCAGTACTCGTTGAAGGTCAGATATTTGAACGCTATCGCATTATTAAGTGGCTGGGCAACGGCCGCGCAGGCGAAAGCTACGAGGCTGAAGATAAGGCGCTTCTGCGCAAGGTTACTTTAAAGCTGATTCATCCCTGGACAACCCTGCCAGACTCGGCTCGCCGTCAGTTTTTCCGCGAGATGCAGGGCATCAGCGCTCTGATCCACCCCTATCTGGCACCCGTACTCGACTACGGCGAAACCGACGGCCGCATCTATGTCGCTCGCCGCTATCTTAGCAGCGGCTCCCTCCTCAGCGCCAATGGCCGCTTCTGGTTCAGGACACCATTAACAAAAATCGACGCATTTAAATACGTACACCAGTTGGCCACTACGCTCCACTTTATGCATCAGCGCGGCTACGTCCACGGCTCGCTGACCTTCTCCAACATCCTGGTCTTGCACGCCCCCAATCGCGAGGACGAGGAGAAGAACACGCCTTTCCTGCTCGCCGACGTTGGTCTCGCTAGCTTTGTGCAACGCTTTGGCAAGCCCGGCAACGAAGCGCTGACCGCCGGCCTAGCCCCAGAGCAGGCCAATAGACGCGTGGTACCCGCGAGCGACCAGTTCGCGCTGGCCGTCGTGCTCTACTTCTGGCTGAGTGGACGCCCACCTTACCTGGGAACTTCCGAGGAGGTAGAGCAGTTGAAGCGCTCGGGTAGCTTCACACCGCTGAGCAAGCTGCATCCAGAGATCACCCAGACCCAGGACCGCATCATTCAACGCGCACTCGCGGTCCAGCCGGAAGCTCGCTACTCGTCGGTGCTGAGCTTTGCGGAGGCCCTGCTCGCCTCGCTCAGATCTCAACCGCTACCGACGCTCAGTCCACCAGAAACTCATGAGACAGACGCGATCGAGAGCAGACCACCAACCCACACCGACCAGCCAACCATCACCGAGGATCAGACTAGACCAGGCGCTGACGCGGAAGAGTCCCCGCAGCCTGAAACCCCTGACGCAGTGGTCGCGCAGTCTCGCGCAGTTGAAGCAACCGAGGAAGAGGTCCTGGAGCCTGGCACAGTGGTCGCGCAGTCCGACCCGGCAGAAGCAACCGACCCGGCAACGTCGCTCCCAACAGAAGATGCGCCAGTCGATAGTCCGCTGGCAGCGAGCGCCGACAGCCTGGACGAGTCTGAAACGAGCGAGGAGGAGGATCTCTCTCCTTCGCCTCAGGAACTCAGCGGCGCACCGGATATACTGGAGCCAGTGGCCACCTTGCAGCCCGACGAGCCTGAAGATGATACAACCGACAAGCTCCTCAGGAAGATGGCCAACGCCTCTCGCGTCTCTACAGATACCGGCGACGAAGAGAGCACACCCGCCGATCCCGACGCTTCGCCACAGCCTACGCAGACGCCGGTCGGACCACTCCTGGTTGTCTCACCACCTAACGCGGGCGCTCCCTTTGAGTTTCCACTCACCCTGCCAGAAACCCACGCCGGACGCGCCGGGGCCAGCGACCTCCTGCTCGATCAGGACGAACTGACCTCACGCCACCATGCGCTGTTTAAACTCACTGATGAACAGGTCTTGCTCTTCGATCAGCGCAGCCAAAAAGGGGTATTTGTCAACGGTCAGCAGATTGCCGCAGAGACAGGCTACGAGCTGGCGCACGGCGACCAGATTAGCATCGGCGACTACGAATTGACTTTTCACGCCACCAGATAGCCAGCGATGGCTGGCTATCCAGTGACAATCTTAGTCAAGCTGTGAAGTCGAGTTTGGACCTCCGGCTGCGCGGCAGATATCGATGCTGGCCTGCCGCCCGGTACGCGCCGGATACTCGCTTTCCACCAGTCGCGTCAGAGCCTCGATAGCCTCATCGCGCACAAGATTGACCGTACAGCCACCAAAGCCACCACCCATCATCCGCCCACCGAGCACACCCGGCACCGCACGAGCGAGGTCCACCAGCGTATCCATCTCCATACAGCTCACCGCGTACTCGTCGCGCAGTCCGGCGTGCGTCTGCCAGAGCAGCTCGCCCACTCCCGACAGATCGCCATCCTTGAGTAGCTCAACAACCTTGAGCACACGCCGATTTTCAGCCAGAATATAGCCCGCACGCTTACGCAGCAGAGGCGGCAAGACCGCTTGATAGCGCTCAAATTCACTCCATGAGATATCGCGCAAGGTCTGAATTTCACGGTCCGGTTCCTCACGCACAAGCACTTCGCGCAGGAGACGCACAGCATCGTCGCACTGCTGGCGACGTTCATTGTAAGCAGTGTCGGCCAGCGTGTGGCGCACATTGCTATCGATGACGACAAGCGAAACGTCAGGAGCAGCCAGAGGCAGATAGGTATATTCAAGCGAACGACAGTCCAACAAAAACGCGTGACCGGCTCGACCCAGACAGGACGCCGCCTGATCGAGAATGCCGCAGCGCACCCCCGAAGCGGCCCACTCGGCATGTTGACACAGCTCGGCTACCTGGAGAGGCTTTAGAGTGGCGTTGCTAGCACTAACGCTAAAGCTTCCGGGCGTAAAGAGCTGAAAAGCCTGCACCGCCGCAACCTCCATCGCCGCCGAAGAACTCATACCACCCCCAACGGGCACATCACTCTGCAAAACCGCGTCAAAGCCCTGCACATAGATGCCAGCCCGCTGAAGTTCGGCGGCGACGCACAGCACATAGCGCATCCAGCCCGGCACCCGCTCGCGCACCTGCTCAAAATGTTCGGCCAGATCAAGCAACGAAAACGCCGCCGACTCGTCAAAGTGCAGCGAATGCAGGCGCACCATCCGGTCAGCACGCGCCCGCCCGGCAAAGGCCACCACCCGGTCGACCGCCAGAGGCAAGACATAGCCAGCATTATAATCGGTATGCTCCCCAATCAAATTGACGCGTCCCGACGCCCACGCCGCCCCCTCAGGTCCCGTATATCCCGGATTATCCTGAAATAGATGCGGAAAAGCACGCAAAGCCTCCCGTGCAGGGACCGGGAGCAGAGCCGTTTCACCCATTGATCTTTCCTCTCGCGATCGCCGTGCGCAACTCCTCAGCCTTCGCGACAGGGGCCGAATCGTTGGACCACATGCCCCAGAGCGCCTCCGAAGAGGCAGCGTATTTAAGCTTGCCCGGAGCGCGTCCTATCGCCTGGATCTCAACGTGCAGATGGAAACGCTCGTCCGCCAACTGATGAAGACCCAGCAGATACGGCATCGGGGCCATCGCTCCATCAGAGAGCGTATTGTAACCATGCACCACATCAAGCAACAACGCCGCCAGATCGCGCAGCTCCTCATCGCCCATCATCGCCAGGTTGGCCACATGGCGACGCGGATAGAGATGAGTCTCGTAGGGATAACGCACATAGGAAGGCAAAAAAGCCTGCCAGGTCGCATTCGCCACAACCTCAAAGTGCTGATCAGTCAACTCCTCACGCTGACGACAGAAAGGACAGCCGTCGCCAGCCTCGTCCGCCAGCCTGACCGTCTCCATCTCACGCTCCAGAGTAGGCGGGACCACCGCAAGACCGTACGCCTGACCGTGCGGATGACGCTGAGTCTGCCCGATCGCCTCCCCGCTGTTCTCGAAAATCATCACCGTCGCATAACGCGACGATAGATCACGGTACAGGTCGCGCCAGAGCTGCGCCACCATGTAGACCTCGTCCACGCTGAGACGCGGAAACGACCGCTCATGGTCAGGACTATAGATGACCACGTACGCCTCACCAGTTGGCGGCTTAACGGGCGGAAAGTCGTTGGGATGCAGCCAGACCTGCGTACCCGCCGCAACTCGCCCACTGGTAATATCGTCGCAAAAAGGACAGCTCGTCACACCTTCGCGTCTGTTCATGCGATTCGGCGCATTGATGAGATACTGCCGCAAAATAGGATTCCAGACAAAAGCAGTTACCTGTTCCATTACTCTTCCTTACTCCTGAGCAAATGCTGTCTTTTTCTCTTGTACAACTATGTGCTCTACAGCGCGGCCTGACTCCCCATCAACACACAGCGACCCATCTGCACAAAACGATCCAGCAGCTCGCCCTTATCCAGCGGCCCATCATCTTCCGCTGCTGTATATATCCATTCGTCCCAGGCAGCTTTCTCGATAAATAACGCCCACGCGACTGGAGCCAGCTTGCGCCGCACATAGTGCATAACCTCCAACGCATCCTCCATCCCAATCTCTAACTCCTCGACCGGCTTTAAACCAGCAGCAACCAGCGAAGCAAAAGTACCAAGCGAGCGGATCTCCCCCTGCTCAACGCCACAGATAATCCCCAGCACAAGCCTGTCCTGAGCAGACTCCAGTGCAGTCGCAGGCAACGTCTCCCAGGCTCCAACCACCAGACTACAGGGCGAAGGCAAGCCACCCAGGAAAGCCTCGATCTGCCGCTTTTGCCAGCCGCGCCAATGGCTCGTCTCATCGCCCTGCTCCAAACGCAGAGCCAGATTCAGCAAAGGCCTGACAGCCTGCCAGAGCGCATCTTCACCATCCAGAACCACAAGTTCTTCAGCTAACACATTGCCCTTCGCTTTCTAGACATAAAAGATTCCCAAAGCAAAGATAAACTCGCAGCACAAGTATACACCAGCCATGAGGCGAATGCCACCGCCCCCTTATAGGCATAGGCTTTTTTCATAGGCGCTTCGCCTGCTGCGAAGCAAAGGTTTCAGATGTAGTACTCTCTGGGGTGGGGTTGACAGGATAAAACATTGTGTCTTGGATAAAAAATATTATTCACCAGGAGAGTCCTGTCTTGGGAAAGAGAAAAAAAGCCTGAAAAAAAAGCCAAAGATACTAGTTTTCACCAACCAAATGAGGTATAATACCCACGCTCGCCCAACAGTTGAGCATACAAAGCAACCAGATCCACCTTCTGGGAGAGCAACAAACTCGATAATAAGGATGGTACATAACCGTGCCGTGGTGCAAATATTTTATTCCCAAAATTGCTACGCCTGGGATCAGTCCAAACGATCCCAATCTCAATGAGCATATTATGTATGCTAAATGCGTCAAAGGTCATGTGGTCAGAGATGCCAGTGACTGGATTCTCTGCGAAAATCTTCCTGCCCCCGATGCACTCTGCTGGCAGGAAGGCGGCGAGACACTCTTGACACAAAACATACAGGTAAGCACACGCGATATCAGCGATGTTACGGGCAGCAGGCCACAGCCGGCTCGCTCCTAGAAGAAACCTGGGACCTATGGTCAGACAAGCTCTGTCTCCAAATATGTATCTACAGCCCACGCCAGAGCTGGTTGCACACGTCCAGGAAACCCTGCTCGCGTGGTATGCCAGCGCACAGCGCAAACTGCCCTGGCGAGCGACAAGCGATCCCTATGCGATTCTGATTTCAGAAGTCATGCTGCAACAGACGCAGGTCGAGAGAGTTCTGCCCAAGTATCAACAGTTCCTCACCGCCTTCCCGACCTGGGCCGACCTGGCCAACGCACCCACCTCGGAAGTTATTTCGGTCTGGGTACCCTTGGGCTATAATCGACGAGCAGTCAACCTCCAGGCGATCGCACGACAGGTTATGACGACCTATCAAGGCACACTGCCAGCTACGGTCGAGGGTCTCCTCCAGCTTAAAGGGATCGGACCCTATACAGCTGGCGCAATCGCCTGTTTCGCCTATCGCCAGCAGGTCGCGACCGTAGACACCAATATTTACCGCGTCCTGCACCGCACTTTCCTCGGTCTGGAATACCCGCAAGCAAAGCTGAATACCAGCGCCATGTTTACGTTTGCCAGACAGGTGCTTCCCCCAGGCGAAGCATACAACTGGAATCAGGCATTGATGGATATAGGCGCAACTATCTGCACCAGCGCCAATCCGCAGTGTTCACGCTGTCCCCTCCAGGAGAGCTGCGTCGCCTATCAAGAGCTGAGTCAACAGAGTCTCTTCCCGTCAGGTAGAGTGCTGCGCGAATTGCGCAAAGTGGCTGAGAAGAAAACGCCCTATCCGGCCCAACCATTTACCAGCTCGAATCGCTATTTTCGCGGACGCACAGTCGCACACCTGCGTACCCTCGCAACCGGTGAATACCTGAGCCTCGCAACGCTGGGAACGCTGCTCAAAGCTGACTACCAGGCGAACGACCTGCCCTGGCTGGAGAAAGTGCTCACTGGACTGCAACGCGACGGACTGATCGAGTGGAGCACCGCTGGCGTCAGACTCCCCTGAAAAACATAGGAGTGGACACCCTTCCCTGCCCGTGCTACGCTATAGTTAACAGATCTAGCTCTCATCCTGCCTTTTTATGCCAGCGACGAGATCAAAACACGAAAACAACCTGCATGGAGGACTATAACCTTGCAACTCACAAGTATTGAAGATATTACTATTGCCCATCGCCATATTTTTCTCTCACCACACTTCGACGATGTGGCCTATTCCTGCGGCGGCACGCTGGGCGTCCAGGTCAGCGTCGGCCTACGTCCACTGGTCATTACGGTCTTTGGCGGAGTACCCGACAACGTCAACCTGAGTCCCTTCGCGCTCGATGTGCAGCGTAAAATGGGCTTTAGCCAGGACAGCCTCACAGCAGTCCAGACACGCCGCCGCGAAGACGCCGCCGCGCTTGAACTCATCGGCGTAGACTACCTCTGGCTCGACTATCACGAGGCCATCTATCGCGGCACACCCGCCTACTATACCCACGAAAACCAGATCATCGGTGGCTCGGTCCATGCAGGCGACCGCTGGATCGACGAAGAGCTAGCCAACATCCTGGTCTCCCTACGCCAACGCCTGCCCGACGCGGTCTGGTACGCCCCCCTGGGCGTGGGACGCCACGTCGACCACCAGATCGTCTGTTCAGCCGCCGACCGCCTGACCGAGCGCGGCGCAAAGGTCAACCTCTATGAGGATTTCCCCTATGTCGTGCGCCAGGCCGGTTCGCTCATCGAACGTCTGGAAGAGTTCGGCAATAGTCTCGAACCCGCCCTGGTCGAGATGTCGGAGATGCTCCCACTGCGCCAGGAAGCCTCGGCCCGCTATGCCTCGCAGATCGTCTCCAACTTTGGCGACCGCGACACCATGTTTCAATCGATCGCCAGCTATAGCCACAATATCCGCCCCGTCGAAACGGTCTACCTGGAACGCTACTGGACACTCCAATAGCCCATCCAGGCCATACTGCCAGCATCTCTACAGTCTGCCCAACCCCACACACGCAAGCGCCCTGTCCGTATCCAAGCCAGGGCGCTTCTACGAACCCGCACCACGTTCCCGCGTGCAAAAGCATTTATAGATCGAAATAAAAGGATATACTCTTTCTTGCTCAGCTTTTGACTCAAAAGCGGCAAAAGAGAAAGGTGACAGAAGAGTCGAGCAAGGAAAGCAGTACATTCTGGCTCATCCGATTGTGCATTATCTATAATGATGATAGAATAGCGAGGGCATAGACAGAAAGCTCAACTTGTTACACCTTCCCGATCAGAATAGAGTCAAACAGGGAGCACATACGAGCTAGTGGGTCGGTCGATCTTCTTCTGACTGAGGGGTGCGTCGCCCGTTGCGGCGAGTGGAGGAGAAGAGAGAGAAAGACACCTCGCGCCCTGGCAGAGTGAATCTCCGTTCCCCACCTCTCAATCATCGACAAACAGACTACTAATAGAGAAGCCGAGGGAACTCAATGAAGGGCATCGAAGGGCTAACGCTAGGCCGTTACGAACTGCGTCGTCGGATAGCACAGGGAGGAATGGCCGAAGTCTACCTGGCTTATGACCGTCAGGTACGCCGCCAGGTGGCAGTCAAGGTCCTCTATGGACGTGACGAACCTTTTGTCCGACGCTTTGAACGCGAAGCACTCGCGGTCGGAGCGCTCTCGCACAACCATATTCTGCCCCTCTACGACTTTGGCGAACAGAGTCCCTGGTACTACCTAGTCATGCCCTACGTCGACGGCTGTACCCTACGCGACTATATGCTGCGCCACAAACAGATCACGCTGGAAGAAGCTGCCAGTTTCCTCAATCAGATCGCCTCGGCACTGCAATATGCCCACGAACACGGCGTCGTTCACCGCGATGTCAAACCGTCCAACATCCTCCTGCGTCAGGATGGCTATGCCTACCTGGTCGACTTTGGTCTCGCCAAAGCCATGCAGGGAGCCGACGCCCTGACCAGCGCTGGCGCAATGGTCGGCACCCCCGAATATATGGCCCCAGAACAATCGAACGGCGAAAGCAACTACAGTAGCGATATCTACTCGCTCGGCATTATTCTCTACCAGATGCTCACCGGGCAACTCCCTTTTACCGCCGAGTCACCTGTGGCGATCTCGCTTAAACACATCCAGTCGATCCCACTACCGCCACGTAAAATCAACGAAGCCATTCCACAGAGCATTGAGGACATTATTTTAAAGGCGATGGCCAAAGACCCTACCGAGCGCTATCAACAGGCCAGAGACCTCTCTGTGGCCTTCTGGAAGGCCTTCCAACAGGAGACCCTCTCAAAAGAGAAAGCACTGCCTCCCTCCAGCGAAAGTGAGCATAGTACCGACGAGCAGGTGCGCGACGAAGAAGAACGCGTGGCAGTTACTGCCACGGCCACACAGGTAGTGGAGAAAGAGGCCGGGCCGCTCAGGGTCGAGGTGCGCGGTCATCCGCCGATCATGCCGCTGCGTTTTCCACTGACCGAAAAACCCGGCGTGCTCGCCACTATGCCCGATACAAGTTCGCTGCCTCAAACCTCCAATCTCTCGCAGCGACTACGCCGTCTAAACAAACGCGGCGTACTCGCCCTGCTCTGCCTGGTCTTGCTGGTTCTGGGTCTGCCACTCGGTCTGCTCACCTGGCAGTTTCAGCAAAATGGCCACCCCGTCTTCTCAAGTCCAACCTCCATCGAGCAGGCGGGCGCGACCGCCACCGCGCAGACCCAGGCTCAGCAGGAGGAGATCCTGGCCGCACAGGCCCGTGTGAAAGCTACAGCCGGCATTACCAGCTCGATCGGCGCTGGCCAGATTCTCTATGCCTCGACGCTGACCAGCCAGGGCGGCGGCTGGGTCGATGACGGCTATCAGTGCTTCTTTGACTCTCAGGGCTATCACGTGCAGAGCGCCTCAGCTCACGAGCTGGCCTGGTGCTACTCCGGCCAACGCACATACAACAATGTGGTGATCAGCGCTCAGGCCCAACTCAAACGCGGCGATGTCTATGGAGTAGCCTTCCGCCTGAACCCCGCCGCACAACAATTCTATGCGCTGGAGATCAATAAGGCCGGATCGTATCGCTTCGTACTCGCCACCGGAAGCAACCCGACGACGTGGCTGACACTGATCGACTGGACACACTCTAGCTCCATCCAGACCGGCTATAACCAGCCAAATGTCTTTCTGATCATCACCTCGGGAACCAGTTTCCGTTTTTATATCAACAGACAACTGGTAGTCACAAGCTATACCAACAGCTCCTATAGCTCAGGTCTGGTCGGCTTTCTGGTCGGCGGTGATATGGCAGGCGGAACAGAAGCTATCTTCAGCAATCTGCTGATCTTTCAAAAATGACACCCGCCATCTCACGCCGTTCAAACAGGGTACCTCCATAGGCGCAGACTTAGCGGGATGGTTAAGGGCAGCAGCCTTTAATCGGGGCTTGGGGTGTTTGACACGGGTAGGTTTTTCGCCGAACGCTTCGCCGTGGCGAAGCCCAGATCATCAGGGAAAGACAAAAAATCTACCCATGAAAAGGTTGAGGTGTCCCTAATAAACTTTTTCTTTTATTTTGCATGTTTTGCCTCTGGCAAAACATGCAAAATAGGAGTGCAGAGGGTATCCCTCTGCTAAAGTCTGCGCGAATGCCGGATACCTCGCGCTACACAGGAAGCAGGGCAAGATGCAAGCTGGACACCAAGAGGTCGAGAAGCACAGCAAGATCGATCTTGCGCGCTCACCGCTAGACGATCATACCCCCTCGGCCATACATACGCTTGTGCTGGCTCTAGGAGCAAATAGCGGCGACCGACGCGCTAACCTGCTCGCCGCACTCCAACAGTTGCGCACAGTCATGAAGATCGAGATGCTCTCATCCATCTATGAAACGATGCCGGTTGGCTTTAGAGACCAGCCGCAGTTTTTGAATATGGTCTGCCTGGGAGAAACCTCGCTGGAGGCCGCGCAGGTGCTCACACGCACGCAGGCCATCGAGGTCGCACTCGGACGCACCCCCTCGTTCCGCAACGCTCCACGCCCTATCGATATCGATATCTTGTTCTATGACTCCCTGTGTCTCGACCAGACAAACCTGACCATTCCCCATCCCCGCCTGCGCGAACGCGCCTTCGTCCTGGTTCCATTGGCCGAGATCATCCCCACATTCACCGATCCCGTCAGCAAGCAAACCGTCCAGGAACTCCTTAACGCTATTCCACAGGAAGGCGTCACACGCCTGCCCGCACACCTCCAGATCTCGCTCAAGCACGCCAGAGAAAGAAACTCCACCACCGACGCTCCCGATACTCAACCTGCTGGCACACAAGCATCGTCTTCGCCCAACGCAGCACAGACCAGCTAATCGCTGAAAACCGTCTTTAAGTAGATCAGCAATCCCCCCGAACCAACCAGGAGCACACATCCCCAGCCAAAGCTCGCCTCATTGGGACCCACTACACCCTGCCATACATAATAAAGACCAAAAAGGAACCCGACCACCGACGCCAGACCAAACAGGGTCGGGAAAAATTTGTTGATACCCACAAACGCCAACGTAAACAGGGCAATACCGATAATAACAATAGGAAGCATACACTC
>DAOTTJ010000439.1:0-5669 GCA_034437695.1 Ktedonobacteraceae bacterium
ATTTCAACTTCTCACCAATAACTCCAGCTTCTTTTAGGTACAGATTGGCAAATGCACTACAAAGTGAGTAGATCAGTCTCGTGAGCACTTTCGGATCTTACTGCTCCTTTGCTCAAAACGTGGGAAAGCAGAAAAAAGAGAGCACTTGGTTGCGCCATGCGCTACGAATAAAAGCTAAGGGTGTAGCATCTGCACGCAGAAACGTTTAATATTGATAGAGATGGATATTTTATCAACGTTGGGTTTGAACTCAAAGGACACTATAGGATATTTACAGATCGAATAAAAGGAAATCCTCAACTCTTGGCCGGAGAAATTTTTTTTATGTTAAACGCAAGCTTTGCGCAGGGACGTTACCGTATCATCCAAGAACTGGGACACGGGACATTTGGTACGGTCTATCTCGCTCAGGACACCTTTTTAAACCGGAACGTTGCGATTAAGGCCCTGTCCGCTCGCCTATCAAATCCTACAGAGCAAACAAATTTCCGCGAGGAGGCAAGGATTATCGCCGGGCTGGACCATCCCAATATTGTGCGCGTCCTCGATGTCGGGATCGAGGGCCAGACGCCTTTCTTCATCATGAACTACGCGCCCAACGGTACGCTCCGCCAGCGCCATGTGCGGGGGAGCAAGGTACCTTTGGAGCAGGTCGTATCTTATGTCCAACAGATCGCGTCGGCTCTTCAGTACGCTCACAACCAGAAGATCATTCACCGCGATGTCAAGCCAGAAAATCTCCTGGTGGGACGCAACATGGAGATCCTGCTCAGTGATTTTGGGATCGCCGCCGTTGCCCCGATGGCCACGACTGTTCTGGAACCCCATGCGATCGCCCCTGCTGGTACGCCGCCCTATATGGCTCCCGAGCAGTTCGATGGCGACCTGTCCAGGCGCAGCGATCAATATTCATTGGCAGTGATAGTCTATGAATGGCTCTCTGGGACGCTTCCCTTTATGGGCAATAACTTTATGCAACTGGCCTATCAGCATCGCATGATCCCTCCGCCTGCGCTCAACGAGCGGGTGTCCGCTCTCCCACCTGGCGTTGAGCTGGTCGTTATGAAGGCGCTGGCCAAAGACCGCACACAGCGCTATGAACGCGTCGAGGAGTTCGCTGCTGCCTTGCGGCAGGCGTCGGCACCTTCTAGCGCGGCTCTCCCGCCCATTCTGGGACAGGCCACGCCGTCTGGCGCAGCCCTCTCGTCCATGCCCGGCCAGGGGATGCCGCCTGTGCTGACCTTTTCGCCAGCGCCGGAACAAAGATCGATCACCCCTCAGCCCGTCGTGCTCCCGGCAGGAACGGGTCAGACGCCGCCCGATGAGGCGACAGCCCGGCAACCTAAGCGGCGCGACCTTCTCAAGCTTGGCATCGGGGGTGCGCTCCTGGCAGGGCTGGGAACCGGAGGCACGCTCCTGGTCAAAACGCTCTTTTCCCCCCCACCGACCACCACAGTTCAGCTTTTATATAGTACAGAAAAATACAATTTTCTCCAGGCGGCCATGAAGACCTTTAACCAGCAAAACGTGAAGATCTCGAATGGCAACATCGCCCAGGTCGCCTTGATCGATCAGCAGGGATCGGTGAACGGCATGAACGAGATCTTGAATGCACTGAGCAACCAGCCCGGCTCGCTCAAGCCCACTGTCTGGAGTCCCGCCAGCACCCTGGAGGTCAATCTCCTGAGCACAAACTGGCCTCTGCAAACGCCAGTAGTCTCCGATCAATCGAATCTACGTCCCCAATCGCTGATTTCCTCTCCCCTGGTCTTTGCCGTTTTCAAGGACCGCCTGAACCCGGTCTTCCAGGGAAAGCCAGTTACCTGGGACTCGCTGCATCCTCTGGTGAAGGCCAACAAAGCCAGATTTGGCAATACGCGGCCCGACGATTCCAATAGTGGCCTGCTCTCCATCACCTTGATGGCCTACAACTATTTCAATGAGACCAGCAGATTGACGACCGGGCAGATCAGTGAGCCAGGCTTTCTCCAATACCTTGACGATTTTGAGGGGGGAGTGACAGAGTTTGGTCGGAGTAGTGGGACATTCCTGAGCGAATGTGTAACGGAAAACGGCTTTGATCTCGTCACAACCTACGAGAATCTGGCCTTGACCGATCCACAAAAGCGCTTCACTATGTTCTACGCCAGCCCTAATCTCATCAGCGACCATCCCTATGCCCTGCTCCAGGCTCCCTGGGTGACGGCGGAAGAACAGGAGGCCGCGATAGCCTTCCGCACCTTCCTGCTCTCGGAAGGTCAACAACAGGCCGCGTTGACCTACGGCTTCCGTCCGTCCATCGATAATGGCAATCCAACGGTCAGTATCACCGATGCAGTCGCCGGCAATGCCTTCCTGGCTGCTCAAAAAAGCGGCGGCACCGGCTTTCAACTCACCATTCCCGACTCGGCACAATATCCCGCCGGACCAGTTGTCAAGGAGCTGATTCAGACGTGGATCAATAAATATAAGAATAGTGAAACCTGCACAGGTTAATATCGTGCGTTTCGTGGAGGTTCGCTGTGAGAAACCGTTTCGCGAAAGGAAAGAGATCAATGAAGTACACGCAGTATCCACGCGGAAAAATATATAGCCTTGTCTGTTTGCTGTTTTGCCTGGCGCTCCCTCTCATGTCACTGGTCGCCTGCAATACCGCCCAGGTTCCCAATCCCTGTCCAACTCAGACATCCAACCCGGTCACGATAACCATGAGTTACAGCAGCGAAAAGCAGGCCTGGATCGAGGAAGCGGTCAAGGCCTTCAACAGCGAGCATATCAGGGCCTGCGACGGACTGATTACCGTTGTCGCCACGCCCTCTGGTTCAGGCCAATCGATGCAGGGTATTCTCGACAGCAAGGTCCAGGACGAGCCGGATATCTGGAGTCCGGCTGGCAATGTCTGGTTGACCTTACTCAACAATACCTGGAACCAGCAACACCACGGCAACCTGATCAACTTTGGAGCGACCGACACGCCCTCCCTGGTCAGAAGTCCTGTCGTGATTGCCATGTGGAAAGACGAGGCCGAGGCGCTGGGCTGGCCCAACAAGCCGATAGGCTGGTCGGACATTGCAGCGTTGAGCACCAACCCCAAAGGCTGGGCAGCCTATGGACATCCAGAATTTGGCAGCTTTAAGTTTGGGCATACGCTGCCCGATGATTCCAATTCGGGACTGGACGCCGTAATCGCCGAAAACTACGCCGCTGTCAACAAGCAGAATCGCCTGACCACTGCGGATGTCGAAAGCGCGTCCGCGCAGGATTTTGTCGCTAACGTCGAAAGCTCTGTCACCCACTATGGGGACAGCACCGGCTTTTTCGCTGACGAAATGTTCAACAAGGGACCCGGCTACCTCAGCGCAGCCGTGCTCTATGAGAATCTGGTTGTGCAGGCCAATGAGCCACAATTGTACCCACACCTCGCCTCTCCAGTCGTGGCCATCTATCCCAAAGAGGGATCTTTTTATAGCGACCACCCCTTTGCAATCCTCCAGGGGAACTGGGTGACGCCAGCCAAGCAGGCCGGGGCGTTGAAGTTCCGCGACTTTCTCCTGTCTCCCGCGCAGCAAAAAGAGGCTATGCTCTACGGCTTCAGGCCCGCCAATCCCTCGACCCCATTGGCGGCCCCGCTCGACCTCGCACATGGCATCGACCCCAATCAGCTCCTGCCCGGTAAGGTCTTGCAGGTACCCTCGGCTACGGTCGTGCAAGCAGTCCAGGCATCCTGGAATCAGCAGCGCCGCAAGGTGGATGCAATGCTGATCCTGGATCGCTCTGGCAGCATGAATGACCAGTACGATGGGGAGAGCAAAATAGCGGCGGCGAAGCAGGGCTTGCAAACCTTCGTCGGTCTGCTTGGTCAGAGCGATGGTCTGGGGCTAACCATCTTTAGCAATGCCGCGCAGACCCTTCTGCCGGTCACACCGCTAGGATCGGACCGGCAGCACGCGCTCAACCTGATTAACGGCATCACCGCCAACGGCTCAACGCATCTGTACGATACCATCGCAGAACAGGTCCAGGCGCTGGCAGCCCTGCCTTCCAAGCACATCAAAGCCATAATCTTACTGACAGATGGAGAAGACACCAGCAGCCAGCGCACGCTTAGACAACTGCTCAGCGAGATCACGCCCTCGCCCAACGATGTAGGAGCTGGCATCAAGATCTTCACCATCGCCTACGGCAACCCTAAGGATATCAATAGCCAGGCGCTCACTGCCATCGCCAACGCCACAGGCGGCCAGGAGTACGCAGGCACTCCCCAGAATATCAAGCAGATCTATCAGCAGATCAGCACCTTTTTTGTCCCCGGCGGCGATCTACAAGATCCAGTTCCTACCACCTGAGGGCTGTATCGCTGAACGCTTCGCCACAGCGAAGCCCAGACCTCACCGCGCAGGAAGGCTCTTGTCAGGCACCTTCCTGCACCTTCTTCTCTTTGGAGGTGGGACGGCCCGACTATCAGGGAAGGACAAAAAACCTACCTATGAAAAGTCTTGGGGCTGCACCCCAGCCTTTCTCTCCTCTTCGTCGCCACAGGCGATAGGGCGGACTTTGCAACAGATCTGCGATTCCCTGACGGAAAGCTTGCTTTACAGATAGCAATATGTTATAGTATCAACAAATATAGCTATTTGTTATTTTTAATCTGGCCAGACGACAACACACTGAGTATTAAGCGGCATCAGCAAAGAAACGTTGCTGGAGTTGGAGAGGAAACGATGGCGAAACAGATAAGGATCTCTATAATGCAAAAGGCCAGACAGACTCTTAGGAGAAGGAGAGAGCAATACCATGCTTGAACAAAACGCCAAGAATACGCGGCAAACCGTCTATGATCTAGCACCTCACTCGCATACAAACCATCCGTCCACTTCCAGCCCGCAATTGGAAGCACCCAGGCCCTATCCATGCTCCACGCGCTCACGTGGCCTCTGGCGATTCCTGGCTTTCCTGATCCTGGTTCTCTTGTTTGTGGTGGGAGCCATCTCTCTGGGAGACCGCCCAAATTATTTCCCACCAACCCTGGCGCAACAGCTTTCCGTGCAGGTGGTCCTTTTGATAGGCTTTGGGGTCATGCTAGTGCTGGCGCTTTTGCAAGGCATCTTCCGACGCACTCCGCTACGCAAGCCTCTCCTATGGAGCATGGGATTTTTGCTGCTTGCATTCATCGCTGTGGGATGGCTTTGGAGTACCTTCATCAACCCCTATGTAGGCATGACGAATAGCAGCTTTGTACGCAATTCGGTCAGCATCAGCAACGGCGAAACCTTGCATATGCAAAATCCTGCTGACGGCGTCACGCAGATCATCTGTATTGGCGTGGATCAGAAGTGCCTGCCAGAGAAGGGAGCGCCTGACGCGCTCAATCATGGGATACGAGTTCAGCCTGGCCAGAGCGTAACCATCACCTTTGCCACCAATGGCGACTATCATATCACCAGCACAACCATGCCTGGGATGAACCTCTCTGTCGATCTGAGATCTCCCCCGCATAAATGACGGGGGGTTCGGATCAGCTTTCTCTCCGTTGCTTTCGCCTTCAAGATGCAAACGCTTCACCGTTCAAGGGCCTTCTCAGACGGCCCGTCCACGGGCAGATTGGCGAACCAATCCCGTGGCACGTATCCTGTCACCAGATACGCCAGTCCTACGACTGATAGCAATTG
>DAOTTJ010000440.1:0-8841 GCA_034437695.1 Ktedonobacteraceae bacterium
GTGTACTTTACGGCTTATGAAGATGCAGCGACCGGCCGTAAACTTTGTGCCGCGAAATTAATCCCTGGTCGTGGGGCGTGGTTGGAGTTTGAGACGAGCAATAAGAATCTGCTGACGGTTAAGATCGACCGCAAACGTAAATTGCCGATCACGACGTTGTTGCGTGCGATTGGGAGTCTGGCCAAAGAACAATGGTATGGTGAACAGCTCGACCTCTCCAGCGATCAGGGTATTCTTGACGCGTTCCGCGAGGTCGATAACGATACAAATGTGCGTTTTATTCAGACCACGTTGGACCGTGATCCTGTGAAGAAGGAAGACGAGGCGCTGCTCGAACTCTATAAGAAGATGCGCCCTGGTGATCCTGCCACTATCGATAACGCCCGCTCGCTGGTCAAAAATATGTTTTTCAATCCCCGGCGCTACGATCTGGGCAGCGTTGGACGGTATAAGTTGAACCGCAAGCTGGACCTTTCGGTGCCGCAGAGCCAGCGTATTCTTACCCAGGATGATCTGGTGAATATCCTTCGTCGCCTGGTGTCGCTTGACAATGGGCATGGGCGTAAGGACGATATTGACCACCTGGGCAACCGGCGCGTGCGCTGTGTGGGTGAGTTGATCCAGACGCAGTTCCGCGTGGGTCTGTTGCGTATGGAGCGTGTGGTCAAGGAGCGTATGAGCATCCAGGAGCCTGGTCAGGCTACGCCCAACGCCTTGATCAATATCCGCCCTGTAGTAGCTGCTATGCGTGAGTTCTTCGGTGGGAGCCAACTGTCGCAGTTTATGGACCAGACCAACGCCCTCGCGGAGATCGGCCACAAGCGTCGTCTCTCTGCACTGGGTCCTGGTGGTCTCTCGCGAGAACGAGCGGGCTTCGATGTTCGTGACGTTCACCACTCGCACTACGGTCGTATCTGTCCGATTGAGACGCCTGAAGGACCAAACATTGGTCTGATCGGCAACCTGGCCACCTTTGGTCAGGTCAATCCCTATGGATTCGTCGAGACTCCCTATCGCAAAGTCTATAAACGCTTTAAGGCCAACGATCAGCGTCTGCTCAATCGCGAGTTGCGCGGCATTTACGGTCGCGAATGGGAAGATATCAAGCTCCCGGATGGTGAGTTGATTTTCAAAGGGCGCTCGCGTGTGCGTATGGACCAGGACATGCTGGCCAAACTTCAGCAGGCATTGGGTGAAACGGAGTTGCGTATTCGGCCATTTGTGGCCGACGAGGTTGACTATCGTACGGCTGACGACGAAGAGAACTTCTGGATTGCGCAGGCCAACGCTATTCTGAACGAGAGCAACGAATTCGATGAAGAGCGTGTGCTGGCGCGTTACCAGGGTGAGTTTGTGATGGGTGTGACCGATAGCATGGACTATATGGATATCTCGCCCAAGCAGATGGTTAGCGTTGCGACCGCTTTGATTCCCTTTCTGGAGCACGACGACGTTAACCGTGCACTGATGGGTGCCAACATGCAACGTCAGGCGGTTCCGCTGTTGCGTCCGCAGTCGCCGATCTGTGGGACGGGAGTTGAGCGTCAGGTGGCTATCGATTCGGGGCAGGTAGTTGTTACGCGGACCAATGGTGAAGTGGTGGCTGCAACGGCTCGTCAGATTCAGGTGGTTGACGAGGAGGGCGAAGTGCATGCGTATCGACTGCGCAAGTTTGTGCGTTCCAATGCAGGCACCTGTATCAATCAGCGTCCGATCGTGCGTAAAGGTGATTATGTGACCGCAGGGCAGGTAGTTGCTGACAGCTCTTCAACCGAGCTAGGTGAGCTGGCGTTGGGTCAGAACATTCTGGTAGCCTTTATGAGCTGGGAAGGTGGCAACTACGAAGATGCGATCCTGATCAGCGAAGGCATCGTACGCGACGACTACTTCACATCGATCCACATTGAGAAATATGAGATTGACGCTCGCGATACAAAGCTGGGGCCTGAAGAGATCACGCGTGACATTCCAAACGTCGGTGAAGAAGGTCTGCGCAACCTGGACGAGCGTGGCATCATCTATGTGGGAGCCGAGGTTGGTCCGCAGGATATTCTGGTGGGCAAGATCACGCCAAAGGGCGAGACCGAGCTGACCGCTGAAGAGAAGCTGTTGCGTGCCATCTTTGGTGAAAAGGCGCGTGAAGTGAAAGATACCTCGTTGCGCGTCCCGCACGGTGAGCGCGGTAAAGTTGTCGAGGTTAAAGTCTTCTCGCGTGACAACAACGACGAATTGTCCCCTGGTGTCAATCAATTGGTGCGTGTGAGCATTGCGCAGAAACGTAAAATCGGCGCAGGCGACAAGATGGCCGGACGACACGGCAATAAAGGTGTAATTTCGCGGGTTCTGCCGCTTGAAGATATGCCTTTCCTGCCCGATGGTACCCCGGTCGACATCATTCTTAATCCACTCGGTGTACCGCACCGTATGAATATTGGTCAGATCATGGAGACCCACCTGGGTTGGGCTGCTGCCGCTCTAGGGATTAAGATTGCCACTCCGGTTTTCGATGGCGCGACTGAAGACGACATCGAGAGCTACCTGGAGCGGGCTAATCTGCCCCGAAGTGGGAAGGTTCAGCTCTACGATGGGCGTACTGGTGAGCCGTTTGACCATCCGATCACTGTTGGCTATACCTATATGTTGAAGTTGGCCCATCTGGTAGAAGATAAAGTTCATGCGCGTTCGACCGGTCCATACAGCCTGATTACGCAGCAGCCGCTGGGTGGTAAAGCTCAGTTTGGTGGTCAGCGTTTCGGTGAAATGGAAGTCTGGGCGTTGGAGGCATATGGGGCGGCCAATATTCTCCAGGAGATCCTGACAGTCAAATCGGACGATGTAGTTGGACGCGTCAAAACATACGAGGCAATTGTTAAGGGCGAGAACATTATGGAGCCGGGAGTGCCGGAGTCCTTCAAGGTGTTGGTCAAGGAATTGCAGAGTCTGGGCATCAACGTTGAGGTTCTTAACGAAGACGAGCAGAAGATTCAGTTTGTCGAGGATACCTCGAACGACGTAATGCCTGAATTAGGAATTAACCTGTCCGGTTTCGAGGGCGACCAGTAAGATAGTCCTCAGCGGCATCAACTGAAGGGGTGCAGGGGGTTCCCCTGCACCGGGAGGCAGCATGCTTGAAGTAAACGATTTTAACGCTATCCGTATTAGCCTGGCCAGCCCTGAGCAGATTCGTGGTTGGAGCTATGGCGAGGTCACGAAGCCGGAAACGATTAATTATCGCACGCTTAAACCAGAGAAAGATGGCCTGTTTTGTGAGCGCATTTTCGGGCCAACTAAAGACTGGGAATGTTATTGCGGTAAGTATAAACGTGTGCGTTTTAAAGGTATTGTGTGTGATAAATGTGGAGTAGAGGTTGCCCGCTCCAAAGTGCGCCGTGAGCGCATGGGACATATCGAACTGGCCTCCCCGGTCAGCCATATCTGGTACTTTAAGGGGACGCCGAGTCGCATTGGTCTCTTGCTGGATCTCTCGCCGCGTAACCTGGAACGCATCCTCTACTTTGCGCTGTACGTTGTGACCAGTATCGACGAAGACGGTCGCCAGAAAGAGCTGATGCGCCTGGACGAAGAGCTTATCGCCCTGGAGCAGAACCTGGATGAGCGGGTAGTCGAGCGCGTCGAGAATCTGAAGGCTCAGCGCGAACGCGAGACGAAAGATGTGCGTGGGCGCAGTTCCTCGGGTCCGCGTGAGATTGAGACGAGGCGCGAGCAGGACCTGGAGGCAGGACGCCAGGCCGAGAGTGAGGCGCGTGCTCGATTGCGCGAGTTGATGGGCCACGGGGTTGAAGACGAGTTGGTTTTTGAGCCAACGGGTCAGACCATCGTCAAGGCTGGCGATGTGGTGGTTGCGAAGCACCTGGACACCCTGGAGCGCATGGCCGAGACGAGCCGCAACGATATCGCTGAGAAGGCCCGGCGCGACATCCGCGCTCTGGAGAGCGAGATTGAGCGCGATGCCGAGCGTTTGAACCTGGAGTATCAGACGCAGATCGATAACGCGCAGGCTCAGCTTGAAGCCCAGCGCACCGATCGCCGCCAGCGCATTGAGCAGTTGCGCCGCGACCTGGAAGGTCTGAAGAAGATGGACCTTCTGCAAGAGGGTCGCTATCGTGAATTGCGCGATGCCTTTGGTTCTTCTGTCTTCCGCGCTGGAATGGGTGCGGAGGCAGTGCGCGAACTGATTGGTGATATCAACCTGGATAAACTGTCCACCGATCTGCGCAGCGAGATTGGCTCTACCGTTGGTCAGCGGCGCAAAAAGGCTACCAAGCGTCTGAAAGTAGTTGAGGCCTTCCGCAAATCCGGTACTTCGCCGGAGTGGATGATCCTCACCGTTTTGCCGGTACTGCCCCCTGATCTGCGCCCGATGGTGCAGCTCGACGGTGGTCGTTTCGCCACTTCGGACCTGAACGATCTCTATCGTCGCGTGATCAATCGCAATAATCGTCTCAAACGTTTGCTTGAACTCGGCGCACCTGAGATTATCATTCGCAATGAAAAGCGCATGTTACAAGAAGCGTGTGACGCGCTGATCGATAACGGTCGGCGTGGGCGTGCGGTGGCCGGCTCGGGCAACCATAAGCTCAAGAGCCTCTCGGACATGCTCAAGGGCAAACAGGGTCGTTTCCGCCAGAACTTGCTGGGTAAGCGCGTCGACTACTCTGGCCGTTCGGTCATTGTAGTTGGTCCTGAACTCAAGCTGCACCAGTGTGGTCTGCCCAAGAAGATGGCGCTTGAACTCTTCAAGCCGTTTGTCATGCGCAAGCTGGTTGAGCAGAGTTTCGCGCACAACATCAAGAGCGCCAAGCGCTTTGTTGAGCGTGTCAAGCCGGAGGTCTGGGATGTACTTGAAGAGGTAATTAAAGACCATCCAGTGCTGTTGAACCGTGCTCCTACGCTGCACCGTCTGGGTATTCAGGCATTTGAGGCAGTGCTGGTTGAAGGAAGTGCAATTCAGTTGCACCCGCTTGTCTGTTCGGCCTTTAATGCCGACTTTGACGGTGACCAGATGGCGGTTCACGTTCCGCTGTCCGATAAGGCTCAGGATGAGGCGAGGCGCTTTATGCTCTCGACGCGCAACCTGTTGCACCCGGCGCACGGTGAGCCTTCGATCGGTGCTAGCCAGGATATGGTGCTTGGGTGTTTCTACCTGACCCAGGAGCGTCCCGATAAAAAGGGTGAGGGCCGTATCTTTACCGATACGACCGAGGCTATGCTGGCCTTCCATCATGGAGTCATCGACCTACAGGCCCCGATCAAGGTTCGCCTGGGCGATGTGAGCATCTGCCAGGATGTACCGCCGGTCAAGCCCGTTCCTTCGCACGGCAAGCTGGTACAGACCACTGTCGGACGCATCATTTTCAATGAAGTCTTGCCCGAGCGTCTGCGCTTTAAAAACTACGCAATGAAGAAGGAAAACCTGAAGCTGGTCGTAGGCGAATGTTTTAAAGAGTATGGACGCGCCAAGACGGCGGAGTTGGCCGATGAGATCAAGCGTCTCGGTTTCTCCTTTGCCACACGGGCGGGTGCAACCATCGCAATCAGCGACGTGATTGTACCGAAAGGCAAGCAAGAGGAACTGGCCAAAGCAGACGCCAAGATTGCCGAACTGGAAGAACAGTATCGCGATGGTCTGATCACTGACAATGAAAAGTATCAGCAGACAGTTGATGCCTGGAACGTAGCCACGGATAACGTGACCAAGATGGTAGAAGGTGTACTCGATCCGTATGGTTCGATCTACACTATCGCCAAGTCTGGCGCGACGAAGGCGAAATTCCAGCAGATCCGTCAGCTTTCAGGTATGCGCGGACTGATGGCCAGTCCGTCTGGTAAGATCATCGATGTGCCAATTCGCGGTAACTTCCGCGAAGGTCTGAGCGTCCTTGAGTACTTTATCAGTAGTCACGGAGCACGAAAGGGTCTGGCCGACACCGCGCTGCGAACTGCGGAATCTGGTTACCTGACGCGCCGTTTGATCGACGTAGCGCAGGACGTGATTGTCACTGAAGAGGACTGTGGGACCACCGAGGGTGTGCTTGTCACGCGCAAGGACAGCGACGCAGTGCAGCAGGATATTCGTGAGCGTCTGAAGGGGCGTGTCCTGTTGGAGGCTGTACCGGGTCTCGACAACGTTGAGTCCGGGGATGAACTGACCGACGAGATAGTCGACCAGATCGCCGGCCTGAACGTCGATGCGATCCGTGTGCGTTCGGTGCTCGGCTGTCTGACCCATCGCGGTATCTGCCGCAAGTGTTACGGCCGTGATCTGGCTGCCAACGAACTGGTCAGACTGGGAGCTGCGGTCGGAATCATCGCTGCGCAGTCTATCGGTGAGCCTGGTACGCAGTTAACCATGCGTACCTTCCACACTGGTGGTATCGCGGGCGCACAGGGTGACATCACGCAGGGTCTGCCGCGCGTTGAAGAGCTTTTCGAAGCCCGCGTCCCTAAAGACAAAGCAGAGATTAGCGAGATCGATGGTATTGTTGAGATTACCAAAGACGAAAATAGCGGTCAGCGTACCGTACGCGTCGTCTCGACCAACGTCTTCTTTGACGAATACCAGTTGCCTAAGGGCAGTCAGATGTTGGTCAAAGACCAGGAGCACGTGCAGAAAGACCAGGTTATCGCGTTGATGCCGTCTGAGCACGGTGGTGAGCCGGTGCGGGTTGAGGCACGTACTGAGGGTGAGGCACTACTGAACCCGGATGGCCTGCTGAGTATTCGCTTTGAAGAGCGCGAAGAGCGAGCGTATCCAATCCCGGCGGCGCGTAACATCCCTGTTCATCAGGCTCAGAAGATCCAGGCTGGTACGCCCATAACTGGTGGTCAGCGTGACCCTCAGGATGTCCTGCGTATTCAGGGACGCGAGGCCGTCCAGATGTATCTGGTTCAGGAAGTCCAGCGCGTCTATCGCAACACAGGTGTGTATATCAACGATAAGCACATCGAAGTCATCTGTCGGCAGATGTTGCGGCGCGTCAAAGTCGATGAGCCGGGTGATACAGAGATGTTGCCCAACGACCTGGTTGATCGCTTTGTCTATGCCGATACCAACACGCGCGTCCTCGCCGAGGGTGGCGAGCCTGCGACCGCCCAGACCGTCCTGCTGGGAGTAACCAAAGCATCGCTGAATACAGACAGTTTCCTGTCTGCCGCATCCTTCCAGGAGACCACGCGTGTCCTGACCGAGGCAGCGATCGAAGCTCAGACCGATCATCTGGTTGGTTTGAAAGAGAACGTCATCATCGGTAAACTCATTCCGGCTGGCTCTGGTATAGCGCAGCGCCGTCGTGAACAGCTTGCTCGCCAGCAGGCCGCTGCTGCTCGCCTGAGTGCGCAGCCAAGCGTTGCCGGTGTAGGAGTTGGTGCAGGAGTTGGAAGTGTTGCCGGTACTCTTGGTCTGACTCTTGACAGCATGGACGGGGAGTGATAGTATAGTTTCGGACTTTTGGAAAAGTACAAACTAAAAAAAGCTTTGATGCGCCCCGCGTTAACCTGAAGATTGTGCTGAATCTCATGAGTTAACGTGGAGGTGCATCTGTGAAGGCATTGATGGGAAGTAGTGGAGAGGGAGCAGGGTTTGCAAGTTCCCCCCTTGCGGGTGATCCGCAGAAGACAAACGAAGAGAGTATAGAAACTCAGCTTGTTGGAACTTGGTTACAAAAGTAAAGGCAGTAGCACCGGGTGCGATGCAAGGTCAAACTCGGGGATATAGGGAGAATCGTTCATTGCCGACGATCAATCAGCTGATCCGTAAGGGCCGTTATCACAAAAAAGAGAAGGTCAAGGCCCCGGCGTTGTTATACTCATACAACGCATTGAAGAACCGGACTTCTCGCCTGAAAGGGTCACCGCAGAAGCGTGGTGTTTGCACGCAGGTGCGTACGATGACCCCGAAAAAGCCGAATTCGGCAATGCGCAAGATTGCTCGTGTGCGTTTGAGTAACCATATGGAAGTTACGGCGTACATTCCAGGTGAAGGTCATAATTTACAAGAGCACTCTGTCGTACTTATTCGTGGTGGTCGCGTGAAGGATTTACCGAGCGTACGTTACCACATTGTTCGAGGAACGCTGGACAGCGACGGAGTTTCGAAGCGCCGTCGAGGACGCTCCAAGTATGGGGCGAAACGTCCTAAACCCGGCCAGGTAGCTGCTCCAACCAGGGGTGGTAAGCGGTAGGGATTAGAGAATAAAACTAAAAGCGATACCACCTGAACGCCTCAGGTAGGTCGGGAAATCGTTCATCGGTAGCCAGGGAGCGTGTATACGTGAATTCTGGTGACGGTGAGGAGCGAGTGTTCTCTTCTGCATAGCTTTTGACCTGCAAGATCATCAGTGCAGATGGAAAGGCACTCGTGTGCAGGCGTCCGCCAGCGACTTGAGGAAAAACCTGAAGTTGGAGCGACGCCTTTTGTGGTGTCTGCTATCTTGAGTAGTCAGCAGGTTCTCAATCAGAAACGCAGTAGCGTGCAAGCAGGCCGGATTGATTGAGAGAATATACAGAGAACCCAACCACGATCGATTGACGAGGAGGAAGATCTTGCCAAGACGTAAGAGAGCTGCGCGGCGGCCGGATGTGCCGGATGCGAAATTCAGAAGCAGAAATGTAGCCCGCTTTATAGGGAAAATAATGCTGGATGGCAAGCGCAGTCTGGCTGAGCGCATTTTATACGATGCATTTGAAATCATAGAGAACAGACAGAAGCGTCCGCCAATAGATGTTTTTGGGCAGGCGCTGAAGAACGCGACGCCCAATCTGGAAGTCAAGCCCCGCCGTGTTGGTGGTTCGACCTACCAGGTACCTGTAGAGATCCGTAAG
>DAOTTJ010000441.1:0-18485 GCA_034437695.1 Ktedonobacteraceae bacterium
CCAGAAACATCGTTTTGATGGCTTTTTCATTATACGGCAACTCTGCCCATCTGACAACGTACGAGAAGAAGGCAAGTTATTTTGTTCTCCGCAAGCCACAGGCTTGCGATCCCCACCAATAGACATAAAGTAAAGCGGGAGTGCGGAGAGCACTTCTCTGCTATGCTATGGGTGGGGAAAGAAGCGCGATGAATGCGCCAGCAGAAGAGTGACAGAGGATGATAATCTTACTAACGTTAGGTAGGACAGAGACTCGCAGTAATTCATTCAACCGCAGGGCTGAATGAAAGAGATCTACTTACTGCACGCGGACTACAGCACGGATTCAAACACCGGTTCAGGCAGCATCTCGGAGAGAGGCACCAGTTTCGCTTCGGTTATGCGGTTCTCTGCATTGACGAAGACGATATGGGGTGTTAACTCGCGGATCTCGCGTTCTTCAAGTTGCGCATAGCTGATAATGATCACCAGATCGCCTGGGGCGTTCAGGCGAGCCGCAGCGCCATTCAGACAGATCACACCAGATCCACGCGCTCCTGCGATAGTATATGTCTCCAGGCGTGAACCATTATTGATATTAACCACCTGAACCTGCTCGTAGGGATAAATGTTAGCCGCGTCCAGCAGGTCCTGGTCGATGGTAATACTTCCGACGTAATTAAGCTCGGCCTGGGTGACAGTTGCCCGGTGGATCTTTCCTTTGCACATTGTACGAAGCATGATCTCTGTCCCTTTCAAAATTCTAGGTTATCGTGTCCATCAAGAAACTCGTTGTATGAAGTGACTAATTTGCCCCCTCATATAGTATGAACGACGTTTCGTCCGCTTAGCAACAGACCTGGATGAATGTAGTATAGATTTGTGAGGAAATACCCTTTAGTCCTTTGGAAAAACGGCCTGATGGCCCTCGACCGATTACTCTTTCTGGCTGCCAGGTTCTACAGGCGACGTTTCTACGCGGTCCAACAATGCCAAAGCATAGACATCCTCGACGCTCTGGCCGTCGTACATCTGGTCTTTCGTCATAAGACGATAGTGGCATTTCCAGCGTCTGGCGGGCCAGGGTGCGAGCTTAAAGAGCGTATATGTGGTAACACGTGTTTCCAGGGCCTCGCGTAGTCCTGTTTCGTCGCTGGTTGTGATGGCTTGTGTGAGTAATCGCGCGTAGATTTGTGCGTCTAACATTGTCCTGGTTGCGGTTCCTTTCTTTGCCACCTGTGGCGGTATGAGAGCGTAAAAGGTGTACAATGTGTGCTTCGTTTCAGCGAAGCATCCAGAAAAACATCTACTTGTTATGGTACAATAACCAAAAGCGATGAATCAAGGAGATAATTTGGATGACACAAAACCAAAATCAGCAGATTGTGCCGGCACCTGAGCTGCCTCAGCAGCATGCGCCAGAGCCAAAACTAACTACCATTCCCCCGCTCCCCCACTGGCCTACGTCGCGACCGGGGCCGATGGTTACCGATGCACCTCACGGGCAGAGACGCTTGCTTGTGCGTTCTGATCAGTTGATAGAAATAGACTATGATCAGGAGCACGGGCAGTCAAGTGTGCGTGAGAAGGAGAAGCATCCTCAGTTGACGCCTGTGGTAGAATAAGCGCCGATGGGGCTGTAGCTCAGTGGATAGAGCAAGCGTTTCCTAAACGCTGCGTCGGAGGTTCAATTCCTCTCAGTCCCACTCTCACCGCTCAAGCTTTTTTGGTATACGTCCATGCTGGTAGCAACAAAAGGATTACTGTGAAGTATACTGACCAATCGGATTTCTCGTCTTCCTCTTCCCCAGAAGTTTCTCCTGCACCGCTGGCTCTCTCGGCTGGTCGTGAACGCCGTGACCCCTATCTAGCTCTACGCTCGCGCGACTTTCGTCTGCTCTTTTTCGCGACTTTCCTTACTGCGATCGATCAGCAGATGATGTCGGTGGCGATTGGCTGGGAACTCTACCAGAGGACAAATTCTCCTCTGGCTCTGGGCCTGGTCGGACTGGTTCAGGTTCTACCGGTGATCGCCCTAGCTTTGCCGGCTGGTCAGATCGCAGATCGCTCTGATCGCAAGCGTATCCTGCTCTATAGCCAGGGGGTCGCGATTCTTGCGGCCCTCGGTCTGACCGTTCTCTCGTTTCTTCAGGGACCGCTGATCTTGATTTACGGCTGCCTGCTCTTGACGGGGATCTCGACCGCATTTCGCAACCCGGTCAGCTCGGCGCTGGTTGCGCAGACGGTGGCCAAAGAGGCGTACGAGAGCGCGGCTAACTGGCAGAGCGGCTCGTGGCAACTGGCGTCGGTGGCCGGACCGGCCCTGGGAGGTCTGGTGATTGCGTTGACGCGCAGTGCTACGCCTGTCTTTGCGTTTAATACGCTGACGCTGAGCGTGATTATTTTCTGCGTGGCGGCCTTGCACGTGGCGCACATGGATATCCAGAGACGCGACCCTGCGACCCTGCGTTCGCTGCTTGAAGGTCTGAATTTTCTGCGCCGGACGCAGGTGATGCTGGCGGCGATCACGCTGGATCTTTTCGCGGTTTTGCTGGGTGGAGCAATTGCCCTGCTGCCTATCTACGCCCGTGATATACTCCATGTTGGGCCGACGGGCCTGGGCTGGTTGCAGGCTGCGCCCTCGCTCGGTGCAGTGAGTATGACCTTCTGTCTGGCGAACCTGCCGCCGTTTAAGCGGGCCGGACGCACGCTTTTAATCGCAGTGACTATCTTTGGAGTAGCGACCTGCGTCTTTGGTCTTTCGCATAACTTCTGGCTCTCTATATGCATGCTTGTTCTTCTTGGCGCAGTCGACAATATAAGCGTCGTGATTCGTAGCACGCTGTTTCTCGTGCGTACGCCCGAAGAGATGCGTGGACGCGTCTCGTCGGTCAGCGGTCTGTTTATTGCCATGTCCAATCAACTGGGCGGCTTTGAGTCGGGAGTTACAGCGCAGCTGCTTGGACCTATTGCGGCGGTGACGGTCGGTGGAGTTGGTACAGTTGTCGTAGTGATTTTGATCGCGACCTTCTGGCCGGAGATGCGCCGTCTGACCACGCTCTCCGAGTCTGCCAGTCAATAATATCGATGTGGTGGTATCTATAAATCGGGCGGCAAAAGACCATAGCGCACCGCGAAGCGCACCAGTTGGGCCACGTTAGCCAGTTCGAGCTTATCCATCACGTTGGCGCGGTGGGCCTGCACAGTTTTTACGCTGAGCACAAGCTGGTCGGCGATCTCCTGGTTGGTGTTGCCAACCGCGACCAGCTTCAACACTTCGAGTTCGCGGGGCGAGAGCACGCGCAGTCTGTCGGCGAGCAGACCCGCTCTGCCGTTGGGCGTGGGCGGGACCGATGGGTTGGTGTAGGCGCGGATCAGCGCTCTGGCCAGACCAGGATAGAGAAACGCCCCGCCCTGTGCCACGGTCAGAATCGCCGTGTGCAGGTCGCCGGGTGCAGCTTTTTTGACTAGATAGCCCGCCGCTCCGGCGCGGAGTGCGGCAAAAAAATAGTCCTCGCTCTCGTGCATTGTAAGGATCAGGATGCCGGTAGTAGCCGTATCAGCGTGTATCCGTTTGCAAGCTTCCAGACCGTCCATATCGGGCATACTTATATCGAGCACCACTACATCCGGGTTGAGCTGTTGAGCGAGTTCAACGGCATCCAGGCCGGTCCGAGCCTCGCCGACCACTTCTATCTCAGGCTTTAAGCTGAGCAACATCTTCAGGCCCTGACGCAGGATATCGTGGTCGTCGACCAGCAGAACGCGTGTCGTGGGCGCAGGAGTCCGGGTTTCAGACATAGATTTCGTCCTTTGTTCCTGGTAGAGCCGGGTGCGCGATTGGGCGCGGCAGGATAGCCTCGACCGTCGTCCCTTTCCCTGGCTCCGAACTGAGGTTGAGCGTTCCGTTGAGCAGAGAGATCCGTTCCTGCATGCCGCTGAGACCGAGGCCCGAACGCCGTTGAGCGATTGCATAGCCGCGACCGTCGTCCTGGATGCGCAGGCTAATGTGCTGCTCGCTCTGGACCAGCTTGATCGAGACGTGGGTGGCCCTGGCGTGTCGGGCGATATTGGTCAGACTCTCCTGCGCCACGCGAAAAAGCGTCGTCTCATAGAGCGGCGGATAGCTCTTGCCCGCTCCCAGCGTGTGTAATTCCAGCTCGACCGCCACGCACAGACGTTCGCGGGCATCTTCGGCCAGCCAGCGCAGAGCCGCGTCCAGGCCGAGATCGTCGAGCACAGCGGGACGCAATTGGAGGGCCAGAGTGCGAATGCTCTCAAGGGTCTGCTGCGTCAGACGTGTGAGCTGTTGGAGGCCGGTGCGCAGTTGTTCGCGTGCGCCTGGTTGGACTGCTGAAGTGGAGAGCGCCTGGAGCGCTTGCTGGAGGATCTCGGTGTGGACCAGGAGAGCGGTTAAATTCTGACTGCTTTCATCATGGAGTTCCAGCGCAACGCGGCGGCGTTCGTCTTCCTGGGTCTGCAAAATTAAGATCGCCTGTTCCCTGCGTGTCTCCGTCAGGCGGTCGAGCATCTGATTGAAGGCCTGAGCCAGCTCGCCTATCTCGGTATCGGTGGGCAGATTGCTGGCGCGAGCCTCTGTATCGCCATCGCTAATCGAGCGAATCGTCTGGAGCAGACCGAAGAGCGGGCGAAAGCTGGCTCGCAGGAGTAGGATATTGAGTAGCAAGCTCAGGACGGTCGCGACAAGGATAAACGTCGTATCAATCAGATAGTGGTGGCTTTCCAGATTATGGCTGGTTACCCACAGTCCAGCCAACGCCTCACCGATCAACATTAGCGCGTTTACAAAGATTACCTTCTCAAAGAGCGAGAGCCGTAGAGAGGCTAAAATGTGCTTGCGTCCAACCATAAATATCGCTGGCCCCCTTCCAGGAACTATGCAAGAGCCTGAAGTGCTCTTGAGCACTATAATCTTTCGCTTTCGCGGCGTCAAGCTCTACACTTATTTCATCAGGGCTATGCAAAAGTCATCAGAAGCAGGGGTGCAGGGGACGGCAGTCCCTTGCCGGAGCGCGAGGTGTCTTCGCAAAAACCTCTTTTTCCTCTTTTGCCCGCTGCCTGCGGCGGCGGGCAAACTTTTGAATAGCCCTGCTTATTTCATACTTATTTTGCAAATTCTTTAAACAATCTTGAGAACAGAGTGCTAACTTACTATGGTACCTGAAAATATTTACATACATGTGGGAGGGGGAAAGTTTGTATCGAGGACGAAATACAGCACCTAAAAATCATGCGTATCGAGCAAGATCGGCCTGAATGCCCCTGGCGAGGCAACATTTTCAGGAAACTTTACATGTAATGACAGCAATGGAGGCTAGAATGTATGCATAAGCTTAGACTAGCAAAGATTATCCCGCTGAGTGCTCTCTTTCTCACTTTTGGTGCTTCTCTACTTGTCGGCTGTGGTTCAACTACTTCTCAGGGCAGTACAACAACTGCTTCTGCCACAGCGACCGCGTGTCCCTCCGTCACCAGAACGGCCGGGCAGTCGCGGGTGACAACAGGATTTTTAATCAGTATTAATGGCCAGAGTCTGCTGGTCACCAATCAGCAAGGAAATGGTGTTACTGTTACCTATTCCAGTACTACACGCTTTACGCAGGAGAGCCAGGTTGCTGCCAGTTCGTTGACGGAGGGTACTGCTGTGCGTGTGGCGGTGAGTAGTAGCAATGGTACCTATAATGCGACGACGATCACAGTCAATACGGGTGGCCCCGGTACCAGGGGTGGGGGTGTCTTTGGTGGTGGTAATGGGACGCCAAGCACGCGCACTGGGACGCGTACGGCTAACAACCCCTGTTTCAATCGCGGCTTCGCGACTCCCGGCGCTCTGGGAGGCACCTCCACGGCTAATTTCCGTGGCATCAATGGCACAGTGAGCCAACTCAGCGGCAATGTGCTGACCATCACCGATGCTACTGGAGCCAGCTATACGGTCAATATTACCTCCGCGACCCAGATTGTTGAAACCAAAATCGTAACGGCCGCGGCCCTGAAAGTTGGCCAGGCGCTAACGATTATCGACACTACTCAACAGGGAAAACGTATAGCGAATACTATCGCTATCTTGCTGGCTTTACCAGCAAGTCGACCATTTCTGACTCCCACTCCTTAATACTTGACGAAAGGCACCCTGCTACGGGATGACAAAAAAGGAAATGCTATGTCTGAAACACGCGATGTATCTGGCATGGATACACGTTCTATACCTATGAACTCGTCTAATACAGAGAATCCGATTGATTTTGGACCACTCGTCGAGGATGACGAGGATGATTTTGATATCACGCAGATCCCGCCTCATCTACGTCCCAGGCGTCGCAGACGGAGGTGGGTTTTCTGGTTGATCCTGCTGCTGCTCCTGGTCCTGATTGGCGGCGGTATCTTTACGTATCTGACGCTTTCTGCGCCCCCTCCCATTACTTACGCGCAGACTGCGGTAACGACTGGCAATCTGACCGTGAGCGTCGCGGGTACCGGACCGGTCCAGGCGGGCGCAATCTATAATTTAAATTTTACAACCTCCTCGGCACAGATTCAGACAATTAAGGTACACGTTGGACAGCAGGTGAAAAAGGGCGATACGCTAGCGACTGTCGACCCGACGACGCTTAAAGACGCGATTGCCCAGGCTCAGAATACTGTCAATGCCGCCCAGACGAGTCTGAATAACGCCTACTCAAGTCAGAGCAGCACCAACTCGCAGGAGAGTACGGCGATAAACGTGGCCTATATCAACGAGCAGAACGCCCTCAAGGCCTGCACTACCACGCCGACTAGCGGCGGCGGTGGTGGCGTGACCGCGACACCGACGCCGACGCCGACGCCTGACCCACAGACGATTGCTAACTGTGAGACCCTGGCTAAAGATCAGTATTCACAGGCGGTCAATCAGGCGAATAGCTCTGTCAACAATGCAGGTAATCAGGTGACCTCGGCTCAACAGCAACTGACCAATGCGCAGACCGTGCTCAAGACGGCACAAGATAACCTGACGAGCGCCACGCTAATTGCGCCGAGCGACGGCGTCATCGAATCGATCAATGGGCTGGTTGGAGAGACACCGGGCAGTGGTTCGGGTTCTGGCAGTTCCGGCTCCTCGGCCTTTATGGTCCTGGTTGATGCCAGTACGTTGAATGTAGCTGCCCAGATCAGCGAGGCAAATATCGCCTCGATCGCGGTCAACCAGCCGGTGACCTTTACCGTCGCGGCCTACCCGTCGCAGACGTACCGTGCGTCGGTTGCCAGCATTGATACGTTGGGAACAACCACTTCGAGCGTGGTCAGTTACCTCGTTAATCTCGCGGTCGATATGCAGAGCATCGGCACCTCGCACGTCTATCCAGGCATGACGGCCACCGTCAGTATTACGACCGCTGAGCGCATAGGTGCTCTGTTGGTGCCTGTGGCTGCCCTTTCATTCGAGGCCACGGCCCTACAGGACAAAGAGATCACGCGCAGTCAGCTTACCGCGCTGGTTGCAGGTGGACAGACAACGACGACGGGCGGGAGCCGGGGTATTGTCATCGAGTTGAAAAACGGGAAGCTGGTTCCTGTGCTGGTGACGACAGGCCTGACCAATGGTCAGTATACAGAGATCGTCTCTGGCGTGCAGGAGGGGACTCAGCTAGTGACCAGTCAAACGGGCGGTCGGACCACGACTACGACCACTACAAGCGGTAGTAGTACTGGTGGAGGGACTGGTGGAGGCTTTGGTGGTGGGCGCGGCGGTGGTGGTGGCGGCGGCTTTGGTGGTGGTGGCAATTAGCATGGAAGGAAACCTGATGGACGGTTATAAAGAAACTCCTCCACTCCACCGCCATACGCTGGTGCCACTTCCTGCGGTCGAACCGCCTCCTGTGGTGAAGGTGGAGCAGGGGCAGAGCGCAAGCTCTGTCCCTGCTCCACCAGTCATCCGTGTTGAGAAGTTACGCAAGATCTATCGCATGGGGAGTAACGTCGTGCCGGCTCTGCGTGGGGTCAGCTTGCAGATTGCGCGTGGAGATTTTGTCGCGATTATGGGTCCATCCGGCTCGGGCAAATCCACTCTGATGAACCTGCTTGGCTGCCTGGACCGGCCAACTACCGGTGAGTACTTTCTCGACGGCGTGCCGGTCAGTCAGATGACAACTAACGAGCTAGCGGATATTCGCAATCAGAAGATCGGCTTTATCTTTCAGGGCTTCAACCTGTTGGCGCGTATGAACGCTCTGGAAAACGTCGAATTGCCGTTGATCTACGCTGGCATGGCCACAGCCGAGCGGCGGGTGCGGGCCTTACAGGCGCTCTCGATTGTGGGTTTGGGTCAGCGAGCCAGTCATCGGCCCTCCGAGCTTTCCGGTGGACAGCAACAGCGTGTAGCGATTGCGCGAGCGCTGGCCACGCGGCCATCGCTGATCCTGGCCGACGAACCAACAGGCAACCTGGATAGTCGCACCGGCCTGGAGGTCATGGGCATCTTACAACGTCTTAACGAGCGCGGGATTACCATTGTGCTGGTGACGCACGACCCTTCCATCGCGAACTATTGCCAGCGCGAGGTCAAGTTTAGCGATGGGCGAATTATTGAAGACAGTATAAACTCCAATCCAGTGAGTGCGCAAGCCTTGCTGCTACAAAAAGGTTATGCCGGGAAAAATCAGGTGAAACCATGAAGGTACCGGAGTCGAGTCTCGACCGTACATCCCCACCGCGCAGGCGCAGAGAAGTTGAGCAGCCGGGTAACGCCTCGCATTCGATGAGGCGCGGACGCGGTCTGTTCGGTATCTATCGCAACTGTATAAGTGCGCTTCAGGCGATCCAGACCAATAAGATGCGCTCACTGCTCACCTCGTTGGGTATCATTATCGGCGTAGGCGCAGTCATTGTGATGATCTCTATAGGTGAAGCCAGCGCTGCATCGATCAACAACCGTCTGTCTAACCTGAATCCTACCGAGCTAGTCATCAGGTCTGGCAGCACCAACAGTGGCGGCATCAGAGGGGGTGGCGGTTCGGCGCAGACATTGAGTCAGGCCGATGCCGACGCGCTTGCTACGCTGTCCAACGTCGCCTCGGTAAGTCCGGTCTTGAACGCCAACGAGCAAGTAGTTTTTCAGAACCAGAACTGGTCAACCACAGTGCAGGGGGTATATCCCGCCTATCAACAGATTGGGAGTTGGACCTTGCAAGAGGGAAATTTCTTTACCTCGAATCAAGGTTCAGATGCAGTGATCGGGCAGACAATTGTCACGAACCTGTTTACCCCACTGGGAGTCGATCCGGTGGGTCAACAGATCCGCATTGGCAGTATCTCAGTGACCGTTGTGGGCGTGTTAAATGCCAAAGGTGGTTCCAGCTTTGGCAATGCCGACGATGTCATCTATCTGCCTTTTACGACCGTTCAGCAACAGCTCTCGGGCAGCCAACACGTCAGTTCCATTGATGTCACCGCCGACAATACCTCGGATGTTACCAATGTCCAGACTGAGGTTCAGCAAGAGCTGGAACAGCGTCACAATATCACCAGTGCGGCCAGCGATGACTTTACCATTCAGAACCAGTCGCAGGTTCTTTCGACCGTTCAGGGGACCAGTCAGACCCTGACGATCTTGCTCGTCGGGGTGGCTTCGATCTCACTGGTTGTCGGTGGCATTGGTATTATGAATATCATGCTGGTCTCTGTCACTGAACGCACGCGAGAGATAGGCATCCGCATGGCGATTGGAGCGCGACCCGGCGATGTGATGACCCAGTTTTTGATCGAGGCTATTATGCTGAGTGTGCTGGGAGGAATTATTGGGATTATACTCGGCATCGGCGGCGGGTTGATCTACGCCTTTGTCACCGCAGGGGCTTTTGTGCTCTCACCTCTGGCGGTTCTCCTGGCCTTTGGTTTTGCCGCAGCGGTCGGGATTATCTTTGGGTATTATCCTGCCCGTCGCGCAGCCCATATGGACCCAATTGTCGCGCTTCGCAGCGAGTAAACGGCGCTCACCCTTAGATCTTGATGGTATGAGTCATGTGGTCAACGAAGGCCAAGTCTCACCGTGCAGGGAAGGAGCTTTTCAGGCGCAATCTGTGCCTGAAAAGCTCCTTCCTGCGCCTTCTTCTCTCTAGGGGGCAAGCTTGCCCGACAAGCTACCTGTGCCTCACGCACATCTCCAATCTCAGGCATGACCCATCGTTACGCACATGGTAAAACCGGGAACCACGCTCTTTGTTCGGCCTGGCTGGCTTACTCGCTCACCTCGCCGGGATTTGAGATCAGGATGCGCAAGAAACGTTTCAGTGCAAAGAAGATCAGATAGTAGATTGCAATGGCAAAAAGCGTTGAAAACTCGAAAGCCTGATTCTCGCGTAATGATAGCGGCGGAATAATTCCAGCGAAAGGCAGCAGCAACACCTGCGTCAGCGTAAAGATGAAACTCGCAAAGATGTTGCCTGGATCGGCTCCAAACATTTTCAAGACGAAGCGAATAATAAGGATCGCTTCCAGAACCATCAGAAACCATTGCAGGTAGTCGTTGAGCTTGCCAATAGCAAACCTGATTGTCAGTGCATCTTCCCGATTCTGTAGCTCGCTTTCAATGTCGGCTGGCGGAACTCCTCCAATATTGGCAGGTCCTCCGCTACCGCTTGCCAGTACGGGATAGGGTTGCGAGGGAGTTTGTGGTGTAGATGTCTGGGGTGCAGGTTTAAGCTGTAAATCTTCCAAGACCTCGGTTGGCTCATTGGGCAGTGGGTTGTTAGTCATTATGCTCTCCTCCATCGTGCCGTTGCGTCAAGGGCGTAATGTGTCATGCCTTTAGACGATTATAACATGATTCGCCTTTTAAGTGCCACGCCGTTGTAAGAGAACAACGTCGCCTTCTTGTTTAATCTCACGATATTGTTTTTTTGCCAGTGCATTCAACTCAATGGTTGCATTCAGACGATTACCAATCGTCATATTGTCGAGATCAACTATAATATAATCGACGGTACGTGTGCAGGTAGTCTCGGTGGTTGCCAGGCAGGTCGAGGGGAAGACCGCGAGCAGTTGGCGTTCGCTGAGGTGGGGATTCAGATCGTCGCTGGCCGAGACCGAGGCGGTCGGGGGGATCAGGTCGAGCAACTGTTGGATCTGTTGTTCGCGTGTGCCGGGCAGGTGGTCTGCCCAGAAAGAGTTTAACTGAGGCAGGAGCAAAGCGTAGTTGAGTATGAGCGTAAAGACCACCCAGCCACACAGGACCCATTGCAGGCGAAAAGTTGGGAGTTGCTGGGTCAGAGGGTACATTCTCTCGCTGATACTTCGCCATTGTACGCGCCGCCACTTAGGCAGTGTCAGGCGTGTCAGGCGCGGCCTGGTACGCATAAAGAGGCTCATCAGCGGTTGCCAGGCTCGCAGGGTCAGTGCTTGTATCTTCGCGGGTATCCATGCCACTGGATATGGCTCGTAGCTAGTATCGGGAGTTGGTAATCCGGTCAGTGCTTCGCGCATCTCTGGCTGCATCGGTTGTTTGCTCCAGGTTTGCCAGAGATAGATTGCGCGTTGTGTGCCGTGGATCGCGGCCAGTATGACAAAGGGAATGATGGCTGCGTTGTAGTGGTAGACTCCGCTGTAGTTTGGCTGATTATCTGAGAGGATATTGCTGGCCAGTTTGGGCAGAGCAGGAAGCAGCCATTCGGGGGCAAGAATAGCCAGAAAGCCAGTGCTGCGTAGCAGGCTGAAAACGTAGTAGATGCGGTCAAGCGTGAGCACCTGCGTAAAGATCAGCCAGGGATGTACGAGCAGATTGACCACCGCATCTGTGGGTGTGCTGCCCAGGGTTTCGTAGCGATACCAGAAATTATTGACGAGTACCCCGGTATAGAAATGCGCGATCACAACTTTGAAGGCGATATAGGCCCAGAGCGTGCCACCTATGATGAGCGTCAGTCCGAGGCGCGGCAGTTTATATTTCCAGATCAACAGCACGCCGAAGAAAGCGACGGCCAGGGGCATATCTTCTTTGCATGTGCAGGCTCCAACGCAGAGCACAAGGAACCAGATATAGCGCCTGCATGTGACTGCCAGAATGGCATAGAGCAAGAAGGGGGTTGCCAGACTATCGGGGTGAAAATCAAAGATATTGAGGCCCAGGAGTGCTGGTGAGGCCAGGTAGGCTATCGAGAATGCAGTGGCCAGCAGTGGCCAGGAGGGGAGATAGCGTCGGCAGAGCAGAAAGACTGCGGGTGTTCCGGCTGCCAGCACAACGGTTTGAAAGATCAACAGGATACGCGGGTCGGCGTGTATAAAGTAGATCAGCGAGATCACAAGTAAGATTGGCTCGACGTGGACGGCCAGGCGGTTGGGAGGTCCATACCAGTCGATCGACTGATTGGTAAATTGAAAGGGTCGCCCGTGGATGGTATTCCAGAGCACCTGATCCATATTGCCTAGATCGAAAGCAGTCGCTTTAAACGTCAGATAGCGCAAGACAGCCTCGATACTCATGACGACGATGTAGACAATTATCGCGGTGATCAAGAGTCCCCAGGCGAATTTCTTTTGTGTACGCTGGTCGAATTGTTTAAAAAACTTCATAAGAACTTTTAGATGGTAAGCACAGAATAATAAACGCCGAAGCCCACCAGGAGCATAAATCCATAGACAACCACATGCTCTGGCCACGTTCCTGTGCGAAAACGCCAGTGCCGGTTCGGCGGGAAGCCATAGTATTTACGATATGGCCAGAGTAACGGTACGCCTTCTTCGGTCAACCCATCGGCGGCAATATGCATGAGACACCCAAAGGTCACCGCAATAAAAACTATATGTGATGTGGCGAGTGTATCGGCAGAGACGACATATCCCTTTGAGAGCAAGAGGTCTTGCGCTAGTTGTTGCAGCCCCACTGCGAGGGCTGAGCCGAGACCCACACCTAGAAAGCTATGAAAGAGCGTGCGGTGGCCGAATCTATGCTGTATCTCGCGACTCACCCAGCCGAATTTATGGCCCATTGTGCTGCGTGCGTTGTCTATGTCTGGCAGGAGAGCACCGAAGCCGACCATAAAGTAGAAGATGGCTTTGTTAATCACAGTGCTCAACGCGACATGACTTGACCCGACCAGAGGTGGACCAGAGATATGTGCAGCGCTATCGAGCACAATCCCGGCTGTCAGGCCAACCAGGAGATGGGATTTACCGATCATGAGTGTACATAACCTCTTCATTAAGTGAGCGTCCATGACTATAGACGCCTGCTCATTTTAGAGGTTTAGTGGAAAAATAGCAAGTCCTCTGGTGCGAGTATTTCTATCTGGCGATGCTCATGGGAGCAGTCAGGTCGCTACGCATGCATATACCTGCATCAAGCTGGTTAGAGTTCGTCGGGTAGGTAGAGGAGAATATCCTGATCGCTAGTTTGCACTGGATAGGTTAAAATATCCTGACGGGCAGGACCGCGCAGGACCTCTCCGGTGCGTATGTCGAACTGTGCACCGTGCCAGGGACAGGTTACGACGTATCCGGTCAGGTTGCCGGCGTTGAGTGGACCGCTGATGTGCGTGCAGTTGTCGGTAAAGGCGTAGATACAGTCGTCGACTCTGGCCAGGCAGATAGGCTCACCGTCGACTTCCAGGGCGTGTAACTGACCTTCCTGGATCTCGTCGAGGCGAGCAACTGGAAGAAATTCGCTCATCGTTCGTCTTCATCCTCGTGCTGGCCAGGCTTCTCAAGGCCGGCGATGGCAAGCCCACGGTGCAGGACGCGCAAGGAGAGGAACGCGCATTTTGTCCTGGCTGGACTGATGCTGATGCCCAATGCGTCGAGTACGTCGCTTTTGCCAAGCTGTATGATCTCTGCGATGGTGTGACCTTCGATCATTTCAGAGAGCATCGAGGCTGAGGCCTGGCTGATAGCACATCCGCGTCCCTGAAAACGTACCTCTTTAACGTGGTCGCCTTCGATCTGGAGATCCATACGTAGCTGGTCGCCGCAGAGTGGGTTAGTGTCTTCCGCGTGAACGTCGGCTTCTTCCAGGGTTCCGTAGTTGCGTGGGTTGCGGTGGTGGTCCAGGATGTATTCCCGGTAGTAGTCCATTGACATGGCTTTTTCCTTCTATGTATGATGCCTTGCTTCTCAAAAGAGAATAGTTCTTTACGAGCAGAGGACCACCCTCTGCACTCCTGCTTTGCCTGTTTTGCCTCCGGCAAAACAGGCAAAGCAAAAGAAAAAGTTTGTTGGGGACACCCCAGACCCCGGCAAAGGACTGCCGTCCTCTGCGCTCCTGCTTCAGAATTGGAAGATCTGCTGTGCTTTGTGCAGGCCTTGTACGAGTGAGTCGATGTCTGCTCGTGTGGTGTAGACGTAGAAGCTGGCGCGGGCTGTAGCGGTCAGCTGGTAGCGCTCCATAAGCGGTTGCGCACAGTGATGACCGGCGCGGATGGCCACTCCGGTCTCCTGGTCAAGGATCGAGGCCAGGTCGTGCGGGTGGATATCGCCCAGCGTGAAAGAGACTACGCCGCCGCGTTTCTCAACTGCCGGGCCGTAGATCGTCAGTTCTGGTATGGCCTGCAATTGTTCCAGAGCGTAGGCGGTAATCTCCTGCTCGTGACGCTCTACATTTTCCATGCCCAACGCGTTCAGGTAGTCGACCGCCGCTCCCAGGCCGATCGCTTCAGCGATGGCCGGGGTACCAGCTTCGAATTTCGCAGGCAGGTCGGCCCACGTGGATGAATGGAGCTGGACGGTGCGAATCATGCTGCCACCTCCCATGAAGGGCGGCATAGCTTCCAGGAGGGCGCGTTTTCCGTAGAGCACGCCAATCCCGGTCGGACCGAGCATCTTGTGACCGCTAAAGCAGAGGAAGTCGGCGTCCAGCGCCTGCACGTCGACTGGCAGGTGCGGCACGCTCTGTGCGGCGTCCACCAGCGTCAGTGCTCCGGCGGCGTGGGCCTGCGCGATGATCTGCTGCGCTGACGTAATCGTGCCAAGTACGTTCGACATCTGAGTAAAGGCGACCAGCCGAGGATGCAGTTCGAGCAGTTGCGTGTAGACATCCAGGCGCAACTGACCGTCGTCGGTGAGCGGAATAAATTCCAGACGCGCCCCCGTGCGCTGCGCCAGCAATTGCCAGGGAACAAGATTGCTGTGGTGCTCCATCTCGGTCAGGATGATCACATCGCCTGACTGTATATTGGCTGCTCCCCAGCTATATGCTACCAGGTTGATGCTCTCGGTGGTGTTGCGCGTAAAGATGATCTCTCTGCTCGACCTGGCATTGATGAAACGTGCTACTTTGACGCGGGCCTTCTCCATCGCTGCTGTGGCCTCTTCGCTGATCTCATAGACTCCGCGATGAACGTTGGCGTGATACGTCTTGTAGTAGTGATCCATCGTCTCAATGACTGCGAGCGGTTTTTGCGAACTAGCTCCACTGTCCAGGTATACCAGCGGTTTGCCGTGTACCTGGCGACTCAGGATAGGGAAATCCTGGCGGATCTCAGCCGCGCTCCGTACGCTGCCGGTTGCTGATCTATTCTCAGAAGCTAACATATTTTGCCCGATCTCTTAGTACTCGCTTAACTTAATCTCATCGTCTGAGGCGGTTGAGCTATCGAGTGAAATGGCATGTTCGTCAACTCCCTCGATCTCCCAGCGTTCCTGGGCGTCGACCCAGGTGTCGTCTTCATCTTCGTATGCACTGCTCATACGTTGGATAATGCTGCGGCGCAGGTGCGCTCGCAGGTTCTCCAGCGGGATGCGCTGCAAGACTGGCTCGAAGAAGCCCTGAACGATGATGCGTTCGGCCTCAGCTTTAGAGATGCCGCGGACCATCAGGTAGAAGAGCTGCTCTTCGTCGATCTTGCCGGTGGTGGCCCCGTGGCTGGCGCTGACCTCGTTGGCCTCGATCTCCAGACCGGGGATCGACTCGGCGCGGCACTCGTCACTCAGCAGCAGGGTGTGGTCCGAAAGGAACGAGGCTGTATGTTGCGCCCCTGGCTCGATGCGGATCATACCGTCAAACTCCACGCGCGAGCTGTCAGTCAAGACGCCTTTGACCAGCGTCTCGGCGTTGGTGTTGAGCGCGTTATGATGTGAAAGCGTCTTCAGCGAATAGCGTTGATCGCCATCGGTGAAGAAGACGCCGACCAGCTCGCCAGCCGTGCCGTCGGCCGCTAGATCTACGCCAATATGGGAGAGCATGACTTTGCTGCCCAGGTCGGCCAGGACCCAGGTTGTGCTGCCGTCGCGTGCGTTTCTGGCGTTCTTGTGAGTGATATGCCAGATGTTGTGGCCCAGGTCTTGCAGGTTGCTAAATTCGACGTGGGCGGCATTCCCGGTATAGACTTCAACGACAGTGTGCAGCAGTGAGACTGGGAGACTCTCGTCGATCGAGTTGAGTTCCTGGACGAAACGTACATTGCTCTGCTCGTCGGCGACGATCAGGGTATGGACAAAGCTGGCAGTGCCAGGCTCGTCGATCCAGATCTGTGTCAGAAAGGGATTTTCAATCTCTACGCCCTTAGGGACATAGAGAAAGATACCCCCGCTCCAAAAAGCCGCGTGCAGGGCCGTATATTTATCGGTGGCTGCTGGCACACAGTCGGTCAGTAGATAAGGTTGGACCAGGGTGGGATACTCGCGGACCGCAGTCTCAAGGTCAGTCAGAATGACCCCCCGTTGCTTGAGGTCTGCCGACAGCTCTGTGCGAACGACCGAGGCATTGCGCTGCACAATCAGGCCGGAGCGCTGATCTACCAGGGCCGCTTCCAGCGATTGAGCGATGGGTGTAGGCAGCTCTGCATCCTCGCTGGTGGGAGCGTAGGGTTTGAGTTCCTGGAACTTAAAGTTTGAGAACATGCGCAGAGTACCCAGATCGCCGCGTCGTCCCAGGGGCGTTGGTGTCGCCTCAAAGGTTTCCCAGGCTTGTAAGCGCTTCTCAAGCAGCCAGGCTGGTTCGCCTTTGCGCCGCGAAAGCTCCTCCACCGCGCTACGGGAGAACCCGCTGAGCAGTGTTTCAGGCATTGACAGCCTCCCCGCTTGCTTGATCCGAAGGTTTGAGCCATTCATAGCCTTTGTCTTCAAGCTCCAGAGCCAGCTCTTTGCCTCCCGACTTGATAATGCGTCCGTTAAACATCACATGCACGAAGTCGGGTGTGATGTAGTTCAGCATACGCTGATAGTGTGTGATCAGCAGGATACCCAGATTTGGCCCGGTCAGCGCGTTGACGCTCTCGGAGACGATCTTCAGGGCATCGATATCCAGACCGGAGTCGGTTTCGTCCATCAGGGCGATCTCAGGCTCTAGCAGGGCCATTTGCAGGATCTCGGCGCGTTTCTTTTCGCCGCCTGAGAAGCCGTCGTTGATAGCGCGGTTGATAAAGCTGTTGTCGACCTTGAGCAGGCGCATCTTCTCTTGCAGCAAGGTGCGGAACTGGCCGGGAGGCATGCTGCGCTTCTTTGTTGCCACGCCTGTAGGGTTATCGCCTTCTCCCAGCGGCTTATTGCCCTCGCGTACTGCTTCGAGCGAGCGGCGCAGAAAGTTAGCCACACTCACACCAGGGATCGACATCGGATACTGGAAAGCCAGGAAGAGGCGCATACGCGCCCGGCGGTCGGGGGAATATTCAAGGATATTCTCGCCCTTGAACCAGATTTCGCCGTCGGTAACCTCGTATTTCGGATTGCCCATAACGACGTTGGCCAGGGTGCTTTTGCCTGAACCGTTGGGACCCATAAGAGCGTGGATCTCGCCCTGTCGCACGGTCAGGTCGACGCCGCGCAGGATAGGTTTGCCTTCAATATTTGCGTGAAGGTTTTTGATAATCAGTTCTGATGCCATTCCTAAAAACGTCCTCCTTATATAGTTGCCCGTCTCGCCTTTTGCGGGCATTGGCTCTGTTTGAGTAAAGTGCGCCGCTAGCTGATCTGCACTCCGCTGTTGCACATTGCTCGCTTTTGCAGCCTGGCTGCCAGTTTGTCAGTTTGCAGATGTATTTGCGATGTGAATATCTGAAAGGGCAATGAATTGCGTCGGCCCGCTGCTCTCGTTTTCGCTCGCGCCTACCAGGTCGGCCAGCGTCATCGTATCCAGCGTTTGCGCCACCGCATCGCGTACTTTTGCCCAGAGATAGCGTGTTTTACAAGCATCGAGATAGCCACAGATCTGCGTCATCTCGCCTTCGGTCGCACAGATCATCGGCGAGATCGGACCTTCAAGCACGCGCACAATCTCCCCCATCGTGATCTCTCCCGGTGCTCGCCCCAGACGATAGCCGCCATGCGCTCCACGTGTACTAATAACCAGTGATGGTTCGGACTCACGCAGTAATTTCACCAGTTGTTCCAGATACGCCAGCGGTAAAGACTCCGACTGTGCGATATCGGTCAACGAGCGTGGCCGTCCACCATAATTGCGTGCCAGATCAACCATGATCCGAACGCCATATTCGCCTTTTGTAGATACGCGTCACATCATGGCCACTCCTTGCGTCGCTCTGGGTTTCTTTTCTGGAACTCTTGCGTCTACTTGCGCCACA
>DAOTTJ010000442.1:0-26935 GCA_034437695.1 Ktedonobacteraceae bacterium
GGGCAATATGCGCGGGACGCTTATCGCGTTTCTGGGCGGCCTGTTCTATACAGCATATGTCTTTCTCTGTGACAATGAACAAAAAGGCGAACCAACAGCGGCGTGGCCACTGTTTGGCGTCGAACTATTGACATCAGCCCTCTGGTCCTGCCTGGTTGTACTGCTTTTCGGCGACTGGCAGGCCGTCCACCCGCTGATGCCAAAAGATATCTGGATAGTAGTCTATGTAGCAACGGCCTGTACGTTTGTACCAACTTTGATTGCAGTACTTTTGCAGAAATATATCTCGCCCGTTACTGTCTCATTCATCTATATTCTGGAACCTATCCTGGGCGCTATTATTGCTAATCTCTATCTGCATGAGGTACTGCCGCTTCAGGGCTATATCGGCGGCGGCCTGGTGGTGGTCGGCGCACTGGTTAACGGCTGGGGCATGCTCGGCCAATCAGCGCCAAAACGTACCCTGGCCAGAGACGCTCGTCCGCAGGGTTCCTGGGTGAGCACAATGCTCTACCCAGGCTTGAGTTGCCTGGTAGGCACAGGGTTTCTCTACTATCTGGGCGGTCTACCCCCACAGGCATGGAACGATGTCGCCCATTTGTGGCCACAAATGGCGCAGGACATTCAGCAAGGCCAGGGTACCTACGTCTTGCTCGTATTAGTCCAGGCTGGCGGCTGGCTCATCGCCTGGGTCTCTGTCCTGCTCATGGGCTGGCTGGCTCTCTACCATATCCTTCAGCGCATGAGTACTACACCTGCACAAACGGTTCGTCCGACAGCTCCAGTCGCAGTACGTCAGACGCCACTACAACCGGCACGTGTGGCTCCGCGACCCGTTCAAGTTGGCGAACGACCTGTCCTGCAACCCGCCCGCCGCGTACGTACGACAGTTCGTCTGCCTGACTATACGCAATCCATGGCTCCGCGTCTACCCGAACCACAGCAACCTCGCGTCCAACCGCCGAGCACACGCCACGAGCAACCAACCTGGTACGGCGATGCGGTCTGGAATGCTACGACGCAGCCAGGAGCGCCTGGCCTCGTCTCGCGTACAGGACACGAAATCGCCTTCACTGAACCACTACAGGATACAAGCTTTACACCGTTAAAACGCCGCGCCAGCCGGGCGCAGTCAGGAGTGGTCAGAACACCATTTCTTGAGAGTCTTGATGCATAGAAAAAGAAGAGGTCGCAATGAAACTCAACGAAAATGGGGATTTCTGCCTGCTATACGTTGAGCTGGCAGATGAGAAGCAAACGCTGTTCGAGACGATCGGTATGCAAAACAGACCGGTCGTCCTGATGCTGCCTTCGGCTCCAACTCAGGGACAGAGCCGCACTAGGCTGTTTCAGCGTCCTGAAGATTTCAGCGACCTGAAGCATATTAAACGCCAGACGGGCGTCTCGATTACGTTTCTGACCGCCGGAAGCGAGCGCCTGGCACAGATGGCCGCTCGCTATGGCTTTCCTGCGTATCCGTCGATCGACGCTTTCGCGGAGTCACTCACCCACGGACGCAAGACCGAACGCGAGGAGAAGGAACCCTATAAAACTCAGCAGCCGCGTGAATTGCGCACTGGACCCCTGATCCCGACCGCCACGCAGATCGCAGCTATTCAGCGCTCTATGCCCACAGCCGACCAGCTGGCCGCGATTCAAAGCGCGGCATCAGCTGAAGCTGTCGCTATGCAGGAAAGCAGTTTGTCGGGTGCGCAACAGGAAAACTATGGCTCCGCGCATCAGCCAACCTATCACAGGATCTCGGCCCCCCTGAGTCTGCCACCAGACCTGGCTTTCTGGTCCAACGGACAGCATGCAGGGGTCCCAGACAGCGGACGCGGAACGCCTCCGCCGCCCAACCGCATGAGCGGCTTTAACCCTGAAACACCTCCACCTCTGCGCGATATGCCGTTTTTTGAGGAGAGCGCGGTCACGCACTCTGCACTGCAATCAGAGAACGCCACACCACGCCGCGCCGCGACCCTGCCCGACGAACCATATACACACCACCCGGCCTGGGAGGCCGCAAGCACAGAGGAGGAGGAGGAGGAGATCATCGCACAGCGACCACGCTCTCCTATGCCCCCGCACGCCGTCCGCCCGGCACGCCCGACGCAGCGCACGAGCGCTCAGACACCACGTCCGCCACTTCCTACCCACCTGGCTCAACCACCCAGACAGACTTCCGCACGGCTACTCTTGCCAGAACCAGAGGAGCTGCTTCCACCCGTGGCGTACAGAACACCACGCCAGAAACGCGGGATCTCGCCTCTACTGTTGATCCTCTCGCTGCTGATCCTTGCAGGAGCGGGGCTTGGCTCGTTTGTAGTCATTACACGCGTCATGCCCGGCACACCAGCGGCTGTCGCTCAACAGGTTGGACAGGTCTCGTTTATCAGTAGCGAGCAGACCAATATCAATACCAGCCAGGGCATCGACGACGAGGTGCAGATCAATCTGCACAATCTGGGCCAGCCCGCCGCCGGGAAAAGCTACTACGCCTGGCTACTTGGCGACCGCAGTCAGACCGAATCGCAATCCATCTTGCTGGGCAAGCTGAGCATCGCCAATGGAGCCGCCACCCTGCTCTATCCAGGAGACGCCGAGCATACCAATCTGCTCCAGGTCGCCAGCCGCTTTCTGATCACTGAGGAGGCCAGCGATACGATGCCGCTGCTGCCCTCGCCAGAAACCAGCGCGTGGCGCTACTACGGCGAGATTCCGTCAACGCCCAACCCGTCAGATGCCAGTCATTTCAGTTTTCTCAACCACCTGCGCCACCTGCTGGCCGATGAACCGGTGCTGGATCAACTTGAACTACAGGGCGGCCTGAATAACTGGTTCTCACGCAATATCCAGGAGGTCTTGCAGCTCTCGACCAGCGGACGCGACCAGTGGCAAAATAGTAACTTCCTCGCGGTACGCGACCAAGCCGTGCGCATCCTCTCGTATCTCGATGGTATGTCCTTTATCGGCCTCGATATGCCCCCGGCCTCAATCAAAGACAGACCATCGATGGATGTACGCCTGGCCGGCCTGGGTCTGCTCAATGTCCGTGGCTCAGGCCAGAACCCGCCCAGTTACCTTGACCAGTTCGCCTTCCACCTGAATGGTCTGATCAATGCACCCGGCTCACTGACCAATGTACGCACCATCGCCACCAGCATTCAACCGGTACTCGGCTATATCAATAGCTGGCTGCAAAATGTGCGCCATGACGATCTGCAAATCCTGGCTATGAGCAATGCTCAGCTTGGCCAGCAAGCTGCGTTCTCTCTGCTCGACGATATGGTTTTACAGGCCGGCAATGCCTACACCGGCAACACCGACTCGGCAACAGGACAGTTTAAGCCCGGTGCCTCGTGGATGCACGAGCAGTTACAGGCGATGGCAACTATCAATATCGCCAACTATCTCGCTGGCAGCTCTGTCCCTGAACTCGGCCCCTCTTCGTCGCAATCCTCGTCGGCTGTATCACCACTGACGGCGATGTGGCAGAAATTGCTGGAGATACTACAATGAGCATACGCAGAGCGGGCCTGACACTCCTTATCCTTTTTATAGCTGGTGGCCTGATCGCGATGTACTTTACGCCAGCGATCGCCACCACCCTGGCGTTACAGCCCACGGCCAGGACAGGCTCGACACCACCGCCTGCACAATCTACCGTCGCACCAACCATCCAGACAACGGTTGCGCCAATCCCGCAGTCGAACGCACTGCCCGGCGGGGTCACCCTGCTGGCACAGGATACCTTTCAACGCGCCGACCAGCAGTTCTGGGGCAATTCATCCGATGGACGCACCTGGAAGGGAGACGCCAATACGAATCCCGATTTCTCAATTGTCAATCATACAGGAGAGATCAACGGCGGACAGGATGGGGGCGCGATGCAGGCCTTGATGAATGTCAACAATGACAATGCCGAACTTGTCCTGAGCGGCACAGTTAGCCAGTTCAATAAAAATCGGACGACGAACTTTGGCGGCGTCCTGCGCTGGACCGATAACGGTACCTGGTACAAGATCTATATCGACGGCTCGCACCTGGTCCTGCTGCGCAGTATCAAGGGCCAGACACACTGGCTCCACTCGCAGCCCTTTATCGCCACAGGCGGTACCAATTATACGCTCCGCTTCCGCGTACAGGGAGCCTATATACTTGGCAAAGTCTGGCCAACCGCCCAGACCGAACCGGCCAACTGGACGTTTACGGTCATCGATACCGCGCTCACCAGCGGCTTTGCAGGTGTGCGCGTCGTATTAACTCCAGGGACAACCGTCCAGGTAACCTCGTTTCTGGAAACAACTGTACCCAATCTGACCGACTAATCAAGTTTCTGCGCGAACCCTCGCGCTTTTGTTCACGGGAGAGAACGTTATGCAAGCAGAAGTCACCATCCTGGCACGAGTCACTCATTCTTATGTGGCCCACCGCGGGATACGTCTGGTCTGCGTTCTGGCTGTAGTCGCAGCCAGTCTGCTACTCTTCCTGCTCGGCGGCGGTTTCCCTCCCTGGGCCTGGCGCACGCTGGCACAGGTCTTACCCCAGACCTCCGTCCTGCTGGCTGCACGCGGCTCCAGCGTCTTGCTCGCACTTGGAGGCCTGATCCTTATCGCTGGCTCGATCCTGCTCACCTGGCTCACCATCTTCTGGCTGGCCTGGCGCATGCTAGCCTACTGGTGGTATGAATACCGCGCTCGCCAGGATTTCGCCCAGGCCATAGCGGAGGCTCAGGAGATTGAGTATCGCAGCGCATCAATGCAGAGAAACACCGCATCACGTCGACCCATGTATACGCCAGCCCAGGGGTGGGACGAAGATGGCGAAGCCGAGGACAAAGACTACCAGGAAGACGATAGTATAGAAATGTACCAGGACGAAGAGGACTCTAGCGAGGACGAGGAGATCGATCCCTATCAGGATGAAAGAGAGGCCCAGGCGGATCAGATACCCATCGAGGATGAGGGGGAAGAGAGCAACGACGTACAGTACGAACCGGCAACGGCCGAGGACGCAGAGGCGCTTTGGGAGATCCCAACGCAGCCCGTCAGCAGCCCGTCACCGCAACGCACACGCCTGGCCTCGCCCGTCGCCTACGAGCAGACAATCGTCGAGCACGCACATACGATCGCGCAGGCTCAGCAACAGGCCAACAACCTGCGCTACAGCAGCTATGGGCGCTTCTTGCCCGCCGCCTCGACCTCTACGCTTCAGACCCCCCAGCGCAGAACGCTGCTTGCTGCTTTAGAGAGCATGCCAACCGCTCCGCTGACGCCAGTTCCACCAGCCGCTCCACTGACACCAGTTCCACCAGTCAATCCGCCCGCAGCTATCCAGCTAGTTGTCAGTACAGGTCTGGATGTCGGCCTCAAACGCAAAGGGAAACCCAACGAGGACAGCCTGCTCGCCTTACAAAACACACGCATACTGCGCGGCCGCTCGTGTCCGGTTGGACTGTTTGTCATCGCGGACGGCATGGGAGGCCATGAAAATGGCCAGGAAGCCAGCCGCCTGGTCATCCAATCCCTGAGCCGAACCGTCGTTCCATCGATTATCTACGGTCCAACCGACGACAACTACGCCGAACTGCTGGCCGAAGGCGTCCACCACGCCAATCTCGCAGTCTTTCAACGCAACCGCGAAGCCAACGCGGACATGGGGACAACGATTGCCGCGGCTCTGGTCGTCAATACAACCGCCTATATCGCCAATGTCGGCGATAGCCGCGTCTATCTCTACCGCGTCGCCAGCGGTCTCACACAGATAACCCGCGACCACTCGACCGTGGCTCGCCTGGTGGAAAGCGGTCTGATCAAGCCCGAGGATATCTATACCCATCCCCGACGCAATGAGATCTATCGCAGCCTGGGACGCCACCCCAGCGAAGATATCGACGACTTTATCCTGGCTCTCCAACCCGACGACCTTCTTATACTCTGCTCGGATGGCCTCTGGGAGATGGTGCGCGACACCCAGATTCAGCAGATCATCGAGAGTCTGCTTGAGTACCCCACACACATCAGCACCGCACTCGTCCAGGCAGCACTGGACGGCGGCGGCAAAGATAATATCAGCGTAATCGCCGTCTGCATCAAACCACCCGCAGAACACGCGATCTACCGCGTCAGTTAGCTACACTTAACATTATATAGAGAAGAGGATAAACGGCGACAAACCGCTTATCCTCTTTCTGCTCCGTCCTCAACCCCTCACAAACTATCGCCACTTATCAGTATTTGGAGACTCGATCTGCGCCCTCCGACCACCTTCATAGGGAACGGGCAAAGGCGTGTGAGCTGCTCCCATCGAGTTTTTACGCCCCATACCCTGACCCGCCGTCTGATAGGCGTCCGCCGTCGAAGACGCTTCAACAGGCAGTGGACCAGAAGCAGGCGGCTGGCGCATTCCCGAAACTGTGCGCGTGCCAGAACGCTGAGCCAGCGGCTGCGTCGAAGGCTGAGCCAGCGGGTTAGTCGCCGGCAGAGCAATCACGTTGCCCTTGCTCTGCAACGAGAGAATAATGCGGTTGATCTCGGTAAACTCGTTACACGTCGCAGGCACTATCAAGGGCGCACCAGCGGGACTGCGCTCCATCGCCATGCAGAAATCGCTCAACGCACGCATCAAACGCTGCGTATACATGCTCATCTGACCCAGACGCGTCAGGCGCTCTGCCATCAAGTTCAAGCTTCCAGCCAGCGGCATCAGTACACCACTGTTAAGCGCTGCACGAGCCTTGAGATTGCCATTGGCTAGCTGAGCCTGCACATCTTTCAAGTGGGTGATACCGCGCTCCAGCTCCATATTGTGCTCGGCAATCTCTTGCGCCTGCTCGGCTACACGCTGATTGGCCTTGCTCAAATCGATCAATGCCTCTGCCTGCGCATGGGCCAGACGACTATTCTCCCACATTGTAAAGATCTGACGAGCCACCACCAGCGCCACTACACCCATCGTCGCCCAGAAAAGCACCGGACGAATAGCCATCTGCGCAGGATCAACCGAGAGTACATTTAAAGCCAGCGTTAACAGCAACAAACTCAATAAGATGTATGGGATCAATTGCGTAGGATTGAAAAGACTGCGCAACTGATTGCGCTCAATCCGCTCTTCAATCATATAAGCGGGAGTAGCTGCGATATAACGACGGAAAAATGCAGCGACGCCAATGGTCATTAACCCCAGCGGCCAGCCCATATCCACCCAGGTAGCCTCAACATACGTCAAAGCGTTATTCTGAATATTGAAGAGAAAATCAGACCCTACAAAGAAGCAGAGTCCTAAACCCAGCACCAGCAAACCAGTACGCCGCGCCGTCGCCTGATAGGTACGCCCCTGACCACGCAAGAGCAGGAAAACTACACAGCTTAGGAGCGCCGTATCTGCAATAGGATAGTAAAGACCCAGGATCTTGGCCAGATTGGCTTCTCCAGGTGCCTGAGCCAGCGAGCCAAGCAAAAGATACCAGGCAATGGCCAGGATCGAACCCATCGAAATTAAACTGTCCATCAAGACGAGAATACGCTTGCTACCAGACTCGGCTGGCGGCTGCAAAAGCAAGCCGACAAAGACAAACAGCGGAAAAAGCGAGTAGCCAATATCAGCAGTTGAAGGGAACGGCTGCTGACCTATCGAGATATAGTAACGCCAGTTTGTTTCGCCCAGGCCCCACATAATAATCCCCACTCCAATCAAAATCCAGCTCAATCTCTCCCGACCGATCCAGGGTTCAGCATTCTCGCCACGTTTAATCGGCGAAAGCACACTGAATAGCACCATCAGACCACCGATGAACGCGCCTGTAAGCGGTGAGAACTGTCCCACATGCAGGGCGACTGTGCCACCCAGGCGAAAAACCACCACCAACACCATACCAAGACAGATCCATCCCACCGCCTTGATAATTGTGCGCCAGAACATTTGCATAAGAGCCTCCTTTTGACTCAGCGATACCTGGGACAGGCACTCTGCCCGATTGCCAGTAGACTCTACTGACATTGGTGAGTGTACCTGCTCAAGCTTTGCATCATCTCCCCTGAATCTCCCTGCCGAACGGCCTATCCTGGCTAACCCACACTCCTACTTCTTTCAAGTACAGCAAGATGTTTATCAGACGCACGCTGCGCCTGATAAACATCTTGCTACACATTTTACTCTTTATTACGGGACGATTTCGCCCTACTAACAAGGAAGAGTCAAAAAACATACATGTAAAGGAAGGAATCGATGCGACAGAACAAAGCCTCTGCGAGACAAACCATCATTCGTCAACAGAGTCCCACATAAGACAAGGCGAGAGCAGGCGATGCCAACAAACGCAAAATATCGAGCGCAACCCCTACCTCTAGCAAGAAAACCAGAATCTTATGCCGGAACCCCAGACTTAGTATAAGACAACTTCTTCTTCACCAGTCTTATACCAGCGTCTTCTGATACAATTTTTCTTATACACCCAGCAGAAAACGCACACCTCCCTTTTTATGGATTGAGATTGGTCGATTCGACAAACAATGCTGCCTTCGATAGAGCCTCTCATTCACCAACCACACCCTTTCAGAAATAGGTCAAATCAAGCTGCGGGCGATGACCAACGCGTGCTTTGCCCTCTCTCTTACTTGGCGACGATGGGGTCGATTCGACAAACAATGCTGCCTTCGATAGAGCCTCTCATTCACCAAACACACCCTTTCAGAAATAGGTCAAATCAAGCTGCGGGCAGTTGCCCGCAGCTTGATTTGGCCTATTAATTAGATTGGGGGTGGGGTCGACGCGACAAAAAACAGAATCTAGCAAAGAGCAGAGAGGGAAGAGGGAAAAAACTGATCAAGAGGCAAACAAAAAGGACAACCAGCCTTGCTGGCACAACAAATCACACCAAAGATTGTTGTGCTCAGACACGCGCACTCGACAAACAATGAGAGCTACAGGAAGTAAAAGCTCAACACAGACACACTACTTAGATCTCCCGCGTCTTGCGCACTGGGAGATAGATCAGAATATAGCCAGTTTCAAGGATCGACGAGATCTCAATCCCAAAATCGCGCAATTTAAAACGCGTACGTGAAAGAATATTGCGCACTGGACGCATCTCATAGTCCCACACGCCGGCAAACTGCGCCTCCTGCAAACGCACACGAAAGCGTGCAACCGTCTCTTCTTCGGTATTGCCGTTGTTAAAGCTGGCCAGCAACACCTCGTAGGGACAGAAATGCGGATACATCTGAAGGAGCGGAATAAGCACACTGAGTTCGCTTCCACTAAACTGTTGCTCGACCAGCAAAACCGGGTGCGAACTCTCCGGGTCGTTGGTTAAGAGGGCAAGCGTTCCCAGTCTGGTATGAAGGGCAAGAGTTTGCCCTGCGGGGAGAAGATCTAACAGTTCAAAATGCGTGATAGTCTCATCGGCACGCTGAACCGGATAGACGGGGGTTTTCGCCTTTCGGAAAGATGCTTTTTGCATGGCGCAACTCCTTATGTCGCTCGTGCAGAGAGGTGTCCTCCCAACTCTGATCTGTGAATATGGCACTATTTACTTATGGCTCGATCAGTATCAGGTGGACAGGTTTGATGGGCTGGTCGGCTCCAGATATCCTCCTCTCATTGCCTTCTTGAGACGCTGAATTACTGTATCCAAACAATACCCGATTTCTCCTCGGAATGCAAGGGCTTGTCAATCATTTCTATGGTGGTAAAACTATTTCAGCTATCTCTCTTTTTGCCGCCAGAGACCTCCTATGCGTTATAAGCCAGCCACTCATTGCGGCTTTCGTCAAACCAACAAGCCCTCCCTACCCCAGGCCTATTTCATACTCCGCAAGCCAGAGGTTTGCGACACCCCAGGGTTTTAGGATCGGGTTGCGAGCGCCGAGAATGAAATAATCCTTTACCTGCCCGTATCTGCTTGTAGTTTAGACAGCGCGTCCAATATAATAGAAGAAGCACCGTGCATCTTATCTGAGAGAAGGTATGGTATGACATCTAGTAATGCAAAATCTCCGTATTCAGCGGCAGCAATTCCTGACCGCGATCTGAATACAACTATCATTGCGCTGTCTTATACAGACGCAAGCGACCCAGCACGCAATCTGCTGGCCTGCGTTGCTCCCGACCTGGGTAGCAACTTCTATCGCTTCAAAGTCGGTCCACACGAACTGCTCCACCTCGAAACAGAGAAGCTTAAACAACGCGGCCACACGGGTACGTTTGTGCTCTGGCCGATGCCCAACCGCGTACGCGACCGCACCTATACCTATCGTGGCCGCAAGTATTCACTGGCCAACATCAAACGCTCACCGGGAGACTATGCGCTGATCCACGGTCTGGTCTACGATCGTTCCTGGACCTACGAACAGCCTATCGTCAACGCTGAAACTGCCGCAGTGACTACTGCGGTCGAGATCGCTCCTGGTTCACCCTACTATAGCGCGTATCCCTTTCCCAGCCGCCTCAGCCTGACCTATACACTCGATAGTAACAGTCTGACAGTTACATATACAGTGCAGAATAAAGGCTCTGACCCTCTGCCCTACGGCTTTGCTCTGCACCCATACTTTAATCTGTTGCCAGAGTTCCAACCAACCCTGGTCACGCTTCCCGCCCACACAGTCATGGAAGCCGACGCTAGCCTGCTGCCCACTGGGCGGCTATTGGACGTAACGTCGACTATGTATAAGATGTTTGATCTCAATCAACCTCTCCCCGTTCAGCAGCTCAAGCTGGACCATGTCTATACACAACTTCCCCCCGCATCTGAGGCTGTGATTCATCATACAGGCGCAGGTCTAAGCCTGCACATCTCGACCTCAGACGATTTTACCCATACTGTGATCTATACACCTTCCCAGAGTCCTTTCTTCTGTCTGGAAAATCAGACCTGCTCCACCGATGCGATCAATCTGGCTCAGCGCGGGATGCAGGATGCTGCCCACCTCCTGGAGGTCCAGCCCGGAGAAACTATCTCAGGTTCAATTCGCTACGAGGCCCAGTACACCTAACCACTCTCAGACGCAAACCGGCGCTACCCTCAAGGCTAGTTCATGCCTGACGCATGCCCCTCCCCCTGAACAGAGAAGCGAGTTGCGAGCGGTAGGGCTGTGGTCCTACCGCTCGCAACTCGCTTCCAAAACCCTGGGGTGGAGGGTGCAAGCCAGACATAGGCATGAAGTGAGGCGGGAGTGCAGAGGGCGGCAGCCCTTTGCTGGGATTTGGGGTGTCCCCAACAAACTTTTTTGTTTTGTATGTTTTGCCTCCATCAAAACATGCAAAACAGGAGTGCAGAGAGATGCTCTCTGCTACCTTCATGCTTATGGGTGGGGGTGCAAGCTAGAGGCTTGCAAAAGAGTCTTGCAACATTGACAGCTATGCTCAATCACTCTACAATAGAGAACAAACATTTCAAACCTTCAGGTCCCGCGCGGAACAGAGGAGAGCCATGTCACAATGTCCGAATCCCAGGTGTAACACTGTCTACCCACCGGGAACATTTAAATGTGAAAAGCCGAATTGCCAGTGTTTATTACCTGATGCAATTGTGGCCGGTCGTTATCGGATAGAGACGTTGCTTGGCCTGGGAGGAATGGGGGCTGTGTACCGGGCCAGCGATACGTTCGAGATGAAACAGGTGGCCGTCAAAGTCATCCTGACCGCAGGCCGCAATAATAACGAGACTATCGCGATCGAACGCTTTCGACGCGAAGCCCGTTACGCCCATCAACTCCAACATCAGAATATCGTCCCGGTCCTCAACTTTGGTCAGGACGGTACCCTGCTCTACCTGGTCATGCCCCTGGTGACCGGCGGCACGCTGAAAGATCTCTTAAAAGCTGAGAAGCCGTTGCCCCTGGCGCAAACTCAGCGCTACTTGAACGATCTGGCCGCTGCCATCGACGCTATCCACGCCCACCCACAAAATATTATCCACCGCGATATCAAACCCTCTAACCTGTTAATCCACCAGGACGACGGTCGCCTGGTAGTGGCCGACTTTGGCATCGCTCGCGCTATGCAGAAAGAACGCCCCCTGACACAAAGCGGCTGGGCGCTCGGCACCGAGCACTATACCGCACCAGAACAAGGACAGGGAAAGGCCGAACCAGCCAGCGATATCTATTCGTTAGGCGTGGTCACTTACCAGATGTTGACCGGCCTGCTGCCCTTCCAGGCGATTGTACGCAGCCGCGCAGCAAAACTCCCCTGTCCCAGCGAACTCAACCCCGAGGTCTCTGCCGGGGCAGACAACGTGGTTATGCGAGCGATGGACAACGATCCAGGCAAACGCTACTCCTCGGCTGGCGAGTTTGTGCAGAAATGAAATGCAGCGCTCCAACTACCATTCGATACAACCGAGGTCACACACCTGGAGGTGGGCGGCAATACAAACGTCATAGTGCGTGCGATCATCCCCGAAAACCCGTGTAGCGCCTGCGGTCAAGAAAATCGCAGCAACTCACGTTACTGCAGCCGCTGTGGTAACCGCCTGGACGATACGTCGCCGCTGGTCTTCGATGTCTGCCAGGTGAGCTATGTCAGCGATACGGGACGCAAATATGTGGCAGAAACCAACGAGGATATGCTGCTGATCGTCCAGGGACTCTGCGCCAATCTGGAACCACCACCGCGCCCCTTCGGTCTGTTCGCGGTCGCCGACGGGCTGCGTGGCCCTCAGGGAAAGTCAGCAGGCGGTTATGAAGCCAGCCGCCTGGCCATCGAAACAGTGGCCGATGTGCTGCTGCCCGCTCTGGCCACACCTCTGCCTTCAACATCCTATACCCCCCCCGCCATAGGCTCTTCTCCCTATAATTCGCTCAATTTACGCGGCGGATTGCTGGCCAAACACTTACCAGATACTATGCTGGAACAGTGGATACGCGAAAGCGTACGCCGGGCTAACCAGGTGATCTTTCACTGCAATGCGGACTACGAGACGACGATGGCCAGCACTCTGACAATGGCTGTGGTCTACAAACGCCGCCTGCATATCGCCAGCGTAGGCGATAGCAGACTCTATCGCTACCGTCCAGGCGGCGAACTGCTCTGCATCACCGCCGATCATACCCTGGCCGCCAATCTGGTCCAGGCCAATCTACTCCATCCCGACGCCACCCATAAGAGCGATAAAGTCAAACAGATCTATCGCTACCTGGGTCAGTCTACTCAAGTGCAAATTGATTATTTTGAATGCGAGATGGAGCTAAATGATCAGGTATTGATCTGCACCAACGGCCTCTGGCATATGCTGCGCGATGAGCGCATACAGGAACTGCTGGCCCTGGGCGGCGATACGCAGAAGAGGGCGCGAAACCTGGTCGATGAGGCAAATCTGGCTGGGGGCGAAGGGAATATCAGCGTTATTCTCATCCGCATCCAGTAGAGTTGCGCCTGCACTCCGGGGCATCTCGCCAGCAGCGCGGACAAAAAAACCTCTACCGACCGGGTCGTGTCCGCGCTACCGAGCGTCTATACATGGAGCTGCCAGATAATCGTGGAACTGCCCCCGCTAAGTAGTCCGTAGTCAAAGATCAGATTAAAGCTATGTAAGGATTGCGGTACTTCGTAGGCGATCTGACCGCTCTGCGTCTGCCCGGCTGGGACACTTGCCTCCAGCGTTGCATGGACATTTGAATCGCTGACCGATTCGCTAAACTTCCCCCCATTCGCGTCGGTCAGGGAAAATTCGAGTAAGCTAGAGATATCCTGCTGTTGCGCCGAGATGTTCTTGACGGTAACGCTGACCTCCAGAAAGGCATCCCCCGCTTTGGGTGGAAAAACGCTGGTCGTGTTCTCCTGCGTTTTGGTGACCGTGACAATCCAGGATGAACCAGCCTGAATCGGGGTCCCGATAGTTCCTACGCCATTCCCTGAGACTGGACCCGTTGTGGCTGTAGCAACCGGCGTGACGCCGCTGGTGGTCGGTGTATTTTGTGCGTTTGTGGTGATAGAGTTGGAACCCGCATTCTTATTTTTTGCACGTAAAACCAGAAAGGTGCTCAGACCACCGACGAGCAAAACCACTATGACTACTATGCTGATAACAAGCAGTCCTTTATTTGAACGCTTTGGTGGCTGCCTCTGCTCCTGCCAGTTCGGCAATCCCCCCCGAACTTCTGTCGGTTGGAAACCACCGCCAGGCGCAGGATAAGCCGGTGGAGCCTGAAAAGCGTTGAAACCTCCCTGATTAAACTGATATCCCTGTTGCGACTGCCCTCCAGTATAGGTACTGGCCGCATTGCCACTGTTCTGCCATCCCGAAGCACTCGCTCCCGGCGATGAAAAACCCGGCTGTCCCACCGGTCCAGAATTGGGCGGCGGATAGGCACCCGCTCCCGGCGCAAAACCCGGCTGACTATTCGGTCCAGAATTGGGCGGATAGACCTGTCCAGAGTCCTGCGTATAAAAACCTGACTGGCCGTTCTGGCCTCCATTGGGAGGAAACGCCTGCGGCGGATAGGTCGGCCCGGAGTTCGGCGCATAAAAACCAGATTGACTGTTCGATCCTCCATTGGGAGGAAACGCCTGCGGCGGATAGCCTGGTCCTTGAGGCGGGAAACGCGGTGGTCCTCCTGGACCGGGGTAGTCAGGTCCAGGAGGCTGCGTCTGATTATTAACTGGCTGCTGACCCGGCCATCGCTGCGACCAGGACGTGCTTTCGCTCGGGTTAGTATAATATGGGTCATCAGGTGGCTGGCTCATGGAGAACTCCCCTTCTTCAAGAATGAATAACACGCGCGTAAAGATCATAGAAAGATAAATCTTTCAGCAGTATAATGAAAGATTAAAAGACTGTCAATTAAAAACAGCACAATTTAGTCCCACCTTCGTCAGTTAGCTGCCCAGAGCCAACCACGCACGCAACAACTCTGCCACACTCCAGGCTTGCGCAAAACAACCGCCAGGTGTAAAGGGCGACTCGGGTTCGGTTACTTCGCTGAGCGTTCCTAGACAAGCTTCCCATAAATGCTGAACCAGCGACTGCAACAGTTGCAACGCCGCAACAGCGTCGTTAAAAACGCGCAGATGAACATCGATATATGGTCCAATCAACCACGGCCAGACCGTCCCCTGGTGATACGCGCTGTCGCGCTGGTAGGGGTTGCCGTTGAAATGAGCGTGGTAGGCAGGATCGTTCGGACTCAGGGTGCGCAGACCTAGAGGGGTCAAGAGATGATCGGTAACCTGCTGCAACATACGTTTGGTCTGGACATCGGTCAGTAGATGATTGGTCAGGGAGGCGGCGAAAAGCTGGTTGGGCCGGAGCGATGAGTCATTCTGACCACTCACCCCACCGACATCGACAACATCATAGAGGTAGCCAGCCTCTTCGGACCAGAAGCGATGGGTAAAGCTCTGCTGGATCTGCGCACGCAATTGACCATACTGGAGTGCGTCGACTGAGAGATGAATGGCCCACTTCTCCATGCACGCCAGTGCGCAATACCAGAGGGCGTTAATCTCCACAGGCTTGCCATAACGCGGCGTGACCACCCAGGAGTCGATGCGAGCGTCCATCCAGGTCAATTGTGAACCAGGTACTCCCGCTTTGAGCAGACAGTCCACCGGGTCCATACCAATCCCATAAGCGGTCCCCTGGATATGCCAGGTAATGATCTCTACCAGTCTGGGAAAGAGTTCTTTGAGGAGCGGCCAATCATTGGTGGTGTTGAGATAGCTATTGAGCGCATGGAACATCCAGAGTGTTGCATCGGCAGTGTTATATTCAGGCGTGCGTCCATCATCGGGAAAACGATTGGGAATCAAGCCATCGCGCAGATAGCTGGCAAAGGCCCGCAGCAGACCGCGAGCCTCGCTATAGCGACCCGTACAGAGCAAGAGTCCCGGCAGCGAGATCATTGTATCGCGTCCCCAGTCGGTGAACCACGGATAGCCAGCAATAATCGTTTTACGATCGGAAGGGAGCCGGATTTTAGATCTGACAAGCTGCGCTTCTTGAGGCTGAGGACGCGTCACAATAAACTGATCAGCAGCCAGGGTCAGACGGGCGTGAACGGCATCGCGGCGAGCCAGGTTAGTCGTCGTACGATCGGCGATATCAAGCAGTTGCTTAATACGCCGCTGATGCCGACGCAAGGCGTGCGCGACATACTCCTCGTGCTGCACGCTCCCCACAGCCACAGCCAGCTTGCTCTCAGCGCTGATCACCAGCGTCACGCGTTCGTCTGGGACAATCGGGACGCTCAGTGTGCCGGGTAGATAGACATCCTCAACGCTGTTCAGTCCACGTTCCTGGTCGCGGCGATGATGCACGCCCCAATACCAGAGACCACCAGGCGTAAAGTGAGCGGCGCGACCCATCCAGAGAAAATAGCTCGGCGAGTCTTCGTGAGAACGGAGCTGGCAACCATTGCCCAGACTTTCAACCAGCCAGTGCCAATCGAGGCTGCCATGCGTGACGCTGTGGTGATCGCGTTGTACACAGAAGGGCTGAAGCGTCAGCATCAATGGATCGCGGGCGCGTTCGCGCACCGAGGAGTCGCGCAGGATATACTCGATAAAGGTGGTATTCTCACCGTATTCCATCCAGATACGCTTTTCCAGGCGCAGATGCTCGTTCAGTTGATAGACAAAACAGGAGATATCGCCCTCCAGAGCAAACGAGGCGAGATAGTGATAGCCCTGCGGATCAATGGCCCCGCTCTGATACTCGTTAACCCCCAATTGCAGCGTCTGACCATCCGCCAGCGCAACAACCTCATCAACTTTAGTAACCAGGACATAGCGCTCGGCGGCCGAACGCAGTGCTGCAACCAGCAAGCCGTGATAACTACGCGTCGCAGCGCCGACTATCGAGCCGGATGCATAGCCCCCCAGACCATTCGTCACCAACCATTCGTGATTGAGTCCTGAGTTGATATCAGCGCAAACGCTCTGATCCAGTGAGAGATTCCACGCATTTCCTGGCATAGCCATGACACTCCCTTTTTGTGGTCATTATTTTATTCAGGAGGGAGGGAAGTGCGGGAGGGCATTGAACGTGCGTGCGCCCTCCTGAGTTCTCTTTCCCTGTGTCTTATTCCAGGCGAAGGATAGACGAAAAAGCAAGGAACCGATGGCGTTCCTCAACGAGGCTCAGCCTGCCCGTACTTGCAGCGCGACACGCATACGTTCGAGCGCCAACTCGATCCGTTCCTGCGTCTCGGTCATAGAGATACGGACATACCCCTCACCACGCGCACCAAAGTTGTTGCCCGCTGTGATGAACACCCCCGTTTCATCAAAGAGCCAACTGGCGAAATCGCGCGAACTGAAGCCATCGGGAACCGCCGCCCAGACATAGAGTCCAGCCTGCGTGCGCCGCGTGTGCATCCCAATGGCGTTACAGCCATCGACCAGCAGATCTCGCCGCGTACGATAGATTGCATTGCGCTCCTGCAACCAGCTTGAGGGCAGCTCCAGCGCGGTAATCGCCGCATACTGGATAGGACGAAACATCCCGCTGTCGGTATTGCTCTTGAGACGACCCACTGCATCGACCAGATCGGCGTTGCCGACCAGCATCCCTACGCGGAAACCAGCCATATTGTACGTCTTGCTCAACGAATGAAGTTCAACCGCAACCTCCTGCGCACCTGGGATCTGGAGAATACTCATTGGTCGAAAATCATCGAAGTAGACCTCGGCATAAGCCATATCGTGAACGATGACCAGTTGATGGCGCTGCGCAAACGCGACGGCCTTCTCAAAAAAGGCTCGCCCGGCGCAGGCCGCCGTCGGATTGTTGGGATAGTTAAGCCAGAGCAGACGCGCCCGGCGCAAGATGTCGGGCGGTATCTGTTCCAGGTCGGGGAGGTACTCGTTCTGCTCAAGCAAAGGCAATGTATAGGGTTCAGCACCAACGTTAGTCGTCGCGGTGATATAAGCTGGATAGTAGGGATCGCCGGTCAGAGCAATATCGCCCGCATCCAACACAGCCGCACCGGCATAGATCAGGCCCTCTTTAGAACCGAGCAGCGGGAGCATATCGCGCTCGGGCGTCAGTTCTACACCAAAGCGGCGTAAAAACCAGGCGGCGAACGCTTCGTGCAACTGGCGCATCCCCCGATACTCGGGATAACGATGATTGATAGAATCTTGCAGCGCCTCGCTTAGACGATTGAGCACCGCCGTGGGGGCAGCCAAATCAGGGTCGCCCATTGAGAGACTGATAACATCGACGCCAGCAGCTCGCCGGGCCGCGATCTTTTGCAAGGCACTGGCAAAGTGATAAGGTGGCAGACTATTGACTAAACGCGATAATTGCACAGTTTATAGCTCCTGGATAAAATGTGCTGGCGGGGATACCTCTAGAGCGGGAAATGTATGCCGATAGAAAGACGTTCCTGTTCCCCCTCTAAACCGACCAGCCAGTACTCATTGTTTTTCTCAAACCTATCGCGCACCGGGTACAATCACATTCCTTTTGCGGGACAAAGCTCCTCGTGTAGGTACAATGTATCCTGTCATCTTCCTTGATTGTACGTAGCTCAATTATACCACTCAGCGGAGGATTTTGTTTCCCCATCTTTCCGTTTTCGCAGCATCAGTCCTCTGGTCGAGCCTCAAACCAGTTTTTTCCGACCTTGAGTTCGACTTTAATCGGTACATCAAGGGTGGCGACGCCCTCCATCAGGTGACGAACATGATACTTGGCGTCCTCTAGTTCTTCCGTAGGAACCTCAAACACCAGTTCATCGTGAACTTGCAGGATCATACGCGTGGAGAGGTGTTTCTCGGTCAGCGCGTGCTGGATGCGCAGCATAGCTATCTTGATGAGATCGGCATTGCCACCTTGAATAGGCATATTGATAGCTTCACGCTCGAAGGCCTGTCTCTCGTTATGAGGCAGCAGGTGCATATCGGGAAAGAAGCGTTTGCGACCATAGAGAGTGTTGACATAGCCCTGGCGGCGGGCCTGATCGAGGGTGCTCTCGACATAGTCTTTGATGCGTGGAAACGTCTCATGATAACGCTTGATGAAATCGCTGGCCTCGCTGTTGCTCATCCCGGTGATCTGGGCCAGGCCAAAGGCCGACTGACCGTAGAGCACGGCGTAAACTACCGTTTTGGCGAGGCGACGCTGGTCTTTACTTACCTCGTCGGGCGACACATTGAAGAGCGTGGCGGCGGTGATCGTGTGGATATCCTCGTTCTGGCTAAACGCTTCGACCAGGCGCGGCTCGTGGGTGATATGCGCGAGGATACGCAGTTCAAACTGCGAGTAGTCGGCGGTCAACAGGACATAGCTGGGATCGGCGATAAAGGCGCGGCGGATATGGCGGCCAACTTCTGTACGCACTGGAATATTTTGCAGATTGGGGTTGCTCGACGAGAGGCGGCCACTCGAAGCAATCGTCTGATTAAACGAGGTGTGGACGCGTCCGGTGATTGGGTTCATCAGCGTAAGCAAACCATCGACATAGGTGGACTTGAGCTTGGCAAGTTGACGGTACTCCAGCAGATAGTCGACCATCGGATGTTTACCGCGCAAATTCTCCAATACATCAGCGCTGACCGAATAGCCGGTCTTGGTCTTTTTACCAGAGGGTAACTTGAGTTCGGTAAAGAGTAGCTCGCCCAGCTGTTTGGTTGAGTTGATGTTGAACTGGCGACCGATCGTGGCGTAGATAGCTTTTTCCAGTTCGCCTAACTGCGTGCTCAACTGACCGCCCAGGGTGCGCAGAAACTCGCCGTCCAGCGCCACACCAGAGATCTCCATTTGCAGCAAGACAGCGACCAGCGGCAGTTCGAGGCGCTGATAGAGATCGAGGAGATTGTGCTTGAGCAGCTCGGCTCTGAGCGGCTCGACCAGGCGTAGGGTCATGTCGGCGTCGGCTCCCGCGTACTCGGCGGCCACACGGATCGGGACCTGGGCCATAGTGATAGCTTTGCTGCCTGTGCCGATCAGCTCGACGATGGGCGTCATCAGATGGCCGAGGCGCTGAAAGACCTGGTCTTTCAGACCTATGCCACGTCGCCCTGGATCGGTGAGATAGGCAGCCAGCATAGTATCGCAGACCAGGCCGCGCACATTAATCTTCTGACGAGCCAGCAGCAGCATATCGTACTTAGCGTTGTGCATATACTTACCGATAGCCGCGTCCTCAAGCACCGGCTTGAGAGCCGCCAGCACATCGCTCAACGGGAGTTGAGTGGAGGCCTCCTCGCCTGCGGGGGTGCGCGTATGTCCGACTGGAATATAGTAAGCCTCGCCCGCAGTCATAGCGCAGGAGAGTCCGACCAGCTCGGCCTGCCAGGGATCTTCAGAGGTAGATTCGGTATCCAGGGCGAAGGTGCCGGCCCGCCGCAGACTACTGACGAGGACGCGTAAGGACTCGGGAGTATCGACGACCAGCGTGCTGGTCTTGCGCGTATCTTCGCGGTCCATAAAGAGCAGTGCAGTGTCACCCATGCCGCTCTCGCCAGCCGCCGGTAGACGCAGCTTATGCACGACAGCGGAGAGCGGCTCTACAGTCTCAAACAGGTTTAACTGCATAGGTTCGCTCTCCACGCTGGCGCTATCAGCAGGAGTAGCATCTGCAACCGCCAAAGAAGACTGCTGGTGGACAGCGGCGGCTTCGCTCAATGACACCTGATCCAGATCGGGCGGCAGTGGAGGTTGAATAATCTGTACCACGCCAAGCGGTGGCGCAGTCAACAGGTCTTCGTCCTGGCCAATGACGGCGGGCGCACCGGCCCTTTTCTCTAGTCCAGACTCACTGGCGACGCTGACACCGGGGATTTTATCGATAAGGGTGCGAAACTCCAGTTCGCGGAAAAGCTCGACCGTGCGTTCGCTATTGACCTGACCGACACGACAGGCAGCCAGGTCAAGCTGAACCGGCACATTGCAGACGATAGTGGCCAGATATTTACTCTGGCGGGCGTCGGCCTCCTTGCCGCGGAGGAGACGTTGTTCTTTGGGGTCGAGCGCATCCAGGTGAGCGAAGATCTGCTCGATATCGCCGTCATAGGCAGCCAGAAGCTTTTTAGCCGTCTTTTCGCCCACGCCCTTGACGCCTGGAATATTATCCGACGTATCGCCGACCAGCCCTTTATAGTCAGGCACATGGATAGGCAGGACGCCGAAGCGTTGCATCACCTCTGCGATGCCGTACTCGGTCACTTCAGTGATACCCTTGCGAGCAGCCATGACCTTCACATGCTCGTTGACCAACTGGAGCGTATCCATATCGCCGGTCAGGATCGTCGTGTTCACGCCGAGTTCAGCCGCCTGGCAGGCCAGAGTCCCGAGCACATCGTCGGCCTCAAAGCCATCTTTTTCGTAGATTGGAATCCCGAAGGCCTCGACCACCTCGCGAATACGCCCAAACTGTGGGCGCATATTCTCCGGGAGAGCGGGTCGATGCGCCTTATAGAGAGCAAACTGCTTGTGGCGGAAAGTAGGAGTAGGGCGATCAAAAGTCACGGCGATATAGTCGGGTTTAAGATCGTTGAGGGCTTTGATCAGCAACGAAGTAAAGCCAAAGGTAGCGTTGATCACCTCGCCTTTTCTAGTGGTCAACGTCTCCGGGACAGCGTGATAGGCGCGGTGAACCATAGCATGCCCATCGATCAGTATGAGCTGTTCGAGTTTGATTTTTATAGGTGGTGTGTTTGTTTCTATCATTCGACTTAACCGTTCGTGTAACTATTTTGACTTTGTTTTTCCAGGCTCCCTCCATTCGCGCGAACTTTAGCAGAGAGCCGCTCTCTGCACTCCTATTTTGCTTGTTTTGCCAAAGGCAGAACAAGCAAAATAAGGAAAAAAAGAGTATTGGGGACACCCCAAACCCCGGTCAAGGGCTGCCGCCCTTAACAATCCCGCTCCGTCCGCGCGAATGCAAGCCACCTCTCCTGACCCCTTGATCATTATTCTTTTTGAAGAGCGAGAATCCGGTCAGAGCATAGGTGAGAAGATTATAGCTCCACTATGCGAAAAGTGCCAGCGAGGTCACCTTCCCAGGTGCAGAGTTGTGCGGTGGATGGCTGACCGTCCGCGCACTGTATCCAGGCAAAGTTTGCGCCTGACAATGCGGGCAGGGGCAGCGGCTCGACCGCTGGATTGTGCAGCCACTCGATAGTTGCTGGCGAGAGATCGGCAGGTGTGGGCGGCGCATAACGCAGAATCCACGCCGCAGTATTCACATACACCTGCTGACTCGGCTCTAAATGGTCGTGACGCAGCGTGTGCGTATGGCCGGCCACGGCAATGCGCAGGGCGGGATGCTCGCGCAGGACATTATGCATCCCCCTGGTTGTGCTGTCGTCGACAGGTGTAGAGATAGGCTGAAAAATAGCATTGAGCGCGGCCTCGGGCGAAGCTTCCAGGGTATGGAAGAGCATAAAAAACTCGCTTAGCAGATCGCTCTGGCTCTGTTCTTGTTCATCCGGTGTATATATATGATCGAAAGCTGTATATACGGCAGGATTATTCGCGAGCATATCCTCTTGAAAAGCAATAAAGTCGGGAACAATCTTCGCAAAGATCTGGCAGGCCTGCTCTTCATCGGGTGCGAGATCCTGTTGACCCTGGTAGGGATACGACATCATATCTACGGTGCGCGTGGCAGAGCTTCGCAGCAAGTCTGGATCTACCAGACTGAGCAGCGCGATCTGGCGGATGATGCCGAGCGGTGGATCGAAATGGTCAAAATAGGGATAGCGCATAGTGACCGGCAGGGCCGCCCGGTGCATATACTGAGTGCCGCGTGGCAAGAGAAGCGACGAGGGCCGGGGAGTGAGCGCCTTCCCATGCTCGTCCCAGACGCCGGGCGCGTAATTCCAGAGATCATACTGGTTGCCGTGCTCGATATAGACATCGGGCCAGGGCTGATAGCCTTGATCGAGGCCAAAAGTGAGACCGACATCGCCGCCGAGCAAACGTGTAACCTCGGTACGTATCTCCTCAAAGCAGAGTTCAATATCGTGATTACCGGGCAGAAATACCACTTTCCCGCCCTGAGCGAGGAAATCGCGTAAAGCCATAAAAAAGTCAGGATGCGTAGATGCAATCCGAGCCAGTTTCTCCAGGGCGATCTGTGGAGTGCTCAGCCCGTCGGCCAGATAAGGTGGAACAGCAAGAAAATCAAAGCAGTCGCCATTAACTATCAACGTAGTAGTAGAAGCGTTTCCCAGAAGGCCGCCTGGCAGAGCGGCGTGTAAGATGCCTTCCAGGGCTTTCTGCTGTGAGTGGTGAAAACCCTCAAGAGCAGGATGACCATCGGCGAGATGCAGATCACTGATGACAATCAAACTGTGTGTTGGCATGTTCCCCCTTTAAACAGACGAATTTTCATCTGTATCGAGCACACATATCGCCAGACCAGCGGACGTTTACCTTTATCGCTGCGCGTCTGGTCTACCAGAAAATAGAGTTGCGCAAGCAGTGATCCCTCAGACGGAATGTCGGATTCTACCGTTTTGGCGTTTCCTGGTCAGACCTATTATAAAGATACTTCATTTTATTACATTTGTGCCGAACTGTATAGTGTAGTTAGCTGGCGAACAGAGTTTAACTCATTGTACAACTGGGTATGCTATGTAGTGTGGGGAGAACAAGAAAGAAAACTCTCCCGACTTGAAGCTATCGTGATTGCCGGCTTGCAAGAGTCGTTGCTACTATAAATTGGAGGAGATACTTTTATGGCAGAAGATCTAGACGAACTGCTCACCGTCCGCGAAGTTGCGAGACGTTTGCGTGTGGACGATACAACCGTACGGCGCTGGATTAAAAGTGGTGCATTGGGGGCGATTACGCTTCCACATCGGGGAAAGCGCCAGGCCTACCGCGTCAAGCGATCGACAATGGATAATCTTTTACAAAATCCGCACCTGGCCGATTAGCCTGCTGGCTACCTTGATGTGAAAGTTGACCAGATACAATTGGGAAACCTTCACATCGAGGCAGTGGTCGCTGACGCCGACCACACATGTGCTGCCGTCCAGAGACAAAGTCCGAGAAAACTACCTACGAAATCGCCTCTCTTTCCATCTTCTCGCGCTCAGAAGAGCCAGAGCGCAGCCAACGTTTGCTAGCAAGCATACCAGCTCTCGTTGCCCCCAGGCAATCAGGCGGCACAATGGAATCACTCTATTGATATTTATCGATCTGTCGACTTGTTACACTAAAGGCAAATGAACGTAATCGATTTATTGTCCGGTTAACCAGAGAAAGCTGGACGGTAAACGATCTATCGGCTGTCTGTTTCTAAAAAATGATGAACCACTAATCAGGACGAAGAGAGTCTAGTTGAGACGGAGGATGAGACTATGAAAATAGCTATTATTGGGGGAGCGGGTTTTGTTGGTTCGCACCTGACGCGTACATATCTTGATGCCAGGCATAACGTTATTGTGATCGACAACCTGCTGCACGGAACGCGCGAAAGTGTTGATCCGCGGGCGCGTTTTTATCATCTAGACATCCGGGATGAGAGATTACGGGCGATTTTGCAAGCAGAGCGGCCCGACGTTGTGAGCTATCACGCCATCCAACGCGAATGTGAACTGCCAGGCGAAGGGCTGTTGACAGACGCTGATGTACATGTGCGCGGGGTGCTCAACGTTCTGGAAAGTTGCGTCAATGCACAGGTAAGGAAGCTCATCTTCGCCTCGGGTGGAAATTCGCTCTATCGCGGGTGCGCACTCCGCGATGGAGAGACCATGAAGCCAATCAGTGAAGAGATCGAGGTATACCCTACGAAGCCGCAGGATATTACCAGAGTGGCCGGAGAGTGGTATGTGCGCTATTACACGCGCCAGTATGGTTTGCCTCACCTTATTTTGCGCTATGCCGACATCTATGGAGAGATCAATCCGACGAGCGGCCGACATCCGCTGACCACCTTCCTGGTGCGCCTGGCCGCGCAGAGCAGTCCGACGATTCGTGGGACCGATTGTAACGTACGCGACCACATCTTTATCGATGACGTAGTGAAAGCCAACCTGAGCGCACTGACCAGCGGGTGCAATGAGACGCTGCACATCAGCAGTGGTCAGGGCTACAGCATGCGCCAGCTCTACCAGGCCGTGGCAAACCTGTTTCAGAGCAAGCTTACGCCGGTCTACATCTCACCGTCGCGCGATGAACCCACGGCGGTTATCCTCGATAACAGTCGGGCCGGGCGCGTACTGAACTGGCAACCGACGATCGACCTGGCAGAGGGAGTAAACCTGGCCAGTGAGCGTCTGTTGAAGCGGAAAGTGGGAGTCAATACCGAGCCACTTACAGCAAAGCAGGAAGAGCCTGTCGGCGCGGAGAGTAGCTGAGTACTGACCAGATAAGATAAGGCAAAGAAGAAAAGCGAGCCAGGGTCTGAGCCTGACTCGCTTTTTACCCAGCGAGGTGAGGGATTACGGGATGCTGACCGAATTAAAGGTAGCAGTATCCAGTTTTGGCGCGCTAGAAGTCTTTGAACAGACAGCCATTCCGCCCATCAGTGTACCGGTGAGATTTGAGAGAGAGACCGTAGAGCCTGCGATAGAGGTCCAGGTCGTGCCATTGCTAGAGGTATAGGCAGTAAACGAAGTTCCAGAGCGCAGTACTTGCAGGTAGATCGGTGGAACACCTGTAGTGATGCTGGCGACGGTACTGACGTTTGCGCCCTGAGTTGAGCGATCGAAGACGTAGATGCCGCGCTGTGGAGTGACGATTACCTCATAGAAAGGCGAGCCAGGGCTAGTACTCAGGCGCAGCATAACGCCTGCCTGGGCGCGGCTATTGGTATTAGACTGGCTGAGGACTTGCGCACGAATGCCGCCATCGCCATAGAGTGGCTCCCAGACAAAGTGGAACTGGTCGGAGATACCACCGATATCAACCCCCTCGCCTGAAACGGTCCAGACGCCATTACTGAGCGACTGGCTGCCAGCGATAGATGGACTGCCGATATCGACACCAGTCCATGTAGCAGGAGGCGGAGTGGGAGTAGGCGTAATCTGGCCCCAGGTCACATTCGTCTGAACGTGGAACGTACCGACAGTCGTGATCGAAGCGACCACGGTATCCTGGCCACTCGAGGTATTGGTATAGGTAAAAGCAGCATGACCGGCACTATTGGTATAGACATTAGCAGTCTTGCCGCTGTCGGGTCCGCTTGGGATAGTGAAATTGACCAGCGCATTGGGTGTCGGCAGACCGCTGCCATCCAGGAGCAAGGCAGTTTCAGTGATAGACTGGCCGACAGCCGGATTGGCATTGGTTGGACTGAGCGAAAGCGTCGCCGTATCGGCTCCAGGAGCGCCGATCGCCCGCCACTGGATCGACTCGTTACGCTTGGGCTTACAGTAACCGCGATCGATACCGCCCGTATCGAGCACGTGGGTGCTATCCGCCAGAACGGTAGCCACGCCAGCGATAGTGACCGTCACAGTCGGGGCTTCGGCAATTGGCGTACAATTGTTGCTGGGATAGCCGCTGGTATCGAAATTGTCATAGCCGGGATTATTGGCAGGTGGATTGGCGGCCAGAATTACACTTTTGCCGGCAGCCACCGTAAAAGAACCCCAGAGGCTAAAGATCTTGCCGCCTGTCATATCGCCGTGTACATTGACCGTAACATTACTCACGACAATACTGGAAGTACCGCTATTATCGAAACGAATAGCACCGGTATCATAACAGAGAGGCAAAGCGCCGCAGGCTGTCTGACCGGGAACAGTATTGCCCAGGAAAGTAGTGTTTGGCGCACCGGCCCAGGGGACAGGGAAGTTCGCAGGATTAGGATTGTTGGTTTCTTTGTCTTCGGCATACCCCACAAACGCTGAGAGATTGCTATTCCCGCCAACCGTCGTGCGAGTAGCGGCGTGAACGCCCGACGTTGTAGCAAAGACAGTCACAACGACAGCGCAAAACAGTAATCCGAGGATCAGTGAGAGCCGTAAGAACTTGCGAGGAAAAACACGTATCATAAAGTTTCCTCTCTACATACATAGGTGCAGA